>DATDCZ010000140.1:0-8223 GCA_036524055.1 Anaerolineales bacterium | reverse complement strand
TCTGCCTTCGCCTGATCTGCGTACCACTCCGCGTTGTCCTCGGAGGCCAATTCCACCGCCAGCCAACCGCGCTCGCGGTGACCGGACGTATCCTGCGGGGCGAGGAAGACGACAGAATGTGGGAAGGAACTCTGCAGCTCGTAGCCGGCGGGATAGGAAAAGCTGAAGCCAAAATCCGCGTTGGAGTAGTCCTGCAACGATGGGAGCGCGGTCGGCCCGACCGTGGGGCCCGCCAAAGGCGGAGGCGCCGTTGGGCCCTCAGTGGGCGCCACCGGGCTGCCTGGGCTGCAGGCGGCTAACACGAACGCGCCAATGAAAAGACCATATAGAAGAAAGTGTTTACGGATCATTCGTCCCTCCACCCCGTACATTGAGCAAGTTGGATGTACTGTATCTTCTATTGCGAAGAGATTCAATAGGCAGACTTGCCTGCAATGCGATAGTGCTTATGGGGGACCTGCCTTCGACCAAGCGTATGTGGGCCGGTCGCACTAGAGCTATGACTGGAGCACATCGTGGGGTCTCGAAGCAGCTCCCAAACCTGATCAGGCTTTTCTCCCTGGAATGAGCATAGTAGACTGGGCCGCTCTTCTTTCTTGTCCTCCATACTGCCAAACCAAGATTATTGCCATGGCTGATGCAATATGGATGAACACAATGGCGATGAGCGCGCTTCTTTGTTTTGTTCGGCTCTCGTTTCCGTGGCGGAACCTCCGTTTGAGGAACGCCTCCTTGCCGCGTTCACGCACGCGGGCGGCTTCGGCGGTTGGGAGCCATCAGGGCGGAGTAAGCTTGCTCCAAAGGACATCGGGCGAGCGTCTCAGCAATGCCAGGCGTACATTCCTATAGGTCACTTCCGTGTACGCTGCACTGGCCCAGGCCACCACGCTCTGCGTGCCCCAGGCCTCTCCTTGAATGTAAGTTGGCCTCAAGGTGACGATCGAGTAGTTGAGATCGTACTTGTTGTGACCCGGAACGCTGAACATCCCGTTCCAAGCGATGCTGCCCGACATGTCGGGCGGAAGGCTGGCAATATAGGGATCCGATTTTCCCAGGAAATCGACTGCGCGAAAGTCGGTGTAATAGGGGATCGCACCTGCCCAGAACACGCCGATCGTCGCCTGCGGCTTGAGGATGTCGTTCAGCACGATTGCTGTACGAACATTCTCGAGATTGGCCTGGACCTTAAAGGGTTTTTTGGCAAACGTAAATTCCCCGTAGTAGAGCCTGTTGGCAGAAGCGAGAACCGTTGCGAACACGAGCAGCGCAAACAGCGCAGTGAGCGAGCCGGCGGGGACTTTTCGCGCCGGGCGGGGCAGGCGCGTCCATAGCGGTAGGCGTGCGGCCGCATGTGCTGCAACTGACAGGGCTTCCAGGGCGAGTATGAGAAGCAACGGAACAACCGGCGCGAACATGCGCCAGTAGGGCAGCGAATCGCCGCCGATGTAGACCTGGTAGATGGCGGCCAGCACGAAGAACGACGCGAGTAGAACCTTCTTGAGCGTGAACGGGAACATGCAGCCCACAAGGGCCAGCGTCAGGATGAAGCCATCCTCCTTTAAGAATGGCCCGACGGCACCCAGGCCGTTCGCGAGCCGGAGTAGGATGGGCATGCCGGTCAGCTTCAGCGTATAGGTGTTTGGCAGCACCGACCCATAGTACAGGTACTGGAACAGGAGCTCGGCGGCGCCAATCACAAATACCAGCCCTGCCGAGGTGAGCATCTGGACATACGCGGTGCGCTGTTTAGTTGTGCGCGCATTCCACAGGAGGTAGGTCCAGACGGCCAGGAAGAAAATGATCGACTCGTTGCGCGTGAGGAAGGCCAGCCCGAAGAAGATGGCAGAACCCAGCAGCGTTCGCCATCTTCCGGAATTGGCGTATCGGAAGGCCAGCAGCATGCCGGCCAGCTGTAGCGCGGTCAGGAGCCCCGTTTCCATTCCAAGCAGGGACGAGTACACCAGCGGATAGTAGGCCAGGCTGCCGGTGAAGGCCAGGGTGCGGAAGTAGGCTCGTAATTGCGGGTCCGGCTCCTGCACCACCTGGTCCGCGATCTGCATGGTGAGCCATGCGATGACGAGCATGAAGACCACGCCCGCGATCTGTACGGAAAGCACTGCGTTCGTCTTGCTCAATATGAGCGTGGCCAGCGCCATCAGCAGCGTCATGAGCAGGTTGGTATAGCCCTGCACATATTCGCCAGGATTCCATACCAGCCCATGCCCGTGCGAGAAGTTCCAGGCGTAGCGCATGGAGATCATGGCGTCGTCGACGAGACAGTACATGCGGGTCTCGTGCAGCGTCGCGAACGACGTTGAATAGATGAAAGCCCAACTCCACGCAACGAATCCGATGGAGATGAGCACGGCCGCAAGCACCTCAAGCTGCAGAGACTTCTTCATCATCAGACCATTCGCGCTCTCATAGGGGCTGCCCGACGTGAACTCTCGGGCGCCGCGCCCCCGAAGTGTAACGCAGGGGGAGCCTTCGACCAAGCGTATTCATGCCGACAAGAGCGCGCGGCACCTGCGGGGCTCAATTCCAGTTGGGCTATGATTTTGCCCTGGCACAAAGGCCGGGATTGAACGGGGCGACGAGCAGCCATGACCGCTCCCCAAAGCAGCATAGCGTGTGGACGCTGTGCTGCGCCAGTGACGTTCGCAGATCACTACTTCCTCCGTTGTGGCCCTCTGGAAGGCATGCTGTCGGTCATCTTGCCGGAGGGCACATAGAAGTCCCAGGATGAGTAATAGTCATATACAGTCCTCAAGAGGGCCGTGGCACCAAGTCCAACATTCATAGCCGTACTTGATAGCCCCAGGCTCCACCTGAGGAGACCTGGCCAAACGATAATCAACAGGAGCGCTGCGGCAGTGAGATTAGCGATTGGCCAAGAAAGCACGAAGGGAATCTTATTGCCCCTGCTAGTACTCAGATATCGGAAACTTATCCAAACTGAACTGTAAACAAACAGCGCTGCAAGGATCGTAAAGAAGACTTGTGTCTTCTCGATTACCACGGCAAGAATGAAGAAGATGAGACCTTCCACGAACAGAGCAACAAAATCCAACATAAGCGTCTGGGACTTAACCTTGCTCTCGCCTGTGATGTATGTTGCCTCGAGGTAACGGTTGGCGCCGTGAAAATAGGGAATTACAGTTATCAACAAGCTGAAGACCGCAACCATACTTGCGAATTCCGGCAATTGACCATTGTCGCCGTAATCCGATAGCAGGCGCCTCAGGCTTTCAGCAATAGCAAGGCTTACAACGATCGCATATAGCCGCTGCAAGTTGCTGATCGATAGTTCTCTTGGTTTATCACTCATCCGATCTTCTCCGCATACACGTTATCGGCGCGCAACGATGTGCGATGCCCGATGCTGGGCAGGACCAGACGATGTCAACTTGAAGACATTGGCTTGTCAGTGTAACCGCACGGGCGCAAGACCGCGCTAAGGATGGATTGCGGCTCAGCAATTGAGCTGTCCCGCATTGGTACTCGTTTGTGGGGCCACTTGCGGGGATTCGCCGCGCCCCAGGTCCTGAAAGGAAAGCCCCCGAAGCGCAGCGGAGGGGGAAGCTTCGACCAAGCATATTCATACCAAGAGAAGCGCTTGGCACCTGCGGGGTTCAATTCCAGTTGGGCTGGAACTCCAGTGGCGTCCAGATGCAGACTCGGGAGTACGGTTCCCCGGGGACGAGGTTGAGGGCAGACTCGATCATCCCAGCAGCCTTTGAACTATCTCGTAAACGTCCTCCAGATCACCGTCGACGCTGGCTGCCGGCCCGCCATCCGGCAAGGGAGCCTGCTCCAAGCTGCCGATCCAGCGAACCGCCTGCTCCAAGTAGATGGAGGGGGTTTCCGGGTGCTTGCGCACATACTCGATCAGCTCAAGCGCCTTCTCCTGCTCCCCTTCCTGTGCAATGCAACAGGCGAGGCCGATCAGCGCATACAAACTCTGCGGCACAATTTGATCCGGTCTGGATTCTCTGAGAGCCTTTCTGAAAAATGCCTCGGCCTTTGCCCTCTCGCCCAGACCGATGTTGGCGAACCCCAACGCGCACAGGGAGGTGCAAACACCCCAGCGGTGGCCGATCTCATCGAACGCCTCGTAGCCTTGCTGCGCCAGCTGCGCGGCTTCCGGATAGTGCTCAAGGAAATACGCGCTCATGCTCATGCGGCTCAGCGCGTATGCTTTTCCGGCCTTGCTTTCCAGGCGGTCAAAGACCGACAGCGCCTCTTGATGATGTTTCTTGGCACGGGCATGATCGCCCAATCCATCCTCGGCCATCGCTATCTTGCTCAGCGCGAAGGCGGTTCCCCACAGCGTCCCTTGACGATCAAAATGGTCGTAGGATTTCTGCAGACTCAACAGCCCTTGCTCGTACTCCCCGAGCTGGAAATAGACGTTCCCCAGCCAGAGCAGGTAGGTGGGCCAGATAACATGGTCACATTGCCGCCCGAGCAGGATCGCTTCTTCCAACAGCTCGCGTGAGCTCCCATACTCGCCGCGATAGGAGGCATTGACCCCCAGATTCTGCAAGCACACGGACAATTCGCTCTCCAGGCCTGGCCGACGCAGCGCCTGCAGGCATTCCCTCGATATCGCTTCACTTTCAGCGATCAGACCCAGGTTGCACTGATAGAAGGCCTGGTGGATGCGGGCGCTCAAATACACAGGGTCTTTGAACGGCTCGGGGGCTCCTCCGGCAACCAAGGCATCCTTCCTGATGCGAGCGATGTCGCGAAATGCGAACACGCCCTCCTGCCATCCGTGAATGGCATAGAAGGCCACGAGCGAGATGAGCAGCTTCCTGGACGACTCTTCCGGCCAATGCACGGCGGCCCAATTAATCGCCACCCGGAAGTTGTCCATTTCTTTTCGAATGTGGTCGCGCGCCTGGAGCATCCCTGGCCCCATTAGTTCCCGTTCGCGTCGCGTCGCCATGTCCGCGTAGTAATGGCAGAACCGGTCCTGCATCTGCCGCTCCACCGCTTTCGACTCGTTCAGCTTCTCGGCGGCGTACTGCCGGAGCAGGCTGTGCATGGTGAAGTGCCCAGCCTCAGCTTTGCGCAAGAGAGATCGATTGAGGAGTCCCGACAACTGCTCCAGGTTTGCCCCAGCCACCTGCTGGGCGGCTTGCACGTCAAACGGGCCGCGAAACACCGACAGCTTGCTGAATGTGTCTCGTAGATCATCAGTCAGCAGGAACCAGGAGCCGTCGAACACCGCCCGCAGGCTGCGGTGTTTTTCCGGCATATCGCCCATCGTGGTGGTGAGGAAGTCGAGGCTCTTGCCGGCTGCCTCCGCAATTTCCAGCGGAGATAGGATCGACATCCAGGCGGCGGCCAGCTCAATCCCCAGCGGCATACCCTCGACCATCTTACATATACGGACTACTGGCTCATAGTCCGCCGTGGAAAGCTGGAAATCGGCTGCAGCCTGCTCGGCCCGTTCACGAAACAGCCTGATGGCCTGCATACCATCTGGGCGCATTTCTTCCACCGTCTGAGGGACTCCCAGGCCTTCAACCGGGAATACCCGTTCGGACCTCAACCCAAGCCTTTGCCGCGAAGTCGCAAGGACGCGTACATTAGGCGCCCTCTCAAGGATTGCCGCGAGGTCTACTGCGTTGCCAGCGATACGCTCACAACCGTCCAAAACCAGAAGGATCGACTTCTTTCTCAGGTAATCCAATATCTGGGTTCTCAGATCGGCGCCGTTGATGAAACTATCGAGGGTGAATTGGAGGGCTCGCGCGATGGCCGGGATCAGATCGTCAGCCGAGTTCGCAGACTCGAGCGGGACATAAAAGGTGCCGTCCGAGAAGGAACGCAGCGACTCGCTGGCGGCCTGGAGCGCGAGACGGGTCTTGCCGCTCCCGCCCGGACCCACCAGCGTCAGAAGACGGCAGGCCGGATCGCGCACCAGGCCCCGGATCTTCACCAATTCGTTCTCCCGGCCGACCAAGCTTGTCTGCGGGGCAGGAAGATTATGTTCCGGCAGGACGGGCTTGAGGCTCGCCGGGCTGTCACCCCTTAGGATGCGTTCATGCAGCTGCTGCAAGTCTGCTGAAGGCTCTGCCCCCAACTCCTCGCGCAAGGTTTCACAGCATTTCTCGTATTGAGCCAGAGCCGCGGCTCTCTGCCCGTCCAGCGCGAGGAGCAAAATGCGCTGGTAGTGAGCGACCTCATCCAGCAGGTCGAGCTCCAGCAAGCGCTTGACGAAGGTGTGCCCCTTTGCGTAGTCGCCGGCGTCGATCGCTTGCGAGATCGCATCGTGAATGGCGCCTGCCAGCCGGCTGCGCAACTGTTCCTGTTCCACTCGCAGCCAGTCTTCGAACTGGGCGCTGCCCCGCATGTGGAAACCCTTCAGGAAATCGCCCTGATAGATCTCCAGGGCCTGTTCTATATTGCCGGCTGCGAGATTCCGCTCCAGGTCGGCCACGTCGAGATGCACCTTCGCATCCGAACTGATCGCGACCGCCTCCCGCGAAATATCCAGATACCCCCTGACGCTCCTTCGCAGTTCTGACAGGACGACCCGAAGGCTGGTCGATGCGTGTTGCTCTGTGCTTTCGGGCCAAAAGAGTGTGACCAGCTCAGCGCGGCTGTGCGGCTTGCTCTCGACAGCGAGGTAGGCCAGAAGGGCCCTGGCTTTGTGTGACCCAATATTCTGGAGAGCCTGGCCATTCACCCCCACGGAAAAGCCGCCTAAAGTCGTGATCTCCAACATACAGCCTCCCCAGGCTGGTGATCTCCCTGGCGGGACGCCGGCTTCAACGAGTGGGGAAGAGTCGTCGGCGCTCTTAACGATTATTTAGCGAAGTCTTTGCGGCTCTTTCATATTATACGGCCAAAAGCTGTGGTCGAAAAAAGGAGGCGCTGTGCATGCTGCGAAACCCCAATCTTCTCTTTCTCAACCAGACGTTTGTCGCGTGCCTGGCACTGACATTTGTGTCGATAGGCTTTGCGACAGCCTGGGCGATCTTCCTTCTCGAGGAACCGGAGAATAGGAAGCGGCCTGGCTTCAATCTCAAAGAACTCTAGACAGGAAGGGTGTGAAATGAAATTCCAAACGTTGATGGTCATCAAAGCCGCCGTGTGTCTGGCCCTGGGGGTGCCCATCCTGCTGGCGCCAGACTTCGTCTATTCAGTCTTCGGGCTCTCCCTGGCTGCAGCCGGCGCCTTTGCCGCCCGGGAATACGGTGCGTCGCTGATCGGCAATCTCATGATCACCTGGTATGCCAGGAACGCCGCGGACTCAGAGGCACGCCAGGCCATCATCCTGGGTCTGTGCGTCTACGACGCGCTGGGCTTCCTGGCGACATTGGCTGCCCAGCTTTCCGGCCTGCTGAACCCACTGGGATGGTCCGTCGTCGTGCTCTACCTCTTCTTCGCCGTGGGCTTCGGATATTTCCTGGTCAATCGCCCCCACCCTGTCACCCGGGCGAGCACAGCCTGAGCAGCGGCATTGCCCCGGTGACCCCCGGTTTGGAACAGCCCGATTACTGACACGCACGGGGTCACCGGGCTGGGGGGCGCTGTGATGTGCGCCGGCATCGCTTTAGAACTGCAAGCGTGCCGGCAGAGAAAAGAGGCGCTTCGGGACGTGCAGTCCGCGGCCGGAATCACGGAGCTCGTGGGGACATAGTAGGAGACTGGGGGTATCCGGGAATGGCAATCGGCCCAGGCTATCTGCCTGGGCCGGCGTGATGCGATCGGGAGGGTAGGTCCAAGGGGGGACTGGAAAGCTCCTCGCCGGGGACTAGCACCTCGAACCAAGCGGATAAGGACTCAAGTCCAGTTCGGCTACTCTCTTGGCATGGCATTTCCCCTGTCCGTACTTGCGATAGTGGGCCCAGAAGGATTCGAACCTTCGACCAAGCGATTATGAGTCGCCTGCGCTAACCACTGCGCCATGGGCCCCTGATCACACAATTCCACCCTGCAATAGAGCGGGAGACGGGATTCGAACCCGCGAATATCAGCTTGGAAGGCTGACGCCTTACCACTTGGCGACTCCCGCAGCCCGACGATTCTACCCTTACGCACAGGTCGGGTCAAGCACGCTTGACCGTGACCCCTTTTCGCATTAGAATCTTTTGGCCTTTGCTCCTGTAGCTCAGTGGATTAGAGCGTTTGGTTGCGGACCAAAAGGTCGCGTGTTCGAATCGCGCCAGGAGCGCCATTTGTTGCAGAAGCGGATCCTCCGCTTCT
>DATDCZ010000139.1:0-7664 GCA_036524055.1 Anaerolineales bacterium | reverse complement strand
GGCGCCTGGCTGCTGGCTGCCAGCTTCAATGCGCTGCTCACGTGGTGGGGCGTCTCCGTCGCGATCGCCCAGCAGGCAAACTCGGCCGGCACGAGCATCGTCAGTGAGGGCACACTCACGCGCGTCGTTCCGGTCTTCGTGGCTGCGATGGTGTGGCTGATCCGTGTCCTAATCATCGGCACGTTCTCAGTGGCCGGCGACCGGCTCTTCACGACCGCCCCAATGCCCGCCGCCAGCCCGCGCTCCTACGGCCCGCCCTCCGGCCGCCCCCAGGTCACACCTGCGCTGCGCACGGCCTCATCTATCTCACGCCCGGTTTCCTCATCCTTCCGGCCTGCGCCAAAGACGACCTCGGGTGCGCCATACGACCGGCCTGAGCCGACCTATCAGAACATTGCGCTGGATGCCTCCGCTTCAGATTCCGGCCATGAGCGCCGGTTCCAGTAGCGCCTCGTTTCGCCGAAAGCAAGGACGGTCGCTGAAGCAGCGACCGTCCTTGCTTTGAGCATATCTGAATTGTTTCTAATTGCTTCAAACTCGAGGATCAATTCTACAGGCGGGTAAATCAGCGCTCGATATGCCGATCCAGATGCCCTCAACACAGAACAGCACCCGCGGGCCGCAGGCTGCTGCTCCGACTACATCCTGGCGCCGCTGATCATCCTGCTCGTCGCCGCGGGTTTGTCGGTCGCGGCCATCCGGCATCCGGTAAATGCCGCCACATTCGGCACGGCCGCGGCCCCTGCTGCTTCCGCGGGCGCCGGGGACATCGCGCCCATCTTCACGCCCGAGATCCGCTACTGGGCGGGGTCGATCGTGGCATGGGCAGCCGCAGCCGGGCTCGACCCCAACCTGGCCGCGACGGTGATGCAGATCGAGTCCTGCGGCGACCCGCGCGCCACGTCGCGCTCGGGCGCCATCGGCCTTTTCCAGGTGATGCCGTACCACTTCGCGTCCGCGGATTCTCCCTACCTCCCGGAAACAAATGCCCGCCGCGGGCTGGCGTACCTGAAGCGCGCGCTGGAGTCGGCGGACGGCGATGCCAACCTGGCATTCGCCGGCTACAACGGAGGCATCGGTGTTATCGCCCGCGGCGAGTGGACCTGGCCCGACGAGACCCGGCGTTACGTCTATTGGGCCAGCGGCATCTATGCCGACGCCATCAGCGGCGCGCAGACATCGGCCCGCCTCGACGAATGGTTTGCCACAGCCGGAGCAAGCATGTGCCGCGGTGCAAGAGCGCGGCTCGGCCTGGACGGCTGACCTGGATCAGTTGCCTGGATTGGACTTCAGTTCTTCGGGAGCTGCCCCTGCGCCTCATGGCGCCGGGGCGCGCAATGGCGGCTCGATGCCGCCTTGCGCGGCGGCCCGCACAAGCGGCAGCCATATGGCGAATGTGGTCCCCTGCCCCACCTTGGATTCCACTTCGATGGTGCCGTCGTGATTCTCGACGATCCACTGGGCGATGGAGAGCCCAAGCCCGAAACCGCCGCGACCGCGGGTGCGCGCTTTCTCCGCCCGGTAGAAGCGCTCGAAGATGAACGGCAGGTCCTCTTCGGGGATGCCCGGGCCGGTATCGCTGATGACGATGCGCGCCTGGTCGCCCACGCGCGAAAGTCCGACCATGACCTCGCCGCCTTCGGGGGTGTAACGGACGGCGTTGGCCGCCACGTTGAGGAACACCTGCTTCAACCGGTCGCGGTCGCCGATCATCTGCATCTGGTCGATGTTGGTCAGCGTCAGGCGGACCTTGCCGCCCGCCAGCACGCGCATCTCCTGGAACACCTCCAGCAGCAGCGTGTCCAGCGCCAGCGGCTTGAGGTCCAGGCTGAGCTTGCCCGATTCGGCCTGCGCCAGCAGCAGCAGACCTCCGACCAAACGCGTCAGCCTGCCGGCCTCCAGGTTGATGCTGGTGAGCGACTCTTCATCCAGCTTGCCCATGCGGCGCATCAGGTCGGCGCTGCCCTTGATGACGGTGAGGGGCGTGCGCAGCTCGTGGCTCACGTCTGCCAGCAGCCTCTGCTGCGACTTGAAGAGCACCTCCAGGCGTTCCAGCGTCTGGTTGAACGACTCGATGAGGCTGCCAATCTCATCTTCGCTTGGGCCCGTGTACGGGATGCGTCGCGAGAGGTCATCGGCGCGGTTGATGGCCTGCGCAGTGTCCGTCACGGTGCGCAGGGGCGCCAGCGAGCGTCCGAGCACGAGCCACGAACCGACCGCGGCGAGGCCGGCCGATACGAACGAGGCCGCCAGCAGGATGTAGATGAGGTTGGCGCGCGCCGTATCCGCCACGGTCAGGCTTGCCGCAACTTGCATGACAGCGATCTTGTGTTCGCCGAGCTCCAGCGGCACGCTCAACACCCGCAGATGGATGTTATTGGTCGTGTGATCGCGATAGACGGGGTCCTGCGACTGCAGGCCGATGGGGTCGAGCGGCACGCGCATGGCCGAGATGCCGGGAGAGCTGGATTTCAACTTGCCATCACGCCCCCACACTTGAACGTAGGTGTTGGCGGTCATATCCAGCGACGGCAAGCTGATGGCGCTCACCTCGCCGGACTGATCCACAGTAGTAACCCGGATGATGTCGTGCGCAGTGGCTGCCAGGGTGTTGTCCACCTGGTTTAGAAGGATGACACTGATGAGGATATAGACCGCCGCGCCGAAGATCAGCAGGATGCCCACGACCAGCGTGGAATAGAGCAGTGTGAGCCGAAGACGTAGGGACACGCCGGCAGGCCCGGTTCGGGCCCGGACCCTGTACTAGGGATTTTCCCGCAGGACGTAGCCCACGCCGCGGATGGTATGGATCAGACGGGATTCGCCATCTGCCTCGAGCTTCTGGCGGAGGTAACGGATGTAGACCTCGAGCACGTTGCTTTCACCCCCGAAATCATAGCCCCAGACGCGGTCGAAAATGATCTCGCGTGTCAGCACCTGCTTGGGATGCCGCATGAAAAGCTCGAGCAGCTCGTATTCCTTGGCAGTCAGCGGGATCAGGCGGCTGACGCGCGAGGCCTGGCGCGAGCCGGTATCCAGCGTGAGGTCGGCGAACTTGAGCACCGGCACGCGTTCCGGCTGCGTTCGCCGCAGCAGGGCGCGCACGCGCGCCAGCAATTCGTCCAGGTTGAACGGCTTGACCATGTAATCGTCGGCGCCGGCGTCCAAGCCCTGGATGCGATCCTGCACGGTGTCTTTGGCGGTGAGCATCAGGATGGGAATCGAGCCCCCCTGCCGCAAGCGGTGACACACTTCCAGGCCGTCCATGCCCGGAAGCATCCAATCCAATATGACCACGTCGGGGGTGTGATCGCGGGCCAGGATGAGTCCGCTGCGGCCATCCGTGGCGGTATCGACCGTGTAACCCTCATATGCCAATCCCCGCTGAAGAAGTTTGAGGATGGCCTGATCGTCTTCAATGATGAGGATGCGTTCGTTCATCTCACCCACTCCCGAATCGATAATACCACATTTGGTAGAATGCCTTCATGCCCGCGGGCAAGCGGCTATTCGACGTCATATTCTCCTTGATCAGCATCATTATCTTGTCTCCGATCCTGCTGCTGCTGACGCTGCTTGTGCTGATCACGGTCGGCCCGCCGGTGGTGTTTTCGCAAATGCGCCCGGGCTACAAGGGCAAGCCCTTCCGCATCTTCAAGTTCCGCACCATGCAGGAGTCCATGGATGCCTCCGGCGAACCGCTATCCGATTCGGTGAGGCTGACGCGGTCTGGCACATGGATGCGCGCGTTCAGCCTGGACGAGCTGCCCGAGTTGTACAACATCCTGCGCGGGGATATGAGCTTCGTAGGCCCGCGGCCGCTGCTGATGGATTACCTGCCGCTGTACTCGCCCGAGCAGATGCGCCGCCACGATGTGCACCCGGGGCTCACCGGCTGGGCCCAGGTGAACGGCCGCAACGCCCTGGATTGGGCCGAGCGCTTCAAGCTGGACGTCTGGTACGTGGATCACCGCTCCTTCTGGCTGGACCTCAGGATCCTGGTCATGACCGCCTGGAAGGTGCTGAGGCGTGAGGGCATCAACCAGCCCGGCCGCGCCACCACCGACCTGTTCAAAGGCAATGGGGATTGACGCGCGGGAGGCAGCGCGTATAATGCAGCCCACAAGACAGCACGAAGACCAGTAGCTGAGGTCCTGCCGCACAGCGAGCCGCCGGTTAGTGCGAGGCGGTCGGCAGCCAGGCGAATCCCCTTCGTCCCGTCGCCCTTGCAGGGATGCTGCAGCAAAGGCAGCATCGTAAGAGGGCCGGAAGCGCCCGTTAGCGCGCACACCAAGGTGCGTCCCGCGGCCGGTCAACGGGCCGAGGCGGAGGCACAAAAGCAGGTGGCACCACGAGACGCCCCCTCGTCCTGCAAACGGACCGGGGCGTCTTATATTGCCGGCCGGGGACGCAACCGGCGGCAAGTGGAGGTGCACATGCTCGACATCAACCTGATCCGCGAACAACCCGACATCGTCAGGAAATCCATGCGCGACCGGCAGATGGACCCGGCAGTGGTGGATTCCATCCTTGCGCTGGACGAGCAGCGCCGGAGCGTGCTGACGCGCGTCGAAAAGCTCAAGGCGGAACGCAACGCGGCTTCCAAGGAGATCGGCCAGCTCAAGGACGGCGCGAGGCGCCAGGAGAAGATCGAGGCCATGCGCGGCGTGGGCGACGAGATCGCGACGCTCGACCAGCAGGTCGCGGCGATCGACGAGCAGCTGAACGCGGCCGCCGCCACGGTGCCGAACATCCCCGACGCGCGCACGCCGATCGGCGCCGGCGACGATGACGACGTTCTGCTCACCAGCGCGGGCGAGCCCAGGAAGTTCGACTTCACACCCAAGGCACACTGGGACCTGGGCCCGGCGCTGGGCATCATCGATTTCGAGCGCGGCACCAAGATCACGGGCTCGCGCTTCTACGTGCTGAACGGCGCCGGCGCGCGCCTGCAGCGGGCGTTGATCGCGTTCATGCTGGACCTGCACATCCGGCAGGGCTATGCCGAGCGATACCTGCCGTTCATGGTGAAGACCGCAACGGTCTTCGGGTCCGGGCAGCTGCCCAAGTTCGCCGACAACCTGTACAAGGACCACGAAGAGGACCTGTACCTCGTCCCGACCGCGGAAGTGCCTCTTACCGGCCTGCACATGGATGAGATCCTTGACGAGGCCAGCCTGCCCCGGCGCTACACCGCTTACACGCCCTGCTTCCGGCGCGAGAAGATGAGCGCCGGCCGGGATGTGCGCGGCATCAAGCGCGGGCACCAGTTCGACAAGGTTGAGATGTACATCTTCTGCAAGCCGGAAGAATCGGATGACTGGCTCGAGAAGATGCGCGCGGACGCAGAGGAAACCTGCAAGGCCCTCGGCCTGGCCTATCGCGTCAAACAACTGTGCACCGCAAACATCGGTTTCGGCGCGGCAATCACGTACGACATCGACGTGTGGGCGCCAGGCTGCGGCGAGTGGCTGGAGGTATCTTCCATCTCGAACGTGCGCGACTTCCAGGCGCGGCGTGCGAATATCAAGTATCGCACGGCTGACAAGGGCAAGAGCCGCTTCGTCCACACGCTGAACGGATCGGGCCTGGGGCTGCCGCGAACGCTGATCGCCGTGATGGAGAACAATCAACAGGCGGATGGCTCGATCGTCGTGCCTGAAGTCTTGCGACCATGGATGGGCGGCATCGATGTGATCCGCCCGCAGGGGTAAGCAAGTTGCTGACGACGGACACATACCCATTGAGAGCTGAGGCGTACTGATGCCGGTCGATCCAGGATTCTGGAGCCTGGTCGTGCTGCAAGGGATCACGCTTGCCGTGCTGCTGATCGGTTGGGCGGGATTGCTGATCCCTGTATTCCCCGGCCTGATCGTGATGTGGCTGGCAACGCTGTTCTACGCGCTGCTGGCGAACGAGGCCGGCCATATGGCGTGGATCGACTGGACGCTGTTCGCGCTGATCACGCTGCTGATGATCGCCGGCAGCATCGTGGACAATATCATCATCGCGCGGAAGATGCGCGGCCGGCATGTGCCGTGGCGCTCGATCCTGCTGGCGTACCTGGCGGGACTGGTGGTGAGCGCTTTCTTCACGCCCATCATCGGCCTGCTGGCGTCGCCGCTGGCGCTCTACGGAGCGGAAACGAGGCGCCTGCATGACCGAAAGCTCGGCTTCGAGTCAGCGCGCGCCTACATGATCGCCTGGGGCTGGGCCTTCATCGCCGTGTTCGCCATCGGCGCGATGATGATCATCTTGTGGCTGCTCTGGGCGTTCCTGTGAAGAAGATGAAGAGCGGCGGTCGAGACGACCGCCGCTCTTCTTAGCATGCAATAATGCTTGCGACCTCACGGCCTAGTCGGGCCGGGAGAGATCGATCGGGGTCTTCAGCAGCGCGACGACCAGCTTCAGAGCATTCTCTGCATCGCGAATATCGATCATTTCCGAGGCGCTGTGCACGTAGCGGCAGGGAATCGAAACGCAACCCACCGGCACGCCGCTGCGAACCAACTGTATGGCACTGGCATCTGTCGTGCCGCCCACCAGCACCTCGCGCTGATACGGAATGCGGTTCCGCTCAGCGGTCTTCACCATCCAGTTCACGACGCGAGGATCCGAGATCATGCCGGTATCGCGGATCTTGATAGCCGGCCCCTTGCCGAGGGCAATGTCAAAACCGCGAATACCGGGCGTGTCACCCCAGGTGGTGACGTCAAGGGCAAAGGCCGCGTCGGGATCGATGCCATAGGCAGAGGTCAGGGCTCCGTGTGAGGTGACCTCCTCCTGCGTGGTGAAGACGATGTAGACATCATTGGGGCTGCGGCCCAGCTTTCGCAGCGCCTCGATGGCAACGGCGCATCCGATGCGGTCGTCCATCGCCTTTGCGACCACGCGTTGGCCGAGGTCAAGGAAGGGACGTTCAAACCCGGCGACGTCCCCCACCTGAACGGGGCAATCCTTGGGCGAGGTGGCGCCAACGTCGATGTACATCCGGTCCAGCGGTGGGACATCCGCAGGTTTCTCCATGGGTTCGATGCCGATCACGCCGGCGGTGCCATTCAGAAAGCGCACGCGTGCGCCCGGCAGGTTGCGCGGGTAGAGATAGCCAACGGATGTGAACCGCACGAAACCCTTGCCGTCCACGTGCGTGACAGCCAGCCCGATCTCGTCCATGTGCGGGGCGACCATGATCTTGCGCCAGGCGCCGCCGCGCGCTTTCACCGCAGGCCGCTTGTGGACGATGAGGTTGCCCAATGCGTCCACGCGAACGTCATCGGCGAGTCCGCGCACTTCCTTGCGTATCAACTCACGGATGCCTGACTCGTGGCCGGAGGGACCAAACGCGTCGGTGAGTCTCTGGAGGAGTTGCTTCATCTTTGCCTCTTTGCTGATCGTCCGGCCTTGCGGCTTGCCCTTACTGACAACACTTGCGGCGAGATACGGCGCAGCGCGGCGGACACGAGGCTGTACGTATTGCGCCAGTCCTCAATGCGAGCTACGCCCATAGCGGTGTGGGGATATCGGCCCGGGACCGACACTGAGACAACCGGGATGCCTTCGACGGCGCGCTGGATGGCGCCCGCGTCAGTGCCGCCCGTGCCGGGCTGCCGGATCTGGTAGGGAATCTTCGCCCGCGTCGCCGTGTCCCTGAGGAAGCTGACGAG
>DATDCZ010000138.1:0-4207 GCA_036524055.1 Anaerolineales bacterium | reverse complement strand
ACCCACGCGCGCAACGCGGGGCTTGCCCAGGTCACCTCGGAGCTTGTGCTGGTGTTGGACGACGATGTGTATCTCACGCGCGGTGGCCTCCGTCTCATGCTCAACGCAATGCAGACGACGGGGGCCGCCGTCGTCTGCCCGCGCATCCTCATTCATCCGGCGGATGCTGTGATCCAGTGCGACGGCGCCTCCATCCACTTTGCCGGGATGCTGACGCTGAATCATCGGGATGCACTGGTCAGTGAAACCCCACCCCTGCCCTCGGATTGCGGCGCCTTCATCGGCGCATGCATCCTGGTACGCAGGCAGCTGCTGACCGACCTCGGGGGGTTCGACGAAAATTACTTCTTTTACTTTGAGGACCTTGAGCTCTCCTACCGGATGCGCGCCCTTGGGCACCGGGTCTGGTGCGCAGCAGACGCGGTGGCCCTTCACGACATGGGACAAGGCACGCCCGGGCTGTCATTTCGCGGCAGCGGCCACTACCCGGCGCGCAGGGCATATTTCACGTTGCGCCACCGCTGGATCACAATGCTGCTTCACTTCCAGGTCCGCACACTTCTACTGCTTTCACCGGCCTTGGCCCTGTATGACCTGGCCGCGTTTATCGCATGCGTAGGCCGCGGCTTCGGGCGGGAGTGGTTCAGGGCGGTCCGCTCGCTGCTGCAGGACTTGCCCAGCCTGCAGGCTCGCCGTAGACGATGGCAGGCGCGCCGCACCCGCGGTGACGGAGCCATCCTGGCAGGCGGCTCCCTCCCGTTCGCTCCTGGACTGACCGACAGCCGCACCGAAGCCTGGCTGATCAAGGCGCTGGGTGCCATGATGAATGTGAATTGGAGTCTGGCGCGGCATCTCCTTGGGTCGCGCATCTGACCCAGGCCCGCCCGCGGAAAACTTCGCCCAGTGGCACATTCGCTTTTCGACAAGTTTGCTCCCTACCTGCTCAAACCCCTCAAAGATGAGCAGTATGTAGTACTGGATCACCTGTGGCACGTGCGCGAGTGGCCGCACCTGAACGCCCCGGAGACCATCTCAGAGAAGTTGACCTGGCTGAAGCTGCACTATCGCGATGAGTTGGCGCGCCGGTGCTGCGACAAGTATCAGGTGCGCGAATTCGTGCGCCGCCAGGTTTCGGACGAGATCCTGGTTCCGCTGATCGCTGTGTATGATGCCGCCGAGGAGATCCGGTTCGATAACCTGCCGGAGGCCTTCATCCTCAAGGCAACGCACGGTTCAGGCTGGAATGTTGTGTGCCGTTCGCTCGCCTCGTTCGATCGCGCGGCCGCCGTCCGAACCCTTTCCAGATACCTGCGTCAGGACTACTTTGATGGCGGTCGGGAGTGGGGCTACAAGGGCCTGCAGCCGCGGATCGTGTGCGAGCAACTCCTGCTCGATGACACGGGCGAGGTGCCGGAGGACTACAAGTTCTTTTGTTTCCATGGTGAGCCCCGCTTGATTCAGATCGATTACGACCGCTTCACGAGCCATCGTGTGGATCTGTATGACGTGAGCTGGAACCACCTGGCCTGCCGCCGAACGCTCTGGCCCAATCGGGGCGGGGCCGTTCCGCCGGCGCCCGGCCTGCTGCAGCCCATGCTGCGGATCGCTGCCCGCCTGGCTCAGCCGTTTCCGTTTGTCAGAGTTGATCTGTACGCCCTTCGGGATCGCGTCTACTTCGGTGAGCTTTCGTTCTATCCGGGGAGAGGCGTGCTGCGGCACGAGCCGCATTCATTCGACCGCCTCTTTGGCAGCTACCTGCATCTCGAAACGATCACGGAACACCTGATCTGAACGGCGCCGCATCTGGCCGTCGCGACGCGCAGGCGCGGGCCGTGCCCCGAATGCCTAGTGGTTTCCGCGACCAAGGAGGTTGCGAGCCCAGTTCGCCAGCCTCCTCCTGAGCCGCCGCAGCGGGCGGGGCATTTCCAGGACCAGGCCCTTCTTCCAGGAGGCGGCCCAGTGATGTATGCAGTATGTATTGGAGGTCAGCCGGGCATCGGATGAGTCCTCGAGCCACGAATATGGATAGAAGTAGTCGACCGGGTAGAGGGTCACACCGCCGATCTTCTGATATCCATAGTCGCTCAAGCCCAATCTGCTGAGCACGGCCGTCGCCGTCACCGGGGATCGATCGATCCGGCCCGTGTGCTCGAACGTTTCCAGGATCCGATCCATGCACATGCGCACAAACGCATGCCCCGCCACCGACCCGACAACGGCTGTGTTCACCCATTCAGCATGGGCTTCGCGCTGCTGGAAGCCGAGGAAACAGGGGTCGCTCAGGAGAGGCGTCAAGTCCTTAAGCACCTCGACGTCGGTGTCAAGGTAAACGCCACCTTCGTTGAACAGGGCTTGGAGACGAACGAGATTCGCCAGCCGGGACCAGCGTTGATCGCGCATGCAAGCCTGGGCATACCGGCTGCCCAGCTGGGAATTGGACGCATCCCAACGCTTGAGAGTGAAACCCGGAAGTGTCACGCGCCAACTCTCCAGGCATCGCTGTTGCAGTGGCCCCGGCGCCTCCGTGCCAAACCAGCAGTAGTGAATGATCTTCGGGATCACGGCATGTCCACAGGATTGGTGTCAGATTGTATCCGCTGCGCGCCTGCCGCGGCCGGCATGAGACCGGAGATGGTACACTCCGCCTCGAAATCATGGCGGCCAGCGACAATCCTCCGGTGATCTCGGTCGTCATACCCTGCCTGGGCCACGCGCGTGAATTGGCCTATTGCCTGCAGGCACTTGAGGCGCAGCAAGGCTCTCCAACGTTCGAGGTCATCGTGGTGGATAGCGCCTCCGATCCGGCAGTCGAGGCGGTCACACGGGGTTTCCCGCGGGCCCGGCTGGTTCGGTCAAGCGCAGGACTCTCCACGGGCGCAGCCAGGAACGCGGGTGCCAGCGCCGCCTCGGCCGACATCCTCGCCTTCATTGATGCGGATTGCATTCCGGAACATGGATGGATTCGCGCTGCGGCCGGGTGTATCCACGAAGGTGCGGCGTTGGCTGGCGGCCCGATAATGGATGTGCAGCCCTGGCATTTCATCGCCGCCAGCGACAATCGCCTTCAGTTTGTCGATTTTTCGCCGCGTCGCCCCGCAGGAACACACCCGTATCTCCCTGGGGCGCACCTGGCCATGCCCCGGAACGTACTCGAGGCGGCGGGTGGATTCAACCCAGCGGCCATTGTGTCCCAGGACATTCTCCTGACCGAACCGGTGGCGTCAGAAAACCCCGATAAGGTGCGCTTCTGCCCGGGCATGAGCGTCCGTCACTGGGGCCGCAGCACCTGGGGCCAGTTCCTCGAGCATCAGCGCGCGTTCGGTTACAGCCGCGCGGCTCAGAAGCTGCGCATGAATGCGAGTCTCGCGTGGCTCGGAGAGCATCCGATCCTGGCGTGGCTGGTGGTGATGCGCAGGCTGGCATACATCACACTGCGCGTGCTCCAGTGGAACCTCGCGGATCTGCCGCGTTTCATCCTTCAATTGCCGGTGCTGCTGATCGGCTTGACAGCCTGGGCCCGGGGATTCTACGAAGGCATGCGGGCTTCCCGGAGCTCAGCAGATGCACCCCCAGAGTGAGGCGGCCCAGGACAACGCCCCGCCCTTACCCCGCAATACGATCTTCGAACAGGAGACTTCTCAGAACAATCCACAATGAAACGACTACTGGCACTACTCATTGACGCAACCGACCCGGACCTCATCGAGAAATGGATGGCTGACGGGAGCCTGCCAAACTTCCGCCGTCTGCGCGAGGCAGGAGCATACGGCCGGCTGAGTTCCACGGCCGATTGGATGGCAGAAGCCACGCATTATGTATTTAACACGGGCCGCAACCCGGGGGCGACAGGGCTCGTGGCCTATTCGATCTGGCAGAAGGAGACCATGCTCTCGCGGACTCCCACGCCGGACTGGCTGCCCTCAGTTCCCTTCTGGAGATCCCTGCAGGCGGGCGATGCGCGGGCGATCATCGTCGATCCCCCCGATGTATATGCGCCTGTGAGCTTCAATGGGCTGGAAGTTGTAGGTTGGGCCACACACGATACACTCGTGCCATTTCAGACTTTTCCACCGGAGCTCGCGCGCAGAATCGACGATCGCTTTGGCTCCTCGTTGATGCCGGATGAGAGCTACGGCCCAATGAGGAAACACGATTTCCTGGAGGACGTCCGGCTGCTGCAGACGATCAATCGGAACTTCGAGGCAAT
>DATDCZ010000137.1:0-1607 GCA_036524055.1 Anaerolineales bacterium | reverse complement strand
AGTAGGGCTTTTGCTGGTGCCAACG
The DNA here is from genome assembly GCA_036524055.1 of Anaerolineales bacterium. Classification (GTDB taxonomy): domain Bacteria; phylum Chloroflexota; class Anaerolineae; order Anaerolineales; family Villigracilaceae; genus Fen-1038. The sequence continues at coordinate 1,582 of DATDCZ010000137.1, read as the reverse complement.
CTGCTGGCGTGCGGCCTGATCAACAATGCTGTCAACAAAGCGGTTGACTCCGCCACCGGCGGAGAGAATTTCAAACCCGCCGCAGCGCTGTGGAGCGACGTGCCACCGATGGATGGCCTGACCCCGGGCCAGTTGCAGGACCTGCCCCTGCCGATCAAGCTGCTCGTGCGCACGATCCTGGGAAACCTGGGCCGCCTCAATGCCCCGGGCGAGGATCAGACCACCGGCAACATCGATTGGATCTCATATGACCATGCCGGGACTCCCCAGGACGTCGCGGCTTTCTACACCGCGGACCTGATGGCGTCCAACGGCTGGGCACAGACAGAGGGTTCCGGCTGTTCCACCGCCTCCGCTGACGGCGTGCCCCAGGGCGGCGTGTTCTGCGTGTTCACGAAGGAAGGCGGCGGCACCACCACCCAGCTGGCCATCATCGCCACGCAGGAGGACGCAAGCAAGCCGACCGGCGTGTTCTTCCTGCGCCTTGAAGAGGCCACAGCGACACCCACCCCGTGATCTTGACCGACCTGTGCTGAGCAGACTGCCGAAGTCTCTCGGACTTCGGCAGTCTCTTCTTTTGCGGCCTCGCGAGCCTTGGGCGAGCCCTGGCAGGGTGTGAAAGGTGATCCTGAGGGCACCCAAGATGGTCCGCTGGCAATTGTGGACCATTTCCGTCCATATTACAGTAAGGACTGCAGGCATGCAGTCGTCCGTAACCTACACAGCCAACTCAGCTGGTCCCGCACCGAAATGTAACTGTAACTGTAAGCGAAGAGAGTAGTGGCCTTATGGGTAAGCTTTTTGGCGTCCTCAAAGACAATTTCTCCCCCCTCGGCATCCGCATCTTCCGCATCTACCTCGGCGGCCAGGCAGTGTCACTCATCGGCACATGGCTCCAGGTCACTGCGCAGGGCTGGGTAGTCTGGGAGCTCAGCAAGTCCGAAGCCGCCCTGGGCGTGGTCGGCATGTTCGGCGCGCTGCCCTTGCTGCTGCTGGGGCCCTTCGCCGGCGTCTGGGCCGACCGCCTGGATCGCCGCCGGCTGCTCATCGCCACACAGACAACGGCCATGGTCCTGGCCTTCATCCTGGCGCTGCTGGTCCAGACCCAGCTGGTGCAGCTCTGGCACGTGTACATCCTGGCGATGCTGCTGGGGACTGTGGCCGCCATCGACCTGCCCGCGCAGCAAGCCTTCCTCGGTGATCTCGCGGGCATGGAGCAGGTACGCCGGGCAGTGAATCTTAACAACGTGATCGTCCAGGTGAGCCGCATGCTGGGCCCGGCCGCCGCGGGTCTGATCATCGCCCGCATGGGTACCGCCACCGCCTTCTGGCTGAACGGCGCGAGCTTCATCGCTGTCATCGGCAGCCTGCTGGCCGTCGGCGCGCATCACATGCGCACGGGCGGCAATCGCGAGTCGGGCGGCTTCGTCGAAGGACTGCGCTACCTCAAGGTCCGGCCGCGCCTGCAGGACCTCTTCATCTTCGTCACCCTGTTCACCTTCTTCGGCTTCCCGATCATCCAGATCCTGCCGTCGGTGGCCGATGAAGTGCTGCACGGCAACGCGCAGACGCTCGGCTTGCT
>DATDCZ010000136.1:0-59472 GCA_036524055.1 Anaerolineales bacterium | reverse complement strand
CTGGCCGACTATCCGTTGCACTTTTTCCCGCTTGGCGATGGCCGGATGGTTGCTTTGCAGGGCATCCATGCGATGCTTGAGCCGGGCGTCTATCCCCTTCAGCTTGCTGCGACCTTTGGCGACGGAACCGTTCAGGCATTCCAGCAGTCCTTGGTTATTTCGGATGCGGGCTTCCCCAAGGAATCGCTGACAGTTCCTGCTGAGTCGATCGATCCGGCGATCACGGGTCCTGAGGAGCAGCAAGTCAAATACATTGTCTCGGCAGCCACGGATAAACGGCAATGGTCCGGCCCGCTTGAGCTTCCCGTCGGAGAGCCGTTTTGCATCAAGGATTGGTTCGGCACCAGGCGGTCGTTCAATCGCAGTGATTATGACTACTTCCACGCGGGGACAGACTACGGGATCTGCTCTGTCGAAAAGCCCTTCGATGTTTACGCGGCCGCCCCCGGCGTCGTCGTTTTCGCCGGCCCGCTAAATGTAAGAGGTAACGCCACCTTCATTGACCATGGTTGGGGCGTCTATACGGGCTACTTCCATCAGGAAGAGCTCTACGTTGCGGCAGGACAGCAGGTCGCAGCCGGGGCTCTAATCGGGAAGATCGGCGCCACGGGTCGGGTGACCGGACCCCATCTGCACTTCGAAGTCTGGGTGGGCGGAGTGCAGGTTGATCCCGAGGCATGGCTTGCGAAGAGCTACCCCTAAGCAGGGCGTTCCAACGATCCTTTGGAGTTACTCTTCGGGGCGCAGGTGAGGCGCCCGGTCGCCAAGCCCCGCGCCGCCGGTCCTCTGGAATGGGGCAAACGGCGCCTGCGGGAGGCGCACGGATCACGCGCTTGGAAGTCTAGACAGACGGACTTGACCCCGCGTGGGATTGAACTTATGATTGGGCGACCGGTAGTGAATTCCTTTTCTTTTCCTTAGAGTCATGATTGGGCCGCGGGAAAATCCATGCACGCGTGGGAACTTCTCGCGGCCTTCTGTATATCGATGTCGTGGCATTGTGACTTGATCTGACGACGGCAAGGAGGTGGTCTCGACAAAAACATGGCTTGGTCAGCTGCTTCATGCAAGGCCGGCTCCGGAATCTGCGGCCGGATCGTGTGTTGAGATAGTCAAATCTACGGAGGAGTAAGAATGTCCAAACGAGTGTTCGTGCTTGTCTCGATGCTCGTGGGCCTGAGCATGCTGTTCACGGCCTGCGCGCCCGCACCTGCTGCCACCGAGGCGCCCCCGGTCGAGGGACCCACCTCGGCGCCGGCACCGGCCGCCTTTACATGCACAGATTCCATCGGCTGTGTCGACATCGGCCCCACCGATCCCATTCATATTGCCTACCTCCTAGTTGTGGCAGGCCCGAATGAGACCCTGGGCGTCGACTCGCGCAATGGCATCGAGATCGCCATTGACGACGCCGGCGGCAAGATACTGGATCACGACGTGAAGTTCGATGGCGAAGACGGCGGCTGCGATGCCGGACCTGGCCAGACAGCTGGCGCCAAGCTTGCCGCCGATAACACGATCGTCGCGGTCATCGGCACCTCCTGCTCCAGCGAGGCCCGCGCTGCCGAACCCCTGCTTTCACAGGCTGGCTTCGTCACCGTGTCGCCTTCCAATACGGCCCCCGACCTGACCGAGGCCGGCAACGCCAATAACTATCCTGGCTACTTGCGCACCGCCCACAACGACAAGGTTCAGGGTGCCGTAGCGGCCAAGTATGTCTACGAAGTGGCTAAGAAGACCAAGGCCGCCACAATTCACGACGGTTCACTGTATGCCGACAAGCTGCAGGCGGTCTTCGCCGAGGAATTCAAGAAGATGGGCGGCACCATCACGGCCCAGACAGCCGTCGACCCGAACCAGACTGACATGTCGTCTGTGTTGGCCGATATCGCTGCCGGCGCGCCCGAGATGATCTACTTCCCGATCTTCCAGCCCGCCGGACCACTGATCATCCAACAGGCTCGCCAGAACGCCGTCCTGAAGGATGCGCTCCTCATGGGCGCTGACGGCCTCTTCTCGCCGGATGTTGTCACTGGCGCTGGCGACTTCGTCGAGGGCTTCCACGTTTCCAGCCCGTTGGTCACGGGGGCGGATTACGATGCCTTCGTTGCCAAGTACACGACCAAGTTCGGAAAGGCTCCCATCAGCATCTTCCATGCGCATGCCTATGATGCATTCAACATGATCAAGGCCGCCATTGAGAAGGTGGCGGTGGTCGATGCCGACGGCACCATCCACATTGGTCGCCAGGCGTTGCGCGACGCCATGTATGCCACGAAGGACTTCAAGGGCCTCACGGGTGTACTGAGCTGCACGCCTACCGGTGACTGCGCCAATCCGACGATTGGTGTGTACGAGTACCACAAAGGCCAGTATCCTCCTGAGCTGATCTGGCCCAAGTAAGTTCAAAGCCACAATGAGGGGCGAGGTTGGTCTCGCCCCTCATTGCGAATTCCAAACACCACTCCTTAGCGGCAGGAGGCCAAGAGATGCTTCGCACCTGGCGTCAACGTGTTACCTTGATCGATCTCATGGTGTGGGCGATCGGCGTCGCCATTGCGGTCGTGGTCGTCGTCGGCACCATTAAGACTCTGCAGTCTGGCAAATACGAGCCCGGCGTGTGGTTGGACCTCACATTCAAGGGACTGGCGCTGGGAGGCGTATACGCTCTGATCGCCATGGGCTACACATTGGTCTACGGCATTCTGAAGATGATCAATTTCGCCCACAGCGAAGTCTTCATGAGTGGGCCGTTCACTGCGGTCTTTCTTGCGATTTCTTTTTCCAAGTCCGGTTTCATGGATGCAAATCCTGTCGTCGGCATGGCGCTGGTGACGATACTCTCGGCGGCCGTATCTGCTGGCGTAGCGGTCCTGGTTGAACGGGTCGCCTATCGGCCGCTGCGCAACGCCCCGCGACTTGTACCCCTGATCACCGCAATTGGCGCTTCCTTTTTCCTGCAGTACGCCTTCCGCGGCCTGTACGGGTCGGGATTCAAGGCCTATCCCACGTTGAGGGCCCTCCAGGGCTCCATCAATTTCCTCGGGATCCAGATCTTCAATACTCAGCTCGTCGTTATTCTGGGCGCCTTTGTCATGATGGTGGTTTTGTATGCAGTCGTCCAGCGCACCAAGGTCGGAAAAGCCATGCGCGCTGTCTCTGAGGACAAGGAGGCGGCCGCGCTCATGGGCATCGATGTCGATCGCGTCATCGTCTTCACGTTTGCCTTGGGGGGAGCCTCTGCTGGAATTGCCGGTATCCTGTACATCCTCATCTTCCCGATTGCCTGGTTCTACATGGGCTTCATCCCTGCCCTCAAGGCCTTTACCGCCGCTGTGCTTGGCGGCATTGGCAATGTTGCTGGCGCATTTCTAGGCGCCATGGTCCTCGGCCTGCTGGAGTCCGTTGGACCCAACCTCTTCCTCGATGGCCTCGGCGTTCCGACCCCCTCGCAGCTCAAGGACGCAATTGCCTTTGTCATTCTTGTCTTCATCCTGATCTTCCGCCCTTCAGGCATTCTCGGCGAAGCCGTCACCGACAAGGCATGAGGAGCCTGTGATGCAGAAACTACCATCGATTTGGATCACCGCAATTCGCAATGGCCTGCTAGCCGGCACCGTAAGCCTGCTCATCTGCCTGTTCGGGATGGTGATGCAGTTTGAGCAGCGCTATATCATTTCCGGCGTCGTCACAATGGGCCAGATTCTGTACATGGCACCAGTATTCTTTTTAGGGTACATGCTCGCTCGTCGCCTGAACCTGGCGCCCTTGAAAGCCCTGGCCGTGGGCGCAGTTACGGGCTTCTTCAGCGGCATCATATTGGCTGCCTTCATTGGCTTGGGACAGTTGCTCAACCTCCGCTCGGTCCTGGTCCAGGCCTCGCCGGAACTGTATGCGTTGCTGACCTTCAATCTGGATCTGATTCCCGGGGTGTTGGCAATGCTGGGCTTCCTGGCTCTGATCGGCGCCCTCGGCGCTGCGCTCTTCCTGGTCCCTCCGCACATTCGTGGCGCCCTCATTGGGGCCCTGATCTGGACAGTGATGGCGGGCCTTTTGCGCGATCTGATCAGTACGGTGATGCAGACCTGGGGTCCCGTGGCACCGTTGATCTCCTGGATGTTCGCCCGCAGCGGCCTGACCTTGATCGGCGCCGCCTTCGTGTTCTTGCTGAGCGGAGCGCTGGGATTCGTACACCTTAAGCTTCCTGTCTGGGTTGTGCGCGTTGTTTGGTTGCTGATCGCGCTGGTAGTCCTACTCCTCCCGCGCATCCTGGGCGTGTTCCTGAGCGATGTACTCGATACGGTCGGTCTCTTTATTCTGATGGGGCTTGGCCTTAACATCGTGGTGGGCTTCGCGGGTCTGTTGGATCTCGGATACGTGGCCTTCTTCGCCATCGGCGCCTACACCATGGGTGTTCTCACATCGCCCGAGCTGCACGGGACGCTCACCTACTGGGAAGCACTCCCAATCGCCCTGCTGGTCTGCGTGCTATCCGGCTTCGTACTTGGATTGCCCGTGCTGAAGATGCGCGGTGATTATCTGGCCATAGTGACCTTGGGTTTTGGCGAGATCGTTCGCCTCCTGGTCCTCTCCGATTGGCTGGAGCCGTGGTTGGGCGGAACGCAAGGCATTCAGCACATCGCTTACCCCGTCATAGGCAACATCCAGTTTGGATCCCAACAGATGCTGTACTATGTAATCATCGCCTTCATCCTGGTCGCGATCTTCATTGCCAGCCGACTCAAGGATTCGCACTTGGGCCGCACTTGGATGGCTCTACGCGAAGATGAGGATGTGGCCAAGGCGATGGGCATCAATCACGTGACGACCAAATTACTGGCCTTCGCCACGGGCGCCTTTTTCGCGGGTCTGGGCGGCACGCTTTTTGCCGCCAAACTTTCATCCGCCTATCCTCAGAGCTTCCAGTTCCTTGTTTCCATCAACGTCCTCTCGCTGATCATCATTGGCGGCATGGGCAGCATCCCCGGCGTCGTCGTCGGCGGTCTTGCGCTGGTGGGCTTGCCCGAACTCCTCCGCGAATTTGCCGAGTACCGGTACCTGGTGTACGGCGCGGTTCTCGTCGCCATGATGCTTGCGAAGCCAGAGGGGCTTATACCTGAAGCCCGGCGCGAGCTTGAGCTTCATGAGGCCGAAGTGGAAGCCGTCACTGAACCAGAGCCTGAGGCGCAAGCCGGCGGCGGGAGCTGACACCATGGCAGTCCTCGAATCCAGAAAAGTCACAAAGCGGTTTGGCGGCCTGCTCGCCCTGAGCAATATCGACCTGGCCGTCAAAGAACAGAGTATCCATAGCGTGATTGGGCCGAACGGCGCCGGCAAGACGACCTTCTTCAACTGCGTCACCGGATTCTATATCCCTGAGGAAGGTGAGATCCTGCTGGAAGGGCGCAATATCACGGGCCTTTCGCCAGATCGAGTGACGCGGCTCGGTATCGCCCGCACGTATCAGAACATCCGCCTGTTCAAGAACATGACCGCCGTGGAGAATATCCTCGTCGGCATGCACCCTCACCTGAAATCGGGACTGATAGGTGCCATCCTGCGCGACCGGCGAACGATGAAGGAAGAGGCGGATGCTGTGGTCGAAGCTCGTCGACTGCTCCGATTCTGTCGTCTGCAGGGCAAGGGCGATTTGCTGGCGAAGAACCTGCCGTATGGAGATCAGCGCCGACTTGAGGTGGCACGCGCCCTGGCGAGCAAACCCAAGCTCCTGTTGCTCGACGAGCCCACCGCAGGCATGAACCCGAGCGAGACACAGGACATGACGAACTTTATCCATCAACTCCGCGACGAGCTCGGTATCACGATCCTGCTGATCGAGCATCAGATGCGCGTCGTCATGGGCATATCCGAAATCATTACGGTGCTGGACTTTGGCGAGAAGATCGCCGAAGGTACTCCGGCAGAGATCCAGAGCAACACCCGGGTCATTGAGGCATATCTGGGACGGGGCGCGGCAAGCGGCCTGGGCCAGAGGAAAGCTGCAGCCACGGCGTAGCCGGAGGACAATCCAATGCCGATGCTTGAAGTCGACAACATCCACTCTTACTACGGCAATATTCATGCCCTGAAGGGTATTTCGCTCACCGTCGAAAAGGGCGAGATCGTTACCCTCATCGGTGGCAACGGCGCCGGAAAGACAACCACCCTCCGGACGATCACGGGCTCCATGAAGCCTCGCGAGGGCCGGGTTGTGCTTGAGGGCGATGACCTGGCTCCGTACAAAGCACACGAGATTGTGTATCGGGGCATGGCCATGGTCCCGGAGGGACGTAGAATCTTCTCCCGGCTCACTGTTGCTGAGAACCTCGAAATGGGTGCCTTCATTCGCAAGGACAAGAACGAGATAGCCCAGGACCTCGAGCGTGTCTTCGTGCTCTTCCCCAGGCTCAAAGAGCGGCGTTCGCAGGTGGCAGGTACGCTTTCGGGTGGCGAGCAGCAGATGCTGGCAACCGCCCGGGCCCTTATGGCTCGTCCTCGCATCTTGCTAATGGATGAACCTTCCATGGGTCTTGCGCCTGTCCTTGTCGAGGCCATCTTCGAAACCATACAGCGCATCAACAGGGAAGGCACGACCATCCTGCTGGTGGAGCAGAACGCCTTGATGGCTCTCTCCATCGCGGATCGGGGCTACGTTCTGCAAACCGGCGAGATAGTGCTTCAAGATACGGCGGCCAAGCTCAACAGCAATCCGATGGTGCAAAAAGCCTATCTCGGCATGCAGTAGAGCAAGGCAGATGAGGTCATCAGGAGCGCAGAGGTAGAATGATTGCCTCTGCGCTCTTCTTTGTTCTGCATTGACATGGATTACACTTTGGCCAGGTTTTTCCCCGATGCTCGTTCTGAATGCTGAGGATGTCCGTCGAGCTCTTCCCATGGCTGAGGCCATTGAGGGCATGAAGCGCGCCTATGCTGCTCTGTCTGACGGCCAGGCCGAGGTTCCCCTCCGCACCCGCCTTCCGATTGCCCCTCACCGCGCCCTGAGCCTTATCATGCCGGCGTTCGTTGGTGACGCCGACGGCGAAGCCCTTGCCATCAAAGTAGTTTCGCTCTATCCAGAAAACCCCGCGCACGGCCTCGCGTACATACAGGCCGCTGTGGTCGTCCTCGAAGCCGCCACCGGCCGGACGCTCGGGATTCTCGAGGGAAGCTCCCTTACGGCATTGCGAACCGGTGCTGCGGGTGGCGCTGCCGTGGATCTGCTCGCTCGGCCGCATTGCCGGGTCCTCGCCATCTTTGGGGCCGGCGCCCAGGGAAGAACGCAGCTGGAGGCCGCCTGTACTGTCCGCACTTTCACAACGGTCTGGGTCTGTGATGCTTCCCCGGACCAGGCACAACGCCTTGTCACCGACCTCACCGGAAGGACGCCCGTCCCGGCCGATGTGCGGGTCGCATCCTCGCCGCGTCAAGCCGTGGAAAACGCGGATGTGATCTGCACGGCCACGACCTCATCCACCCCGGTCTTTGCGGATGCTGATATCTCGCCTGGGGTACATATCAGTGCAGTTGGGTCCTACACTCCAGAGATGCAGGAGATTCCAGGAGAGACCGCGGCGCGTGCCCGAATCTATGTTGACTCGCGAACCGCAGCTCTTGCAGAAACCGGTGACCTCATCCAGCCGATCCGGGCGGGCATGTTCACAGAAAGTCACATAGAGGCGGAGCTGGGTGAAGTTCTTCTCGGTCGCAAGGACGGCCGGCTTGCGGCCAATGACATCACCTTGTTCAAGTCCGTAGGCATTGCTGTCCAGGACGCGGTCGCTGCAAGCATCGCCATAAGCAATGCGCGTCGGTTGGGAATCGGACATGAAGTTGAGTTCTAGCTCATCCTCGTCGTGGAGCATCTGATGGCCCTCCCCAGGATCGCCGATATCGTGATCATTGGTGGCGGCGTCATGGGCACGAGCGCTGTTTACCACCTTGCCCGGCGTGGCGCCCGCAACGTACTGCTCCTCGAGCGCGAGCCCTTCCTCGGAACGGGTGCTACGGGCCGATGCGCGGGCGGTGTGCGCTACCAGTTCGGCACTGAGATAAACGTCCGCCTCTCCATTGAGAGCCTCCGCATGCTCGAGCGTTTCCACGACGAGCTGGGGCAGGAGATCAACTATCGCAAGCTTGGCTATCTCTTCATCCTGACCAATAGCCGGGATGTGGACTCCTTCAGGCACAACGCGGAGATGCAGAATCGTCTGGGCGTGCATACCCAATGGCTCTCGGGAGACGAAGTACGCCATCGATTGCCTTCTATGCATTTCCCCGATGCATTGGCCGGCACTTTCCACCCAGAGGATGGATTAGTGGATCCCAACAGTGTCGTGGCCGGGTACGCGGCCGCAGCCCAACGCCTTGGTGCCAGGATAGTGACCGGTGCAGAAGTCATCGGGCTTGGGCTTCGAGGTGGCACTATCCAGAGCGTCGAGACCAGCCTTGGAACCATCGAGGCTGGAATGGTGCTCAATGCGGCCGGTCCATGGGCCGCACAGGTCGCTGATTTTGCCGGGCTGGCTCTCCCGATACTCCCTGTCCGCAGGCAGTGGTTCACGACCACGCCTCTGCGCGAGCTGCCCCCGGATTTTCCATTTGTTATCGATTTTGCACAATCGCTATATTTCCATCGTGAGGGCGAAGGCTTGCTCGTTGGCATGAGCAATCAGAATGAGGTGCCCGGATACGACCAATCGGTGGATGAGGAGTTTGAACTCGTCAATGCAGAGGCGGCCATAGCTCGGCTGCCCCTCCTTGAGCACGCTGGTCGTGCCTCGCACGGCGCGGGCCTCTATGAGGTGACCCCCGACGCGCATCCCATCTTTGGAGCCACCCCGGTTGATGGTCTTTTTGTCGTTGGCGGCTTCTCGGGCCACGGCTTCATGCACGGGCCAATCGCCGGAAAGCTGATGGCAGAACGTATGCTGGATGGCAAGTTCCAAAGCGTTGACGTTTCTATGCTGGATCTGGCCCGCTTTGAACAGCACCGACTCATTCAAGAGTACAATGTAGTCTGATCCCGGAGAGGTGTCATGAGACATGTCATTCCTCTAACTACGCTGCTCGTCGTCGCAATGTTGATTTCGGCCTGCGGCGCGCCTGCTGCCTCTTTCGCCTGTACGGATCGTCTGGGGTGTATTGAGGTGGGCGCCGGCGAGGCCCTCCGGATGGGCACTTTGCTCACGATGACCACTCCCGACAGCCCGTATGGCATCGACGCCCTGCGTGGTGTCGAGATCGCCGTCGATGACAAGCGCACCGTCCTGGGTCACAGCATCGAGATTGTGAAACAGGACGACCTATGCAGTGAAGAGGGCGGCCGCGCGGGTGCCACGCTCCTCGCCGCTGATCCAAAGATCATTGGGGTCGTCGGGACGACCTGTTCGAGCGCCTCAATTGTTGCTGGCCGGGTACTATCCGGGGTTGGCTCGGTATTGATATCTCCCGCCAGCACCGCCCCCTCCCTCACCGATCCTGCCACTCACGACGCAGGTTTCCTGCGCACCATATACAACGACAAGGCGCAGGGTCAGGTTGTGGCTGAATTCGCATTCAACGTGCTCGGGGCTCGCACGATGATCACGATCCATGACGGCACGGCCTACGCCCTGCAGCTGCAGCAGGCCGCCTGCGATACGTTTGGCCAGCTTGGGGGAACCTGCCTGAAGCAGATGGAAATCGAGTCGGGACAGGATGTGCTGCCGCTGCTGCAGGAAGCCGCGCTGGATGCCCCCGATGTGCTCTTCTACCCCCTCTACGCAGTGGACGGCGCGGCCATCACGAACAGCGCGGCGCTCGCGGGTCTGGAAAACGCTGCCTTGATGAGCTCGGACGGACTCCTCGGCGCCGATTTCATCGCCCAGACGCAGCCCGCTTCCGAGGGAATGTATCTTTCTGGGCCGGCCACCACCAAGGAATCAACCGACTTCCTGGCGAAGTACCAGGCTCGCTACGGCGAGGCGCCGATAGCCTCCTATCACCTTCAGGGCTACGATGCGGCGATGATGCTTATGGCCGCCGTCGAGGCTACGGCGCAGCAAAGCGGCGGCCGGCTCTATATTGGTCGTCAGGCCCTTCGCGACGCGTTGTTCTCGACGCGCGGCATGCAAGGGCTGAGCGGACCGCTGAATTGCATCGACACCGGTGACTGCGCCGAGCCGAACATCGCCATCTATCAGGTTGTCGACGGCGAATTCAAGGAAATCTATCCCTAATTCGTGTCTCTCCGCCAGCTGGAAGCTGATCGCCCTTCGTGGCACGCCACGATCTTCTGTCGTCTGGCCCTCATCATCTGAGCTTGTTCCCTTGCAGCACGGGACGTGAGGCGCGGCACCTGGAATACCCTGCAAGATGCCCACCGCTGAGATCATCACCATTGGCACCGAGATCCTGCTCGGTGAAATCGTTGACACGAATACCCGACACATCGCACTAACCCTGCGGAATCTCGGCGTCGATCTATACCGGACTGTCACGATTGGAGACAATCTGGAACGGATAGCCACAGCAATCCGTGAATCGGTTCAGCGCAACGACATCGTGATTACCACTGGCGGTCTTGGCCCCACAGTCGACGACCCCACCCGCCTGGCGGTTGCCAGGGCGCTTGGCGTCGAGACGGAGTTCCGCGAGGACCTCTGGCAACAGGTTATTGCTGCAGTGGCCCGCTATGGCCGCAAAGCCGCCGAGAACCAGCGCCGGCAGGCCGTTGTCCCGGTCGGGGCAATCTCTGTCACCAATCCAGTTGGAACGGCGCCCGCGTTCATTGTCGAGACCCCTCGAAGTGTTGTGATCTCTCTGCCCGGCGTTCCCAATGAGATGGAGCTCATTCTGCATGAATCCATAATCCCGTACCTTCAGCGGCGGTATGACCTTCGTCACCTCATCAAGGTGCGAGTGCTGCATTGCGCCGGCCTTGGTGAGGGCACAATTGACGAAAAGATCGGCGACCTCGAGCTCTTGGCCAATCCAACGGTCGGGCTTGCCGCACATACGGGGGTTGTAGACGTCCGCATTGCAGCCAAGGCCGAGACGGAGGAGCAGGCGACGGCGCTGATAGCCGGCATTGAACAGGAAGTGCGGTCGCGCCTCGGCGCAGTGGTCTTCGGCGCCGATGCTGATCGCTTGGAGACGGTCGCACTGCAGGCACTTACCCGCCGAGGTTGGAGCTTGGTCGGCCTGGAATATGGGCTTCATGGATCTCTTGCATCAAGACTTCCGCACACCGTGGCGCCACCCGGCGAGGCGCCGGAAAACCTCATGAACGCTCTGCAAGAGATGCGAGCCCAGGCAGGTGCCGATCTGGCGCTTGGGGTATCGGCCTCTGAATCTGACGGCACCGCGGAAATGGTGTTGATCACGCCGGTCAACTCGAAGAGCCATCAGATACGCTATGGAGGACCCCCGAGGAGCCTCGCACGCTGGGCCACCAATCTCGCCCTCAATTGGCTCCGCACGTCCCTGGAGGAGAGCAGCTGATGCCTCGCCCGCGACGTCGCAGCGTGGGCCCCGCGATTGCGTGGACGCTCAATGGGACGGCGATCGTTGTTCTGCTCGCCGTTCTGATCACGTATTTCACACGCGAGCCCGCTCAAGCCTCATCCTCCCCATTTATTTATGTTGGTGGTACACCGCGTCCCACCAGTACGCCCGTGCCCACGTATTTCTACCTTCCAACCGTCACACCCAATCCGTTTTCGACGCCGGTGGAGGACTACTCGACGCCGACGCCCTTTGCCTTCAGCGGCGGACCCGAACCACGCATCATTGGTTTTTCGGTCCTGGGCGAACCCATCCAGTCCTATACGTTCGGCAATGGTGAGCGCAGGTATCTCATCGTCGCCGGAATCCACGGTGGCTATGAGGGGAATACAACCGACCTGGCCAACCAGTTGGTGATGTATCTCGCCGGCCATCCGGAAGAGGTCCCCAGCGATGCCTCTCTTTCCGTGATCACGGAGATGAACCCGGATGGCGCCGCTCGCGGCCGCAATCCGGATGGACGGGCGAACGCCAATGGCGTTGACCTCAACCGCAATTTCCCAACCAGGAACTGGCTTCCTGACTGGGATCACGACAAGTGCTGGAACGCGCGCCCGACCACCGGCGGGCAATGGGGCGGTTCTGAACCGGAGACTCGCGCCGTGATGAATTTTGTGGCGGTCAATCGGATAAGCGCCCTCATCAGTTATCATTCCGCGGCCCTGGGAGTCTTTCCTGGTGGTGATCCTTGGGAACCCGCCTCCGAGAGGCTTGCGAGAGCGCTGGCCGCCGCTACGGGATACCCCTACCCTCCCCTCGACATCGGCTGCACCTATACGGGCACCCTGGCCGATTGGGCCGTGGAGAATGGCGTGAGCGCCGCCGTCGATATGGAGCTCAGCAGCCACAACAATCCGGAGTTCTCGAACAATCTTAAGGCGCTGCACGTGCTCTTCGATTTTTCGGAGTAGGGGCACGATCGAGTAGAGGGAAGGCTATGCAATCTATAGATATTCTTCTCATCAATGCGCACGTCCTCACCATGGACGACGATTTGCACCAGTTTTCGCCCGGGGCTGTCGCCATTGCGGCCGATTCCATTGTTGCCGTTGGCCCGGAAGCGGAGCTGAAGTCGCGATTCGACGCCCCCAGCACGATTGACTGCGGCGGCAAAGTCCTGATGCCCGGTCTCATAAACGCACACACGCACGTCCCCATGACGCTTCTCCGCGGCCTGGCGGACGACTTGCGGCTTGACGTCTGGCTCATGGGGTACATGATGCCCGTCGAGCGCGAGTATGTTTCTCCCGAATTCGTCCGCTTGGGGACCTCGATTGCCTGCGCCGAGCTCATCCGTTCAGGGGTCACCACCTTCAACGACATGTACTACTTTGAGGAGGACGTGGCCAAAGCGACCGCGCTAGCGGGCATGCGCGCGGTCTGCGGGCAGACCGTGATGAAGTATCCGGCCCCCGATGCCCCCGCCTACGAGGACTCTCTCGCCATGGCGAGGGATTACATCCAGCGTTGGAAGGGCCATCCGCTTATCGTGCCGGCGATATCGCCGCATGCGCCGTACACGTGCACGCCGGAGATTCTCAAGGCCACGTCTGAAATGGCGCGTGAATTTGACGTGCCTCTCCACACGCATCTCGCGGAGACCCTCTACGAGGTGGAGAACATGCGCCGGGATCAGGGCATGCCGGTGATCCCGTACGTGAAGAAACAATCGGTTCTCGAGGCCAAAGTCATCGCGGCCCACTGCGTACATATCGATGTCGGCGAGATGCGTACACTCCTGCACGCAGGTGCGGGGGTCGCGCATAATCCTTCGTCGAACCTCAAACTGGCGTCCGGGTTTGCCCCTGTAGTGAAAATGCTGGAGACGGGCCTGAACGTCGGCATCGGGACCGATGGTCCGGCATCCAATAATGACCTCGACATGTTTGAAGAGGTCCGACTTGCAGCTTTCGTTGCCAAGGCCGTCACGAATGACCCCACCTCGCTGCCGGCTGCGACCGCGTTGACCATGGCAACGCGCATGGGGGCAAAGGCGCTTCACCTCGGAAACGTGACGGGTTGCCTCGCCCCCGGCCTGCGCGCCGACCTCATCCTCGTGGACCTCTCACCGCTTCACAACTCTCCATCGTTCCGACGGGGCGGGGACAATGTCTATGCACAGATCGTGTACGCCGCCAAGGCCGTAGACGTTTCCGACGTCATGTGCAATGGCAAGTGGCTGATGCGCGAACATCGGCTGCTTACTCTCCAGGAAGACGAACTGTTAGCCGAAGCGGCTGCGATCGCCGGCCGGATTGATACGTTCCTCATCGAACGTGAGGGCTCCATCCTGTCCAAGCTGATTGCGCTGGGGGGCTCGATGGAGCAGGAATCCTTCGAGGTGCAGGTCAAGGTGAAGGTTGGGGACAAGCAGGCCTTCCTGCAGGCATTGGGGCAGCCGGCCATCGAGACCGTGCGTTACCGGCACTATGGGCAGCACGACACGTACTTCAATTTCGCTGATCCGGCACAGGGAAGGCTGCGCTACCGGGAGGATGACTTCCTGGACGAGAATGGCGCGGTGACGAATACGCGCCGCCGCCTCACGCTTCTCGGTCGCAAACGCGAGGACCAGTTTGACCATGACGTGCTCCTTTCGCGCAGCCGTTTCTTTGCCCCGGCGACGCAAAGTCTCCGCTTCTACCGCGAGTATTTCCGCCCCAGCCATGAAACCACCATCACCAAGGACCGCCAGCGCTGGCTGATCAATTTCCACGATACGGAATTCTTTATCAACTTGGATGATATGCAGGAGCCGCCGCTCGGCACCTTTGTTGAAGTCAAGTCGCGCACTTGGAGCCGCCTGGATGCAGAGCGCAAGGCAGAACTCACAACCGAGCTGCTTAGCGCACTGGGCTTGGGTAGCAGTGAAACGGTGGCGAGCGACTATATCGACGTTGTAGACGTCTCGCCATGAGCTGGGGATCTATGGACACAGGTTGCCGAGGTGCTGCTCAAAGGTCTCGGCAAAAGTGTGGAATCCCGAACCATCACAACGCGAGCTGAAAAAGAAGTACGGCGAAACGGCTGGGAAGGCAACCGCATTCAGGGCAGCCGATCCCGGGTTGGAGATCGGCGCCGGCGGCAAGTCCCCCACGAGGTAGGTGTTGTACGGGGAGTTCACCTTGAGGTCTTCCAGGCTGAGTGGGTTGGTCCACCACGTCTGCTGGACAGCATTGAATCCCAATGCGTATTGGACCGTGGGGTCGGCGTCAAGATGCATTGACGCGCGCCAACGGTTCAGATACACCGATGCGATCACGGGGGCTTCCTCGTCCCGCACGGTCTCGCGTTCGACGATGGACGCAAGTATGACGGCCTGATATACGTTCAGGCCCTGGTTCCTGAAACCTTGTTCCATCTCCGCGCTCAGGTGCAGCCTGAAGTTGCGTAACAGGTCCTCCAACAGGCCGCTCGCTGTGGTTGTTCTGCCCACCACATAGGAGTCCGGATACAGGAAGCCTTCCGCGGTGCTTGCCCCGGCGAGGAACTCAAATTCACCGTGCGGGCCCCTTGCCGCCGCCGTGAACTCCTCCGGCGCGATGTCCAGGCCGGAGGTCGGCAAGGTGGCCGCAATCTCCTCGATCCTCCATCCCGGAAGTACTGCGAAGTCGACGTCAGTCGGTGTCGAATCCTGTATTCGATCGGCCACATCTACAATGGACATATCTCCATTCAATACGTAGCGGCCTGCCTGGATTGTAGTGTCCCTGCCCGTATAGACCAGGTAGTCTCTCAGGGCACCGCCGTCCAACACCAGGTTCTCCCATTCCAGGCGACTGCATAGAGATTCCACTGATTCGCCCGCCTGTATATCAAACTTCTGCTCTGGCGCCCCGGGGCTCACTGGCTTCGTCAGGATTCCGTCAGCCCAGAGCACTCTGGCAGCGTATTGCAAAGCTTGGAGAGGCCCCAAGGTCGGAGCTGGAGGACCGAAGGAGCGGGCCGCTAGAGCCACGATGCCGACCGCACCCAGAACCATCACGACACCTAGCGTAAAGAGAATCAGCACCAGGCGCTTCATGTTCCGTCCATTCGTCCTGGCTTTTCCTTAGCTACCTGCATTGCATCAAGAAAGGATCGCAGGATTACTGCGGCGGCAAGGGCATCGTCCTCAGCTGCCCGGCGCTTTCGTGAGGCACCGCTGCCAGCGCGCAATGCCCGCGCATCGTGGGTGCTCAACGACTCATCCCAAAGAATGACGCGTCTACCGGTCACCCCGGCTAGCGCCTCGGCAAAACGCGCCGCACTCCTGCCCGCCGCATTTGGATTCCCGTCCTCATCCATCGATTGGCCGACCACGATCCGTTCGACCTCGTGCTGCGTTGCGAGCCGCGCGACGCGCAGCACATCTTCTGCCCTCGAAATGTGCTTCAGAATGGTCAGTGGCCTGGCCAGAGACTCCGTGGAATCCGAGACTGCTATCCCAATGCGCTTCGCCCCATGATCGACTCCCAGGACGGTCATACGCGTTGAGGAATCACGTAACGGTTACCTGGATACGAAATGGGATCAGAGGCATCCACGGCCACCAACCCGGCGACAGGATGATTTCAGGTGACTCTTCGAGCGGAAGTATTGCCTCCAGGGCCGCCGTAGCCCGCCGCCGTGTCCCGCCGCGAGCCAATTCACTTGCCGTGCCTGGGTCGATCCGATGCATGATGCTGCGCCGCGCCGCGAGCTCAAATCGGGATATGCTCGTCCCCTCGTCACTCTCGCCAGGGCTTAGCTGAAAATCGAGTGTTCCTGGTTTTTCCACAAAGTCCGGCGGCGCAGAGGCATCCAGCGTAACTTCTGCCAGCCGACGAAGGTCGTTCCATTTAGCAGCGCTGGCCTTAAAGGTAACAGTGAGCGATAACTTCAGGACGCTTCCGGGCTTTCCCGGCTGCGGATCGAATATTTCCTCATCGACTGAAATGGGGGAGATCGTGCCCGGAAGGATCACCAATTCGTCGGCCCCTTGCGCCTTGAGCTTTGCCTCCGCCTCTTTTGCCAATTCACTTAGAAGGATTGTCCGCAGCTTCTCGCGATCTTCCTGAGAGGGGACAGTCTCGGCTGCATCCGTTCCTCCCGTTGTCGGACTTGGATTAACGACCGTCGATGCGGCGCTGAGGCTCCCTTCCACGCCTTGAATGGCGTTAGCCGGGAGATTTCCTGCCGCCCCCGGCTCAAGTGCTTCCACTCTTGTGTCTACGACTGAACTTGTATCGCCGGCGAGTTGAACCTCAGTTTGCGTCGCAAATCGCATACTGGAGGGCGCCAAACTGAAAACGATCGTGCCGGCAGGTATGACGAGGGGTGTGCGCGTAAGATTCGCGAACCGGACCGTCCCCTGTGCCTTTGTAGTCGGAATATTCGCCTGCGTCTGCACCCCCATGGTTTGGCTGCCACTCACGGGCACCGTCATCACATCCGTCTTCACGCCGCCGGTGAGCAGCCCCTCCCCGACGCCTTCTCTCAGCTGGAGAGAGATGGCCGAAGACTGTTCCTGCGTAATGGGCTTCAGAATAACGGTCGCCCGCGGCACGAAGAGTGAGGCCAGGCTCAACACGGCAAGTACGGCAAATCCGAAGACAACCACTCGCAAGACCGGCCGGTCCGCCCAGCCGTGTTGATGACTGTGGGCCGACTGCCTAAGGCCTTGGAGTGCGGCCAGGGTTCGGCCGCGCCTCCTTCGGAAACGTCGGAATCGGGGACGCCCTGCGGTCCATGACCCGCGCTGGGCATCCACGGTTGTGCGAAAGACCGGGATTCCGAAGGCCTCGGCGTCGCGTCTGACTGCGCCGCGTCGCGTGACCAAGCCAAGTTGTGCACCCAAGGTGGCAGCATGCTGCTGCAATACGCGCAGATCCAGTGGTCGCAGCGGTACTTGCTCGTAAGCCGGCCAGACGAGCAGGATGCGCGGGGCCTTTGCCCAAGACATCCTGTCTCGCACGGATATCAGATCATCGTGCGCCGCGAGCGTGATGATCTGTGTCTTCATTCGTGGAATTATAACTGCCACACTACGCGACTTGCGGAGCACGGAAACGCTTCCGCCAGCAAGCTGCATCGGGAGGGCCACGCAGCCGGGCCGCTCCTATGAGCAAGCCTGAGGAGGAATGGCCGTCCTGGTTCGCTACTTCAGTTTGCCACGCAAGACCGCGGGCAGCTTGGCCAATGCCTCGGTTGGGTCCGCCCCATCCGGCAGGCTTCCCTGCGCCATGCCGGGTCGACCGCCGCCGCGACCACCGATCCCGGCGATGAGATCGCCCGCTTTCAATCCCCGCTTTACGAGGTCTTCTGTGACGAACGAGATGAGTATGCCATCTGATGCCAGCACAGCGACACCACTTGTGGGATACCTGCTTCGGAAGATGTCGGCCAGGGAACGCAGAGTATCCGCATCCAGACCCGGGAGACTTAGCGCCAATGCGTGGACTCCGTCGATCGTTGAGACCTTTGTGAGCTCTGTCTCGAAAGCCGACGTCGCGTGTTGCTTGCGCAGTTCAGCCAGCTCGCGCCGCGCGGCAGCCAGGTCGCCGATCAGGCTCGCGGATTTTGCAGGTACCTCGTCCACCGAGGACCGCAGGGTATCCGCTGCCTCTTGCAGGACGTCAAATCTGTGCCGGATCAGCGCATACGCTCCGCGGCCCGTCACAGCTTCAATTCTCCGCACCCCCGCGGCCGCGGAACCTTCACTGACGATAATGAAGGCTCCCACGTCCGAAGTGCGCTCGAGATGCGTGCCACCACACAGCTCGTACGAATACTTGGGCAGTCGCTCCGCTGCCGCCGTGCGATGGACCTCGATCACGTCGCCGCCACTCGCAATAGATTCCGTGCCCGGGGTCAGGATGCTGATGGTGCGAACCGTCTCGCCATACTTCTCCCCGAACAATGCCATCGCCCCTTCCGCAATCGCGTCCTCCCGGGATTTGAGTTTGGGCATGACCTCCATGTCCGCGGCCACAGCGTCGTTCACGATCTTCTCCACACGTTCAATTTGCGCCGGGGTCATCGCCTCCGGATGATTGAAGTCGAATCGCAGGCGGTCGGGCGCCACCAGGGATCCTGCCTGCCTCGCATGTTCTCCCAGGACCGTATGCAGCGCTGCGTGCAGGAGATGCGTGGCCGTGTGATTGCGCATGATGTCATGGCGCCGGGGAAGGTCCACTTCGGCGAGCACCTGATCCCCCACGCGCGGCCTGCCCGAGATGACTTCGCCGACGTGCGCGATCACTCCCGCGGACGGTCGACGGACGTCGCGTACCTCGATCTGCCATTCCGGTTCACCGCTGCTCGAGAGGGCCAGGGAGCGAATCGTGCCTTCGTCAGAAACCTGGCCTCCCGATTCGATGTAGAAACCCGTCCGTGGCAGCACCACTTCAACCGGATCCCCGAAGGCCGCTGTTTCCACCGCCTCCCCGTTGAGGATCAGCGCGAGCAATTCCCCCTCGACCCGTGGGCTGGTGTAAGGCTCGTACTCGACCCCCTCGGAATCCACCCGCCCTTTGCGCTGCAACTCCTTCAGCACGCCGGCGTAGAACTCCGCGTCTTGACCACCCATCTTGCCCATGGCCTTGCCACCGCCGGACGCAATCCGGTGCTGCTCCATCGCCACCCGGAAACCCGCTTCATCCACCTCAAGATCCTGCTCGCGTGCAATGTCACGTGCGATCTCGAATGGAAGCCCGTAGGTCGCGTAGAGCTCAAAAGCCTTTGCACCGTCGAGAACTGCGCCCTTCTTCCTGCCTAGTCCGTCGAGCAGATTCTGAAGTTGCGCCGTGCCTGATTCGACTGTTCTGGCGAACCGAACCTCTTCGCGAGCTAGATTATCGATTATTGCGCCCCTGCTCTTCTGCAACTCGGAATAGAAGGAGCCATACGTAGCGATGACGGCATCCGCAACCTGTGCGAGGAACGGCTCGTTTAGTCCAATCTTCGTCCCGAACCGCGCCGCACGCCGGATGATCATTCTGCAAACGTAGTTGCGGCCCACGTTTCCCGGCACAACCCCATCCGCGATCAGGAACGCCGCCGCCCGCGCGTGATCGGCAATTACCCGATAGGGCGTGAAATCCTCCAGCATCTCCGCTTCGGAGTGTCCGCTCATTGAGCGCAGCACGTGCAGGGGCCGATCAAAGAGATCGGTCTTGTAGTTGGAGTCCACGTCCTGCAGAACGGAAACGATGCGCTCGAATCCCATTCCGGTGTCAACGTGCGTGGCCGGGAGCGGTTCCAGCTTCTCTGGACCAAGCCGGTTGTACTGCATAAAGACCAGGTTCCATAGTTCCAGGAACCGCGTGCAGTCCCCGTTCACCCGGCAAACATGCCCTGGCACCCCCTGCATATTGCAGTACTTTAGTCCTCGATCGTAGTGGACCTCTGAGCACGGACCACATGGGCCGGTCTCAGCCATCTCCCAGAAGTTGTCTTCCCGGCCAAAATACAGCACGTGTTCCTTCAGGAACCCTGGCTGCGCCCGCCAATGCTCGGCAGCCTCTTCATCGGCTGCAATGCTCTTCTCTCCTTCAAAACAGGTTGCCCAAACGTTCTTCTTCTCGAGGCCCCAGACGTCCGTGAGCAACTGCCAGGCCCACGCGATGGCCTCCTTCTTGTAGTAGTCACCGAAGGACCAATTACCCAGCATCTCGAAGAACGTGTGGTGCGTGTCGTCGCGTCCTACCTCATCCAGGTCGTTATGTTTTCCGGCCACGCGCAAGCACTTCTGTGAATCCACAGCGCGGGTGTAGGGTCGCTTGTCCGTCCCCAGAAAGACGTCCTTAAATTGGACCATTCCGGAGTTCGTGAACAGCAGAGTGGCATCCCCACCGGGCACGAGCGACGACGAAGGCACCGCAGTGTGCCCATGCTCTACAAAGAAATCAATATAGCTTTGGCGGATCTCAGCGCCGGTCAATGACTTCATCTCTTCTCCAAATTACCGGATGAAGAATTATACCAAGCCGGGAATTCGAGAAAAAAGAAGGCGGCTGCTGGGGCGCGGCCGCCTTCCCGAACATCGGCGTACAGCGCAGGCATTTCCTGCCTAGGCGGCCTCTCCACCGTCCTTTTCGCCACCGATCTGAATCCCAACGACATTGAAGCCCGAGTCAACATACAAGACTTCCCCTGTGATGCGTGCCGAGAGATCAGATGCCAGGAACACTGCCGCGTTCCCCACATCTTCGATTGTCACGTTCTCGCGCATCGGCGAGACCTCGGCGAAGTGCTTGTACATGTCGCGGAAGCCCCCAACGCCCGCCGCAGCCAGCGTCCGGATCGGTCCCGCGGAGATTGCGTTGACACGGATCTTTTCGGGCCCGAGATCGTAAGCAAGATATCGCGTGCTGGATTCCAGCGCCGCTTTGGCCACGCCCATCACGTTGTAGCGCGGCGCCACTTTGACCGACCCGTAGTACGTCATGCATAGCATCGAACCGCCGGCCTGCATCAACGGCCGGAAAGCTCGGGCCATCGCCACAAATGAGAAGACGCTGATATCCATCGCCGTCTTGAAGCCCTCTCGCGTCGTGTTGTAGTACGGGCCATTGAGCTCGTCGCGGCCCGCAAAAGCGATGGAGTGGACCAGGACATCGATCTTGCCAAAGTGCTTGCCAGCCTTCTCGGCGATGGAAGCGATCTGCTCATCCCTGGTGACATCGCACTCCTCCACCCACTTGCAGTGGATCTGCTCGGCAAGCGGTCGGACGCGCCGTTCCAACGTCTCGCCCGCGTAGCTTATCCCGATTTCCGCACCTTCCCGGTGCATCGCCTGCGTGATGCCCCAGGCGATCGAACGCTCGTTGGCGAGCCCGAAGATCAGTGCCTTCTTGCCGTCTAGTAAGCCCATATCTCCTCCGCAATGATGTCCTGTTGCCCTTGGCAACTCGGCCCCCGCCGGTCCCTCCGGCATGTGCTGGAGCCGACTCCTAGGTGGTACTTGTGTTGGTCCCTTCGATCGTCATCCGAGTTTCCATCCCACGACCATGAATCTCCAGGGCTTTGACTTCCATGGTTCAGGCACCCCGTTGAGCCCAACGCGAGGTCCGCGGACCACTTGCGGATCACGCACACGAATTCCCGCCTCAATCCGCAGCGGCGAGCGCGGGCTGGTGAGATCAGTTCCGTTTTCGGCTCCGGTGATTCCCAGGGCCTGCGTCAACTTGCCGGGACCGAAAGTATCTCTCCCCTCTCTGCGCTCAAGCATCGTTCGCACGCCCTCAAGTGGCTGAATGGCTCGGATCAACACCGCCGCCGGGAAACCTTCGTGCTCGGTCACAACATTCAGCATCCAATGATTTCCGTAGGTGAAGTACACGTAGGCGTGACCCGGCTGCCCATACATGATCGTTGTTCGCGCCGTCCGCCCTGCCCTGGCGTGACAAGCCAGATCCGCCTCACCGACATAAGCCTCGGTCTCGGTAATGTACCCAATCAATCGTGTTCCCCGCTGGGTGCGCACCAGCCTGGTGCCGATGAGCTCGCGCGCCACGTCCAGGGTCGAGCGATCATAGAATTCCCGTGCGAGCACCATCCTGTGCTGGCTCCCTCTTCTCCTCTCGCCGATTGCCTTGCCACTCCCGCGTTCCGGCTTCGAATTTGCCCTATGCGGAGACAAAGCGCGGATCGCGCTGCAGTGTAAGGCGCAGCCCGTCCTCCAGCTTGATCGATGGGCTGAAATTGAGGCGTTCGCGGGCGAGCCGCAAATCAGCCGCCATCCGGGAGACTCCGCCGGAACTCTGGGCGTTGTATAAGACTTCGGGCTTGCCGCCTGTCGCATCCAGCACCAATTTCGCCAGTTCCCGCACACTCGTCTCATTTCCGGAGCCGACATTGATGACCAGTCCGCTTGCTCCGGGCGCCGTTGCAGCTGCAACCATGGCGCTAACAACATCGTCCACGTAGACGTAGTCGCGCGTTTGGCTCCCGTCGCCGTGTACCACCAGGGATCCGCCGCGCAGCGCTTGCCTCAGAAAGTATGGCACGACCGGTGGATGGGATGCCGGCAGGTGCTGACCGGGCCCATAGGCGTTGAAGATGCGCAGGCTTAGCGTTTCCATGCCCCAAAGCGATCCGATCGTGCGTACATAGAATTCTGCCGCCAGCTTGGATACCGCGTACGGAGAACGCGGGCTCGGTGTTGCGGTTTCCGCCAGCGGTTGCTCGCCCTTGTCACCGTAGACCGCGCCTGAGGATGCCAGCACCACGCGCCGTACGCCGACGTCGCGCATTGCCTCCATTAGGGCCACCGTTCCCCCAACGTTCACACTGTTGTAATCCCGGGGGTACAGGATCGATTCGGGCACGGAGACACGCGCCGCAAGGTGATATACGACATCGACCTCCTGCAGCAGTGTCCATAGCTTGGGTCGGTCGCTGACGTCGCCACGCGTGAAATGCACATCGGGGCCGAGGGCCTGGGGATCACCCGTCGAGAGATCATCCAGGCCGCGGACCTGATGCCCCTCTCGGGCAAGATGGTTTGCGAGTGCGGAGCCCAGAAAGCCGGCGGCGCCCGTAATAAGGAAATTCATGGCGGCTGATTATAAGCGAGGCATTTGGCGGCAATTGTGGGCCGCTAGCGCCGTCGCCTCGGCGCGAGCCTGTTACGCCCGTAGCTTTTCGGTGTGGGGGCGGGGCGCGTCTGGATTCGCCCTCGCCCGCGTGCCTCTCCATCGGCACGGCGCGGAGCTGGCACCGAATAGTCGAACTCGGTCAGGCTTACCCGCTCCAGCGGCGCGCCCATGATGCGCTCCAGCGTTCGAATCATGTCGCCGTCTTCCGGCGTCACCAAAGTAAACGCATCGCCCGTCCGCTGGGCGCGCCCCGTCCGGCCGATCCGGTGAATATATGCATCCGCAGTATCCGGCATGTCGAAGTTGATCACGTGCGAAATACTCTCCACATCCAGACCACGGGCCGCAATGTCAGTGGCCACCATGATCTGATGATGTCCGCTTCGAAAGCCCTTGAGCGCCGACTGCCTCTGGCCCTGTGTGCGATTGCTATGCAAACTTGTGACCTTGTGCCCCGCACGCTCGATCTGCTGCGCGAGTTTCTGCGCACGGAACTTGGTGCGGGTAAATATCAGTACGGATTCCGTCTGCGTCCTGTTCAACAGCGCGAGCAGCAGCGCGGTCTTCAGGTGCGACGGCACAGGATACAACGCGTGCGACACTGTATAGGCGGGCCGGGCAAATCCCATCGCGATCCTCTGCGGCTGCGTCAGGGTTTGCGCGGCCAGCTGCTCGACCTCCAGCGGAAATGTAGCTGAGAAGAGCATCGTCTGCCGCGCCGTCGGCACTGCCTTGACGATCTTGCGGATGTCCGGGAGGAAGCCCATGTCAAACATGCGGTCTGCCTCGTCCAGCACCAGAATCTCGATATGGTCCAACCGCGCAATTCGCTGATTCATCAGATCCAGCAGCCTGCCTGGGCATGCCACAAGGATCTCTGTGCCATCTCGAAGGGCCTTGATTTGCGCTGCAGGGCTGACGCCACCGTAGATCGTGGCGCTTCTCAAGCCTGTCCCGGTTGCCAGCGCGCGGATAACTTCATGGTTCTGTTCTGCCAGTTCACGCGTGGGCGTCACGATCAATGCCCGTGCCACGCCGTGGCGACCGGAAAGCAGCTTATTGAGTATCGGCAGCACGAAGGCAGCCGTTTTCCCTGTCCCGGTCTGGGCTGTGCCGATAAGGTCGCGTCCCCTCAGGGCAGCCGGAATCGCTGCCTCTTGTATGGGCGTCGCCTGCTCGTAGCCCGCCTTCCGAATTCCGGCCATCAAGCGCGGATCGAGATTGAATTGTTCGAATTTCAATTGTCTCCTGTTCTCTAACCTGGCATCCACCCTGCTCTTGCGAGCCGCGCCAGCAAAACGAGTCACGGCGCCGGCAGACCTGAAAATGATTATAGCATCAGGTGCTCGATGACAATTCGTGCGCCGATTCCAATCAGCACGAAGCCGCCCAGCAGTTCCACGCTCTTTCCCAGCTTGCGACCCGCAACGGAACCAAGTCGAAGGCCCAGGAAAGACAGCGCGCTCGTGACCACGCCGATCAGAATGGCGGGGTAGCCAACCGCAAATCCCACCAGGCCGAGGCTCAGGCCCACAGCCAGGGCATCAATGCTGACAGCGGTCGAAAGGAGTATGAGGGTCCAGCCACGGGAGGGGTCATTGAGAAACGTTCGTCCGGGCCGGCCAGCCGCACCGATCATGCGGCCGCCAACGAATGCAAGCAAGGCAAACGCCAGCCAGTGATCCACGTCACGAATGAGCGGCTCGACGGTAGTCCCGGCCAGCCAACCTACGATGGGCATCAGGAACTGAAACAGGCCGAAGTGAAACGCCAGCCTGAAGGACGGTCTTGGTCCCTGCACTTCGGGAAGGCCGCCCGCGGCGAGGCATACGGCGAAGGCATCAATGGCCATGCTGACGGCCAGTAATAGCACTTCAAGGATTGACATTTACTTCCCTCGCTGAGAGGTTGCTCCGAACGGCGGGCTGTCTTCGTGTCTTAGTGGGTCCGCCAGGCGCGGAACTCACGCAGGATCGATCCGCCGAGGAATTCCCGCACGATGGAGTTGGCGGGGACTACCGCCGGATCGATCGGCAGGAACCATTCGAGGAAAGCCAGTAGCCTCTTGGCCTCGATGAATTCGGGTACCCCCTGCGGAACCTGGCGCAGTAAGGGCTCCACTAGCGGCTTAAGGGCCGAAAGCTCGTAAACAAGCGCCGAGTTGAACATCACATCGGCCTTCTCCTGGTACGGAAAGATGTTTCTCTTCTCGCCGCGTCGCACCGATTCCCAGCGGCCGATCGTATCCGTGGCCGAGTAACCACGCTCCCGGGCATCCCGCACGATGCGTCTCAGAAGCCGCGTGTCCGTCGTCGAAACACGGTTATGCCGGTCAAGGTTGAGCTGCGTCAATGCAGAGACATAGATCTTATAGGACTTGCTCGCGAGCTTCTCTGGCAGCAGGCGTGGGTTTAGCCCGTGGATCCCCTCCATGATCACCGGTTGCCCCTCACGGAGCTGGACACTCTCCCCCTCCTCGGGAAGGCCGGTCTCAAAGTTGTATCGCGGAAGCTTTACCTGTCTGCCATCCAGTAAAGCTCCCAAGTCTTGCGCCAGACGCTCGAGGTTGAGGGCATCGACGGATTCGAAGTCGGGCGTGCCATCGTCACCCAGTGGGGTTTCACCGCGCGCCACAAAGAAGTTGTCGAGTTCCATCGTGTACGGCGACACGCCGCCCGCCAGCAGCTGGATCGTTAGCCGGCGTGAGAACGTGGTTTTTCCCGACGATGTGGGTCCGGCAATGAGTACGATCGGAGCTCCGCTCGCCTTGACCTGCTTCGCGATGTCGGCCACGTTCTGCTCATGTAGTGCCTCGGAGACCAGCACGATCTCGTGCACGCGGCCGCCTGCGATTGCGTCGTTGAGCGCACCGACATTTCCTATTCCGAGATGATCCAGCCAGTCGCCGTACAGGCGGAAGGCAGCCAGCAGTTGTGGATAGGGTGTGATCGGTTCGAGCTGCGTGGGTGCATGTCGCCGTGGAAAACGCAGCGTGAATCCGCCATTCGACATCATCAGCTGGAAGTAACGGAGATACCCGGTCGATGGGACCATGTATCCGTGGTGGTAGTCCATTCGATCGCCAAGCTTGTAGAGCGTCAGGTAGGCTTTGCGCCGGTACCTGAGCAGCTGCACCTTGTCCGTGTATCCTCGTGTGCCGAAATATTCGATCGCCTCCTGCAGGGGCACTTCGAACTTCGTGAACGGCAGATCAGCGTCGATCAGTTCCTGCATGTGGGTGCCGAGCTTGGCCAGCTCGGCTTCAGTGAGCGGACTTCGACCCGCAACCTGACAGTAATATCCACCAAACGATATGGAATGGTCGATTCTCAGTTCAGCCTCTGGAAATAGGTCGAAGAAGGCCATTTCCAGCAGGAAGTTAAGGGAACGGCGGTATATCAGGGCGCCATCGGGCTCCGACATCGTGATCGGCCGCACATCGGACTCTATGCGGATCGGGAATGTTAATTCTCTCAGCTGGCCGTCCACCGCGGCGGCCACAACAGGCGCGGAAAAGTCGATGACTTTCAGGAAATCCCCAATCGGCGCGCCGCGTCGACCGGACAAAACACGGCCATCGGGCAGATGGATTTCTACGTCCCGTCGCTCATCGACAAGACGGATTGGGGTGTCTGAGTTCATGGGATCTCGATCAGGAGCGGTATTGTATCACTCGGAGCCATACAAGCCCCACGAATAGCCACACCTGCCGGCGGCCATGGTCAGGACCGCGGGACGGATGCAGCTCTTAGCAGCTTGTCCGGGTTCCGTGCAAATTCATCTAGGGGCAATTCCCCCACAGTGAGCGCCATGAGCGTTTCCGTCAGAAACGAATTGATCGGAGTCGGTGTTCCTGTGGCTGCCCCGGCGCGGACGACCGCACCGTGCAGGTATTCGACCTCGGATTTTCCGCGGCCCGAATACAAGTCAATGTGAAATGAAGGCATCTTGTTTCCGCGTCCGCCCCCGGCCGCCTTTACCAGGAAGGGCCTCGACACCCAGGTGGGTAACCGAATTGCGGCGGCCAACGCTCGAACCGGAGTCCCTGGCAGGTCCACAACCGGAATATCGCGGGCATCCATAACGGCCAGGCACTCACGCAGCATTCCGATCTCGAGCCGATATAGTCCGGGATGCCGGAGCACCTCGCCGGGGGTCATGTCCAAAATCGCTGAGGTGGGGTTGGCGATCAGATTCGTCAACATCTTCGACCATTTCATCGCGGCCGCGTCCAGAATAACCCTGGCATTCAGCAATGCGGTATTTGCCGAGTCCACGATACGAGTCGCGATCCCGTGCGAAGACGCGACCCCGACTCCGCGCAATCGTTCCAGGATAATGTCGCCGGGGCCCCGGCGACCGATCGCGGTCGTGATCGTGGCGGCCACCACTTTGGCTTCGCCGACCTCCCTCGCTATTGCGGTCTCATTTTCAACTCCATTCGAGAAACACACGATGGGCGGGACGCGATCGGCAAGCGGTCGAACTGCATCCATCGCAGCTGGCGTGTCAAAGGACTTCAATGCGTACAGCGCGGCATCGAACGGACCAAACTCAAGCGCCTCTTCCAGCGACCCCAGGAATCGTATGCTTCCGGGTGGTACCACCAGGGGCTCGCTCGCGTGTCGGCGCCTATCCGCGCGGAGGTCCAACACCATCCCCCGGCGCCGCAATTCGGCGGCCGCCTCGGGGCGCTCAATGAAAACGACCTCGTCCCCCGTCAGCGCCATTGAGCCGCCCACGTATGTGCCGATGGCACCCGCGCCGAAGCACAGCCATTTGGATCTTCGCATCGTTTCTAGCTTGTTCCGAGGTCACTGCGCCGCGGCCGCAGTGGCCCGCCGCGACTCTGACCATCCTGGGTTAATATCCCCCGCGGGTGTTCGGCGGTCATTCGCCCCATCAGAGATTCTTTGGCGCCCGACCGAGGTTCAACCACGAGACTCGTTCTTGGCTGCTTTCTTCAAGAAGACCGGTCGGCGCTTCACTTCCTGGAAGATGTATCCAACGTAGACGCCGACGAAGCCCACCAGCAGCATGAGCATCGCACCGACGCTCAGGATCACGAACATTAGGGAACTCCATCCGGGGACGAAATTCGAGGTCCTGCCAAGCGCCCAGAATGAGAGCACGTAGATCATCTGGGCTGCTGCCAGGCACAATAGCACCGCGCCCAGCGAAAGCCCGATGTATAACGGAGCCAGCGAAAAGGAGAAGACAGCGTCCATAGCGAGACGGATCATCTTGCCCAGCGAGTACTTTGACCTTCCAGCGGTCCTCTTGGTCTCGGTGTACGGCAGGATGACGCTCGAGTAGCCCATCCACGAGATCATGCCGCGCAGAAACCGGTGGTATTCGGGCATTGCGTTCAGGGAAGCCGCCGCCTGGCGGGAGAGCGCGCGGAAGTCGGCCGCGCCCGGCTCCACCCGTGTCCCGCTGATGAGATTTAGTATCTGGTAGAAGCCCCCCGATGTCCATCGTTTGAAGGCCCCGCCTTGCACGCTTTCGGCCCGCTGGCCCTGCACGATGTCATAGCCCTGCTCTACAAGGCGGATCATTTCAGGTATCAAGGCAGCAGGGTGCTGTCCATCACCATCCATCGTGATAACGACGTCGCCGTGCGAGGCGGCTAGGCCCGCAGTCAGCGCCGCCTGATGACCAAAGTTCCGGCTCAATTGAATGATGTCTATGCGCTTGTCGCGCGCTTCAAGGCGGCGCAGAAGCTGCGCCGTGCCGTCCGTTGATCCATCATCCACACAGTGGATCTGGAATTGGTGGGGTAGCGTGCGGATAGCCTGGATGAGCTCGCCGTACGTGAGTTCGAACGCATCTGCCTCGTTGTAGAGAGGCAGCACAATGTCTACGGTTGTTTTCGATTTGCGAGGCACACGTTCCTTCCGGCCGCGGGATTGTATCATGCTGGTTACCGGGCGCCGATGCTCAGCTCAGAATTTGAAGGCTAGGGCAGCGTCTATGACCTCTTCTTGCTCGCTGTCGGTCAGCACGTTGTGCAAGGGCAGCCGCACCAGCTGATCACTTACGCGTTCTGTCACGGGGAAATCGCCCTCTCGTCCCCCAAAGCTCCTTCCCATATCCGAAAGGTGCAGCGGCAGATAATGAAATACAACCTCGATGCCTTTCTCGCGCATATGCTTTATAAAGCGTGTACGCTGCTCCAGATTGGGCAGCAGCAGGTGGAAAAGATGATACGGCTGCTCGCAGTGCTCGGGCACGACCGGCAGTTGAACCTCATTGTGCCGCGCCCAGTCCCGCAGCCCGTCTGCATACGTATTCCAGGTATTCCGGCGGTGCCCCTGGATCTTGTCCCGCTGCTCGAGCTGACCGTATAGATAGGCCGCCAGGATGTCCGACGGAAGATATGAAGAACCGACATCCACCCATGTGTACTTGTCGACCTGGCCCCGGAAGAACCGCGATCGGTTCGTTCCCTTCTCGCGAATGATTTCGGCCCGGTCCCTGAGTTGGGCGTCGTTGATGAGCAGCGCACCGCCTTCGCCGCAGCTGAAATTCTTGGTCTCGTGGAAGGACTGGGATGCTAGAGATCCGAATGTGCCAAGGTACTTGCCCTTATAGCGGCCGAAAAGCCCATGGGCGTTGTCCTCCACCACGCCGAGGCCCTTTGCCCTCGCCAGGGTCATGATGGCATCCATCTCGCAACCGACGCCGGCATAGTGCACCGGGACGATGGCCCGTGTGTTGTTCGTGATTGCAGCCTCTATCTTGCTCTCGTCCAGGTTAAGGGTATCTGGCCTGATATCGACAAACACGGGACGCGCCCCGCGCAGAACAAAGGCATTGACCGTTGAAACAAAAGTGAAATCCGGGAAGATCACCTCATCCCCAGGTTCGATCCGCAGCAGCAGGGCTGCCATTTCCAGGGCGTGGGTGCATGACGTGGTGAGCAAGACTGCGGAGACTCCGAGTGCCTCCTGGAGCAGGGCATGGACTTTCTTCGTGAAAGGGCCGTCTCCAGAAATATGGCTGCTTTGCAGCGCCTCCTGGATGTATTCGGCCTCTTTTCCAACGGGCAGTGGGCGATTGAAACCGACGGACATAGGGACTATAGGCTCCTGAGAACGACCTGGGCGGTTCTCTCCGCCATCGCGACGTCGTAGTGTTGATCGTTGAAGAGATTGACGACATGGCTGCCAAGAGCGGCGGCGTTGGCGCCCGTTCCCTTCCCCATGATCCCCACCAGCGATTGATAATGCGAGCTGGCAAAAAGACCCGCCGCAAAAATCCTCTCCAGGACCCGAGCTTTCGCGGCCAGGGGCAAATTCAGGTTGAAGCGCCACAGCTGGTACGCGCCGCGAAGCTGCAGCTCCCCGGGGATCATTGAATTGTACACAGCATTTATCGTCCGGCGGTGTTCTAGGATGGGCTGCAGCGCGGACGTGACTTGCTCCGCGTACGCATTCCAGGATGGCAGGACGGCCTGCGTTTGCAGCCAGTCCGAATCCCGGTACTCGAATCTCGTCCCCGCGTCCACTGCAGCCTTGTATTGCGCCTCGAGCTGCCGCAGGTCCTGGGCATCAAAAGTGAGCTCTCGATAATCGCAGGCGACACCATCGCGCAGGAACGCGTAGCCACCAAATCCGATGTCCGTGATCTTGGCGTAACCCGTGCTGTACAGGATCACGTCCGCCGTAGTATCGTCGTGCTGCTCGAATTCCGGGAGGCACAGACATCGGTCATCGATCACCAGTAATTCAGGCCAGCGTGTCCTGATTTCCTTGAAGTATTCCATTGGGGTGGCAGGATCGCCGTAGGTGTGGGCATAAAGTACCCCGCCGAGCTTTCCCGCCGCGGCCTCGAGCCGTTCTACTATCAGGCTGATGTCCATCCCCAGGGAATGGGCGGATAGATCCACAAACTCGAAGGGCATCCCGGCCTTGAGGAAAGTGATCGGGACGATCGGGCAGATATTCGCTGGCAGGAGGAACGGTTGGCGTTTCCGTACACTGCACAATACCGCATAGAGGATCGCGGATGCCCTGGGGGCCAGCACGCGTTTCATTGATTCGTTTCTTCCTGGAACCAACTCTACCCGGGCTTACTCATGCTTCCATGAGGGATCGAAGGCGCATGCCCTTTGTACGATCAAATCCTTTGCAAGCCGGACCTGCTGACCAGGCATGCTCAGGCCGAATCCGCCGCCGACTCGCGGCTCACGGTGTATTCAAGCGCCTTAGAATTAGTCATGAACAGCAGATCCAGGATGGAAACGTTTGGGTCGTAGGGCGGGTACAGTTGACGGTATTCCGGGTAATCGTAGTGCATGTATTCAAGCGCGATGCCGGCTCTCTCGAAAGCACGAGCATCAATGTATTCGCGCGCCGATGGGCCGCTGATGTAGTGACTTGCACCCACTCGCCGGAGTATCTCGATCAGGCGGTCGGTCTTGCGCCCGGATATTCCGTTCATCTCGGATGATCGCAGGAATTTCGTTTTTTGAATACCCAGCGCACGCGCCAACTGGATCGTCGTTTCGATGGTGAAATCGGCCAGGAATTCGTCCTGCCTCGTGTAGAGTTTATCCAGGAGCGGTGTATACGTCTTGAAGTACGGGGCCCGGCCATACGCGACAGCGAGTGCCTTGAGATGGGTTCTGGTCCAGGGCTTACTCCAGTCGATTCGCACCCCGTTTATGGGCATCCCCGAAGTCGCCCCGGCGCTATGGACCGGAATGGTGAGCCACTGCTTCCCCTGCGCAGTCTTGATCTGATTTCGATTCCGCCAGCCGTGCTTATCGTATTGCACGTCGTCGTAGAAAACGAACGTGTCCGCGCGTCGTATTTGGTCAAAGTAGCCGCGCCACGGAATGTACGACGGCTGCAGGATGACCGCGATCACAAATTGCTCCCCACACGCTCCCGTACCACAAACATGGGCCGACCCGAGCTGCGCTCAAAAACACGCGCCAGATACTCACCGATGATGCCTACCGCGAAGAGCTCAACGCCGCTGAAGATGGTCACTACGGACACTACGAATGGGAAGCCGGGTACGGAGCCATCCGCGAAGTAAACATACACGACGTACAGGAATACAAAGAATCCCAGAATCGTGAAAAGGAAGCCGGTCACACTCGCCAGCCGCAGCGGTATGGTCGTATAGTTGGTGATAACCAGGAGGGCGACGCGGATGAGCTTGCCCAGGTCGTAGTTGGATTGCCCATGTTCCCGGCGGGCTTCCTCTATTTCAACCGAGGCAGTGCGATGCGTAACCCACGTGATGAGCGCATCCACGAACACATCCGGGCCCACGGGCCGGAATCCTTCACGAAGATCGGCCCTGAGCGCCTTGAACGCGCTGATATCTCGCACAGCGCTTAATCCCAAGCTCCAGGACATCACGCGTTTGACCGCCGCCGTCGCCAGGTTCTTCCACCACCCCTGCCGCCGCACTCGCGGCACACCGTAGACCACGTCGTACCCTTCCTCGAGCTTGCTGATGAGCCTCGGCAAGTCCTCGGGCCTGTGCTGAAGGTCATCATCCATGGTGCAAATGACTTCATGCCGCGCCTCAAGAATGCCGCACAGTGTGGCGTTCTCCTGACCATAATTCCGGGTGAGGCTCACCCCACGGACCCACGGATACTTGGCCGATAGCCGGCTAATCGCCCCCCAGCTGTCATCCGGGCTTCCATCATTGACTAGCACGACTTCGAATTGCTCGGCTGCCTTGGGTAGCACGGCTGCCAATCGCTCCACCAGCTCATCCAGCGTGGACTCGCCGCGATAGACCGGGATGACCACGGAGCAGTTCATCGAGCGAATTCTACCATCTGGCCTTCAACTGTCCCCCCGCGCTCAGCCCCCTGGGGCCTCAGAGTTCTACCTGGTGATGCGTCTTCAGGATCTCCAGGGCCCGACGCGTCTCGCTATCTGTTTCTTCAGCGTTCCATCCCAGCGCGGGCGCAAGAGCCTCGGCGATTTCCGCGACGGTCGATCTGGATAACTTTCCCAACATCGCCAGCATCGTGCGCCGCAATAGCACATCATCCAGGTGTGCGACCTTCTCCCCCTCCGCCAGCCATTGGAACTCACGACGACTGTATTCCGGGAGGGCTTTCAAGTCTTGGTCGGCTCCTCGGCGCACGTAGTCCGCGACGGCTTGTGCACGTGTGCCATAGCGCTCAAAAAGCCTTTCTGCCCGTTGTATGGGGATTACGGCGCTCTTAGCTATCCGCTGAACCTGCTTGGCGCGCTCAGCCTCGGTCGTCGGGTAACCTTTGCCGCCACCAATGGGCATCATTTGTGTGCCTGCAGAGCGGCTGCGGCCCAGGCGGTCCAGCGTCCTGTCCGTAACTTGCTCGGCAAATGCCCTCCACGACGTCCATTTCCCGCCCACGAGCGAGTACACCGGGAAAGGAGGTTCTCCAGCACCATCACCCGTGAAGCAGATCTCGTGATCTCTGGATATCTGCCCGGTCGTCTTCGATTCACTCTTCGCCAGCGGCCGCACGCCGCTGAAACGAAAAACGATCTGTGATCGATCCACCTGGATGGAAGGGAAGACACGCTTCACGAGGCCCAGGAAATACTCTACTTCTTCGTCAGTGCAGCGGACGTCGTCAGGGTCTCCGACCGGGATATCGGACGTGCCGATCAACACCCGATCAAACAGCGGGAAGATCAATACGATGCGTCCATCCTGGTTTTCAAAGAAGAATTCGTGGTCTCCGATCGCCTCGCGCAATTCAGCATGCGCCAGGACAACATGCGAGCCCTTGGTGCCCCCGATGAACCTTGTCCTGCTCCCCAGTCTCTCATTCGATAGGTCGATCCACGGTCCCGTAGCGTTGATCAGGAGCCGAGGCCGGATCTCAAACTCATTCCCCGTTGGGCCGTCCCGCAGGACGACGGCTTCTCCCTTGCGACCCTCCAGGCTCATGTAGTTTATGGCCACCGCTTCGGGATTCCCATCTTCGGCATCCAGCACGAGCTCGACGCCCAATCGCTCGGGCTGCAAGATTGCCCCGTCGTAGTAGGTGGCTGTGTTGACGATGTCCGGATTCAGCAGCGGCCAGCGGCCCAGCGATTCCGTGCGGTTCATGAAACGATGTCGCGGCACGACGCGCTTCTTGCCTGTGTATGCGTCATACAGCATCAGTCCGACCTTGATGACCAGCGACCCCCGTTCGCTTGGACGGTCCAGCCAGCCCAGGAACTTCAGCGGGGCATTGAGCAGGCCGGAAAGCCGGCGGAAAATCGGTATGGTGGTCGGGAGCGGGCGTACGATGTGGGCGGCGTTCTGTATCATAAGGTTGCGCTCTTGCACGGCTTCCCGGACCAGCCTGAACTCACCATTCTCCAGGTAGCGGATGCCCCCGTGCGCCATGTGCGAGGAGGCTGCACTTGCTCCCCCACAGAAATCTCCCCGATCGATCAGTAGGACATCCACACCGTTCAACGCCAGGTCGCGGAACGTCCCGATCCCGTTGATGCCGGCCCCCACTATCAACACGGACACCTCTCTTCGCGTTCTCAACCAGGCCATTGCCGCTTCACGATTCATGTTCTACGTATCCCAAGCCCCAAGATGGATTTCGGCCCCTATTGAGAGGATTTACTCCACCCAATTGAGCGTACGGCTCACGGCTTTCTTCCAGAGCGCATACTGCTCATCCCGCTTGGCGGTTTTGCCAGCCGGATACCAGGTCTTATCCGGCCGCCAATTGCCTCGCAGTTCGTCCAGGCTCTTCCAATAGCCCACTGCCAGTCCTGCCGCGTAGGCCGCTCCAAGCGCCGTCGTTTCGGTCACTATGGGTCTGGTCACGGGGACGTTGAGAACGTCAGCCTGGAATTGCATCAGGAGTTCGTTGGCGACCATTCCGCCATCCACCTTCAGCGCGCTCAACTTGATCCCGCTGTCTTGCTCCATGGCCTCGAGCACATCAAGTGTCTGGAAGGCAGTCGCCTCAAGCGCTGCCCTCGCTATGTGCCCCTTGTTCGCGTAGCGCGTCATCCCCAGGATTGCGCCCCGGGCATCTGAACGCCAGTACGGCGCGAACAGGCCTGCAAAGGCCGGCACGAAGAAGATGCCGCCGTTGTCATCAACCGATCTGGCGAGCCTTTCAATATCGGCGGAGTTGTCGATCAGCCCCAGGTTGTCTCGGATCCACTGCACCAGCGCGCCGGCGACGGCAACCGAGCCCTCCAACGCGTATACAGGAGCTGCAGCACCGATCTTATATGCGACCGTGGTCAGAAGTCCAGCCTTCGACATCACGGGTACGCCACCGGTGTTCATCAGCATGAAACATCCCGTGCCGTACGTATTCTTTGCCTCTCCGCCCACGTAACATGCCTGTCCGAAAAGCGCTGCTTGCTGATCTCCGAGATCGCCATTCACCGGTACTCCGCCCAAAGAAGACTCTTCAAGTACAGCCGCAATGGGTTCTGACGATGCGCCGATTCGAGGCAGCATCGTCTTCGGGATTTCAAGGGCCTCGATCAGTTCATCGTCCCAATCGAGTGAGTGCAGGTTCATCAGCATCGTCCGCGAGGCATTGGTGACATCCGTGAAGTGCTCGCCCGTCAGTTTCCAGATGAGCCAGCTGTCTATGTTCCCGAATAGGACCTCGCTTGCCTCCGCCCGCTTGCGCAGGTCGACTTTGCTATCTAATAGCCACTTCAACTTCGGTCCAGAGAAATAGGTCGCGCTCGGCAGTCCGGTCTTTTCCCGCAGACGGTCCTCTCCGAAACTGCCTGCCAACTCTCTGCAAATGGAATCCGTCCGTGTGTCCTGCCAGACGATGGCGGCATGAATTGGTTTGCCCGTCTTGCGGTCCCATACAACGGTCGTTTCGCGCTGATTCGTTATCCCAATCGCGGCAATGTCCTTGCGTCCCGCATTGGCCTGTCTCAGCGCTGCTGCAACTACTGCCTTCGCGTTCTCCCAGATCTCCTCGGCATCGTGCTCTACCCACCCTGGCTGGGGGTAGATCTGCCTATGCTCTTTCTGCGCCGAGGCCACCACCGCGCCCGCATGATCGAACAGCATGCACCGCGTGCTTGTGGTGCCTTGGTCGATGGAGAGAATGTATTTCGGCATGGTGTTCTTGCAGATCGAGTGGTTGCAGAACTGCGGCCGCTATTTAGCGCTAACAGAGAATGCCGCGCCCCGCGGCCTTCAGGCCGTCCATCCTCGGGCCCCCCGGAGATAGTCTCTCCCGTTCATCCTCTTCTTGCCCGGGGGCTGGACTTCGTCCAGCACGAGTGCTCCATCTTTCGTGGCAATGGCGGGGAGATCGTCGATGATTTGTCGGCTTCCGCTGGGCGCGGTGGTTCTCGCCACGTGAGCGCGATGGACAATCAGCCGCATGTTGCCTACTTCTGTGTAGGCGCCGGGCCACGGGTTGTACGCCCTTACTCGCCGCTCAAGATCCACAGCCGCAACTAGGGTGTTTAGGGCCGCATCTTCTTTCTTCAGTAATGGCGCTTTCGTTGCCTTCTCAGGATCCTGCGGCTGCGGCTGCAAACGGCCGGAGAGGAATTCTGCTAGCGTTGCAATCAGCAGCTCCGCACCGATCGAAGCCAGCCGGCCGGTAAGAGAACCGCCGGTCTCATCCGGTCCGATGGGGACGTTGGTCTGCGCCAGAATGCCCCCCGTGTCCATTCCCACATCCATCTTCATGATTGTCACCCCGCTCTGGGCATCGCCTGCGGCGATGGCCGCCTGGATCGGCGCGGCACCCCGCCAGCGGGGCAGCAGCGAGGCGTGCACATTGACACAGCCGTGCCGCGGCAATTCCAGCATCTCGGGCTTCAGGATCTGGCCGAAGGCCGCCACCACGATTACGTCCGGCGCCCAGGCGCGGATCTGGTCCAGCGCCTGGGGATTGACTAGTTTATCGGGCTGGATGACGGGTATACCGATTTTACCTGCCTCTTCCTTCAGGGCAGGCGGCCGCAACTCTCTCCCCCTTCCGGCCGGTCTATCGGGTTGTGTTACAACTCCAACAACGTCGTACTGTCGTGTGAGCGCCCGCAGACTTGGGACCGCAAATTCAGGCGAACCCATGAACACCACACGGGCCATTCTGTGCATTTTAGCACAGTAGAACTTGCGAGCTTCCGGCGCTTGTTGCCTTCCGCATTGTTGTGCTGTACAATACTTCAAACTCAAACCCACTCAGGAGGAAGCTATCCATGTCACCAGCAACCGTTTCACCCGATGCCACCAGCGATGACAAACTTTGGGCGGCCCTTGGCTACCCGATTGGCCTCATCGCCCTTATCATGCTTTTCATGGAAGACAAGAAGAAACGTCCGTTCATCAAGTACCACGCCGTCCAGGCGCTGGCCGCCAATGTCGTCTTCTGGATCATCGCGATCATCCTGGGGATTACGGTCGTCGGCGCCTTCTGCGCGCCCGTGCTTTGGCTGGTTTTCTTCTATTGGGCGTACCTTGCCTACCAGGGCCAGCTCTTCGAGATCCCTGCTCTCACCAATTTCATCAAGAGCCAGGGATGGGTGTAGTTTCGTCCTAGCAAAAAGGGGCCCGCCTGGCGCGGGCCCCTTTTTTGTTCCCTTTCTTCCCACGCCTCAAGTCCATCCAAACCCAGCTGCCTCGCACGCTCTCACTTCCGGACGCTTCCGCTTGGCTCCAGACATTGTCCGTGATTTTTGTCCTCTTGACTGCCCGCACCTGCGCCCATACAATGGAACGGCTTGCTCCAGAAAGTACAATCTAGCGGCTGCAGGGAAGAGATCCGGGCGATCCGCACCGGGCGCCGAAGGGGCAAACCTGGTCCGATCAGCGAACCCAGGCGAATCTCTCAGGCAAAAGGACCCTGCTTCCGAAATCTCTGGAAAGTCTCTCCCAAGAGACACCGACGGTGCAAGTCCGCCTCTCCGGGCACGTCAGCGGGGAACGCGGGCGAAACTCTCAGGTCCATTCACAGAGACGCACGGCTCGGCGCCGTGCGTCTCTCGTCTTAATCATCATACTTGTCGGCATTTGAGGAGACCCTTGTATGAATACACCCGCGAATCTGAAATACAGCAAGACTGACGAATGGTTTGACCCCGCCACGGGCGCCATGGGGCTGACCGACTACGCCCA
This sequence comes from Anaerolineales bacterium, assembly GCA_036524055.1. Classification (GTDB taxonomy): domain Bacteria; phylum Chloroflexota; class Anaerolineae; order Anaerolineales; family Villigracilaceae; genus Fen-1038. The sequence continues at coordinate 21,274 of DATDCZ010000136.1, read as the reverse complement.
ATCCCAGCTCTCCGATATCGTGTTCGTCGAAATACAGGTTGAGTCGGGAGAGAGTGTGGCCCCCGGCAAGGCCATCGCCTCGGTCGAATCGGTTAAAGCCTCCGCGGAAACCTATTCCCCTGTCGTCGGCCAGGTAAGCGAGGTCAACAAGGCGCTCTCCGAAAAGCCTGAGACCCTCAACAGTGATCCCTATGGAGCTGGGTGGATGGTCAAGGTAGCCGGCGCGACTCCCGGGTCCGATCTGATGGATTCCGCCGCATACGAGAAGTACTGCGCCGAGCGATCTCACTGATCCTCGGCCCGCATGGCCGCGTCTGAACTGGAATTCGCAGACGCGATTGCACAAGAGAGGCCCCATGACCTACATTCCGATAAGCGCGCGTGAGCGTGATGCGATGCTCGCGACGATTGGCGCCAAGTCACTGGATGACCTGTTCCGCGACGTCCCCGCCGCCCACCGCTTTCCCAAGTTGGACCTGCCGCCTGCCCTGACCGAGATGGAGGCAGCTGCCGAATTGCAGGATATCGCCCTGAGCAATGAGCATACGCGCGGGGATCTGATCTCCTTCCTGGGAGCGGGCTCTTACAACCATTATGTGCCCGCGGCCGTCGACCACGTACTTCGCCGTGGAGAGTTTTATACGGCATACACCCCCTATCAGCCCGAGATCTCCCAAGGTACCCTGCAGGCCATCTTCGAATATCAGTCCCTGATGGCTGCTCTCACAGGCATGGAGGTTTCCAATGCCTCGCACTACGATGGGGCCACTGCCGCAGCCGAGGCCGTCAATATGGCGTTCGCCCAATATCGCGGCAAGCGCCGCAAGGTCGTAATTTCGCCCTCCGTGCACCCGCAATACAGGGCGGTCGTTCGGACGTACATTCAGGGCATGGGTGTGGAGATCGTCGGGGATGATCCTCAGGGCGATCTCGATGCGGGACCGGATGCACTGGAGTCCCTCATCGATGATCAGACCATGTTGGTTCTGGTGCAGTATCCCGATTTCTTCGGCCGGGTGTTTGACTACACAAAGGTGATAGCCGCGGCTCACTCAAAAGGGGCACTCGCTTGCGTGATCACAAATCCGACGGCGTTGGGGCTATTGAAAACGCCCGGTGAGATGGATGCGGATATCGTCGTGGGTGACGGTCAGCCGCTTGGCATCCCCATGTGGTTCGGTGGTCCCACGCTCGGATACTTCACCACCCGCAAGTCGTACGTCCACAAGATGGCAGGGCGCCTGGTTGGCGAGACGATCGACAATCGGGGCCAGCGGGCGTACGTTCTGACGCTCACCGCACGTGAGCAGCACATCAAGCGCGAGCGGGCCACCTCAAACATCTGCACCAATCAAGGTTTGCTCGCGCTGGCTTCGGCTGTGTACCTGTCGCTGCTTGGCCAAAAGGGGCTGCGTCAGGTGGCGGAACTCTGCTATCACAAGGCGCACTACGCCGCACAGAAGCTCGCTGCCATCCCGGGCATGAAATTGTGCTTCGGCGATCCGTTCTTCCACGAGTTCACGCTTTGCCTTGGGCGCCCAGCCGCCGAGGTGAATGCGCACCTTCTGGAGCATGGCATCCTTGGCGGCTACGAGTTGGGGCAGGATTATCCGGGGCTCAAGGAACACCTGCTGATTGCCGTCACCGAAATGAACACCAAAGAAGAGATCGACACACTGGTGGACGCGCTTTCGGAGGCCAGCCATGACTGAGACAACTGTGGCCGTTTCCCCAAAGATCGTCGAACCGACGATCTTCGACTTGTCCTCAACCGGTCGCACCGGCGTTACCTTCCCCGAGCCGGATGTGCCGCTGGCCAAGCTGCCGACCTCGCTGCTCCGCAAGGATCTGCCGCTTCCGGAGCTCGCCGAAGTGGATGTGATTCGACACTACACGCGCCTCAGCACGTTCAACTACGGCGTCGACAGCGGCTTTTATCCGCTCGGCTCGTGCACCATGAAGTACAACCCGAAGATCAATGAGGATACCTGCCGTCTGCCCGGCTTCCTCTTCACGCACCCATTACAGCCGGTCGAAACGGTGCAGGGCAATCTTGCCCTCATGTATCAACTGCAGGAGTGGTTGCAGGAGATCAGCGGCTTCCCCGCGATCACGCTCCAGCCGGCAGCTGGCGCCCACGGCGAGTTCACCGGCGTCCTGATTATGCGCGCCTATCACCGCGCCCGCGGCGATGCGAAGCGCATCAAAATGCTGATCCCTGATTCCGCCCACGGCACAAATCCGGCCTCAGCTGGCATGACCGGCCTGCAGATCGTCCAGATTCCGTCTGATGCCCGCGGCAATGTCGATTTAGAAGCTCTCAAGGCAGCCTGCGACGATACCGTGCTTGGTATGATGCTTACCAACCCCAACACCTTGGGCCTTTTCGATGAGCACATTCTGGACGTGACCAAAATTGTCCATGATTGTGGCGGCCTGATGTACGGTGATGGTGCCAACCTGAATGCCCTCCTGGGAATCGTCCGACCCGCGGAGCTCGGCTTTGACATCATGCACTTCAATCTCCATAAGACCTTTGCGGTGCCCCATGGTGGCGGCGGACCGGGAAGCGGTCCGGTTGGTGTTGCAGCGCACTTGGCGGACTTTCTGCCCGCTCCTCTGGTCGATATTGTCGAAGAAGGTTCCGACGATACTCCGCCGCTCTTCGGCTTTGTCACCCCCAAGCAGTCCATTGGCCGCATGAAAGCCTTCCATGGCCATTTTGGCGGCGGCATGGTGCGCGCCTTCACATACATCGCCATGCATGGTCCCGATGGCCTCAAGGACATCTCACAGTACGCCGTCCTCAATGCCAACTACCTGATGGCTCGCCTGCGCAAGGCCTATCACGTTCCATTCGACCGCACTTGCATGCACGAGTTTGTTGCTGAAGGGCGCTTTGAGGGCAGCGACGTCCGCGCCCTGGATGTTGCCAAGCGCCTGATGGATTATGGTTTCCATCCACCGACGAATTACTTCCCTCTCATCGTGCATGAGGCCCTCATGATCGAGCCGACTGAGACTGAAAACAAGGATACCCTCGACGCCTTCGTCGATGCCTTGCTGAAGATCGCCGAAGAGGCGAAATCGCAGCCCAGTCTACTGCACGATGCCCCGCTGACGACTAAATTCGGCCGCATGGACGAGGTCAAGGCTGCCCGCGAGCTCGTGTTGTGCTGCTGGCTGCCTGAGAACGGAATCGCCGATATTTAGCTCAGCAATTGCGTATGAATCACAAAGGCGGTCCTGGTGGACCGCCTTTGTGATTCATACGACAGATCCGGCTACGTCTTTGGGGTTCGTCGCGACGCCTGGACCAGCGCCAATTCATATGATCGTCGGAACAAGCGCACAGCCCGATCCACGTCGCCAGGGCCATTCAGATAGACGGTAACCCATCCACTGACCGGAATCACGTGGTGTTGGGTCGCCTCCCCCGCCGCTATTAGCTCGTCCCGGATTCCCTTCGGGAACGGAATGTCCACCAGAGAGTCGCCGTGCACGTGACCAATTTCCCGGCGCCCCACGCGATACTCAGTGCCTCCAAAACGGTGAGGCTGCGCTTGCACGGCTTCCCAGGCCAACAAGGCACTTGAAATCTGTTTGGCTGCGCCAGTCTGGGACATTGGGAATTCAGGCTCCTCTCTTGTTACTGACCGCTCTGGGGGCCCTAGGCTTACTCCATCGCTTGGCGCAGGGACCCCGACGATCCGGGAAAACTCGCCCAAATTCAACCCTTGACAAATAGACGGACATCTATATAATGTCTCATAGAAGGATATCGATTTGAGCACCTCTGATCCTCTCTTGTTCGCCAAGGCACTTGCCGACGACACCCGTCAGCAGATCATGGGCCTTTGTTGCTGCCGGTGGCTTTCGGTTAATCAGATCGTTGAAAAGACTCGCGTCACGCAGCCGACCGTGTCGCATCACCTGGCGGTCTTGCGCGAGGCGGGGCTGGTCAATACTCGCGACGAAGGCAAGCAGACCTTCTACACACTTAACCAGGACCGAGTTGTCCGCTGCTGCGGTCAGCTGATGCTGAAGTTCGCTCCGGAGCAACAGCTCACCGTCAAGATGGGAGAGATTATTGAGAAATAGAACCAACAGGCCCTTTGTTCCCCTTTTTTTTGCGAATACGCATTGACGCTCATCTATATGAGTCGGAATCGTTGAACATTCAGCAAACAGACTTTGGAGGACACAATGACTGACACACCCGAGAAGATCCACGACGTCGTACGCGAGCATTATGCCGATCGCATCAAGGCCGATAGCGCTTGCTGCGGTGCTGGCGCCTCGTGTTGCAGCCAGGATGATTTGTATCCGGTCGAGCTGCTTTCCACACTTCCAAGCGGAGAGTTGCCGGTTAGTTACGGCTGCGGCGATCCCATCACGCTTGCGTCGCTCGAAGCGGGCCAGACCGTGCTGGACCTGGGCTCTGGCGCCGGCCGGGACTGCTTCTTCGCCGCGCAGAAAGTCGGGCCGAAGGGGCACGTCATCGGCGTTGATATGACGCCGGAGATGATCGAACGGGCGCGCGGCCACGCGCTTCGCCTCGGGCTCTCCAATGTCGAATTTCGTCAGGGTCTGATGGAGCAGCTGCCGGTTGAAGACGCCAGCGTCGATGTCGCCATCTCCAATTGCGTGATCAACCTTTCGCCGGACAAGCCAGCGGTATTTCGGGAAATCTTCCGCGTGCTCAAATCCGGCGGCCGAATGGCGGTGTCTGACATCGTGACCGACGGCCCCCTGCCCGAGAACGTAAAGAGTAGTCTGAGCGCCTGGGCTGGTTGCATCGCAGGTGCCATCGACGTCAACGAGTATCAGCAGGCTATGGAAGCGGCCGGGCTGGTGGATGTCAGCATCACCCCCACTTACTTTGACAAGATGGCAATCGAAGAAGCCGTTCGCGACATGGGCCAGGCCGTGGATTTGCACACCTTCTCAACCGAGTCTATTCGAGAGACCGTATTCAGCGCCCGCGTCACCGCCAGGAAGCCCTAGTCGACCAGCGCGCGCATCTCAGCTGAAAGGAGGTGAATAGCCTTGAGCGACCCAACCTGCAACGACGATTGCTGCAACGGCTCAGATATCGGCGGCTGCTGCTGAGGTCTTCCGGAGCCGTCGCTGCCCTGCGGCTGGCTCCGCCCTTCCAGAATCAAGAACCTCCCGTGCACGTGGACACGGGAGGTTCCACTTGATGTGTCCCCTACTTGACTTCTCTTGCGAAATGCAGCGCCAGCATCTCGCCGCGCCACGGGAAGGGCATCATGTCGAATTCGCACTGGAAGGTCGACTTGTCCTTGCGGACGGCCTGGGAGCGAAATTGTGCCGTCGGCGGGTTGCATTAATGCCGCTCGGAGGTACAATGAAATTCTGAAAGAAAAGGAGCGGTCATGAAGATTGTCACGGATTGCGCCGCTGACATGCCGCCGGAGGAACTGGAGCGCTACGGGGTCACCGAGGCGCCGCTCTACATTCAATTTCCTGGCGAAGAGATCGCCTCCAGCGAGATCTCTCCAGACGCCTTCTATGATCGCCTGGAGGCTATGCGGCCGAATATCCCCACCACGGCCATGCCGTCCACCGGCCTGTTCGCTGAACTCTACTCCGACCTTGCCCGGCACGACCCGGAGATTCTCTCCATCCACATTTCCTCGGGACTCAGCGGAACGATACAGGCGGCGCGGGCTGCCGGAGATCAGCTTAAGCAGCATGCCAATGTTCATTTCTGGGATACCTTGACCCTGTCTGGAGGACAAAGGTTCCAGGTTCTTGCCGCTGCTCTTGCCGCCCAAGCCGGCTGGACATTTCAGGCGATCCAGGAGAGGCTCGAGCTCCTCAGGGCCCGCACGCAGGTCGTCTACACCCTCGATACATTGGAATACCTCGCCCGGGGCGGCCGCATCGGCCGGGTCAAGGCCCTGGCTGGGGCATTATTGCACCTCAAGCCGGTAATTCGAGTCGACTCGGACGGCAAGTACACCACGGCGGCGACCGCGCGCACCCTCCAGAAGTCCATGGACGCCATCACGGATCACCTTCAAGCCGCATATGCCCGCCTGCCGGTTTGGGTCACGGTGTTGCACGGCCGATTTGAGGAGAAGGCACGCGATCTGGAGCAGCGGTTGCGTCAGACGCTCAACATTGCCACACTTGAGACTCTGCGGATTTCGCCGGTGCTCGGCGTCCATACCGGACCGGGTGTGGTCGGCGCTGCCGTAGTTCCGGCCGATCTGATGACCAGCATCACGAGATCATAGATGCTAAGTGCATCTATAAGCGAAGACCGCCCATGCATGACCTTGGGCGGTCTTTTTGCGCCTTCCGTCGGCTATCGCTATTCCACGAATATCTCCACGTGCTCCCCGTCTTCGTCGTCGGTTACGTCGATGATTCGGCCGGTTGCACCCGCGCGCACTGCATCCAGGACACTGGACATGTCAATGCCCTCGACTTCCGGGGCGAAGTGAGCACCGATCTTCATGCCAGCATCGATCAGCCCAAGCGGGATCTGGACCGAGGCCTTTGACCGTCCTGACGCGATATCGGTGACTTTGATGCGCAGCCATTTTCCTCCCGCCGATCCCCGTCCGGGCATTGTGCCTCCGCCAGCTGCCTGTCCGAGCGCCGAGAGAAGCTTCGCGCCCTCCTCGGCCGTGATTTTGTGTTCCTCGATCATTTTGAGAATTCGCATTCGCTCTTCTTGCTCTGCCATTCTTGCCTCCGCCATCGGGACAGCCCCGCCTGACATTTCCTATGCTTCCTGTAGTGCCCTCATCGCCTCATCCGCGCTGATGTGACCTTCTTCCAGGTCATTCAGTATGCCCCGGCGCTTTTCTGCAAGCGCATCGGCATCCTCCTCGCGTCCGGGCTCGAAGCCCAGCGCGCGTATCACTTGCTGCAGTTTGTTGCGAATGGTCGGGTACGAAAGGTCCATTTCCTGTTCCACTCGGTTGATCTTCCCTTCGCAGCGAACGAACGTGGTGACGAAATCCAGCTGCTCCTGCGTTAGGCGGGAGAGCGCGCCGGCGCTGAAGCGACCCTCAATGGATGTGTCACAAGCTTGGCAGTGCATCCGCACCACCTCCATTTCGGATTCACAGATTGGGCATCGAGCAGGCATCGGTCGCATCTGGACTCCTCCTATGGGACGAGTTCGGAGGCTTGGGCGACATCTGACCGGGCAGCGCGTTTTCGCCCATTGAGAATCAGGAAACCTGCGGCTGACAAGGAGGCAACCATGGCCGCCGCATACCACAGGGACTCTGGATGCGGGCCATCCAGGATCAGTCCTGCCAGGTAAGGTCCTATGCCGAACGGTATGCCCCAGGCCAGCCCCGAGACGGCCATGTATCGCCCCCGCATGTCCTCCGGGGCGAAAGTCGCTACAACGGCTTGGGCCACCGGGGCGACGATCATTTCGCCGATCGTGATCAGCACCATTGCCACCACGAACATTCCTGTGGCCGCTGCAAATCCGAACATGCCGAATCCGATCGCGTACAGCACCGTGCCGGCGGCCATCATCAGCATTGGGGGCAATCCCTCGATGCGGCGCGTGATGGGAAACTGCAGCAGCACCACCATTATTGCATTCATGCTCAAGAGGAGTCCGTAGATCTCCGTGGAGGCGCCGCGTTCGTCCCGTAGGAACACCCCCAGCGTCGTGTTCATGTTGGCGTAGGCGAAGACCTGCAGAACGACCGCCCCGAGAAAGAACATGAACGCGCTGTCCCGCACCACCTTGCCGTATCCGCCCATGGTTCGCAGGAGGCTCGGACGTTCCTCATGGACCTGCGCGGCCGGCTTCGTTTCGGGCAGCACCACGGCCACGAAGATGGCCGTCAGGATGCTGATGGCCGCGTCTGCGATGAACAGGTAGAGATAGGACCGGGCCGCCAGCAGGCCTCCGATTGCCGGGCCGATGACTGCCGAGATGTTGAAGGCGATGCGGATAATTCCGTAACCGTCTGCCCGTTTTGCCTCGGGCAACAGGTCTGCCACCATGGCCTGGTGCGCGGGGCCGGCCACATCTGATAGCACACCGACGCTGACTGCCAGCAGAAAGAAAGCGCTGAACTTATCCACTAGCCCCATCGAGAGTGCGCTCAAAGAAGAAAAGATCAGGCCGAATAGGATCATACGCTTGCGGCCGAAGTGATCCGCCAGCCCTCCGCCCAAGGTCGACCCCACCATGCTGGAAACGGAGTAGACGGCAAAGAGCACCCCCACCTGCGCCATGCTTACCCCAAATCTCGACGTCAGGTACAGTGCAAAGAACGGAAAGAGCAGGTACCCACCGATGTGGTCAATGAGTGTTGCGAGCGCCATCATCCAGAAAGCCCGCGGGTATTCCCGGTAGAGGCCGACCCCCTTTTGGATGGTGATCTCCAACATCGCTTTGTGCTCCTACGGCTCCATAGCCTTGGGCAATTCTGGACTCGCCACAGCGCCCCAGGAGAAAAACCACTTCATTCTTGATCTGCCGATTAATTCCATTATACGAATTATTTAGTTCGCGTCAAGTGTTCGTGAATAATATTAAGGCATACTTCAATTCTGGGACAGCCTTCCTTGTGTGCAGTAAAGAGGGCCGCCGCGCTGCCTTCGTCTCGTGCCGGGCAATCAATTTGCCGAGCGGCTCTCCCACCGTCGACGGGACCTTGACATGGAACGCATGTTCATGTATTATTAGCACAAATGAGCGAATATCGGCTCAGGAGGCGCATATGATGATGGTTCGAAAAAGCAAGGGCTTGGGTGAACGCCACCAGCGCATCCTGGATTTCATTCAGGAGTACCAGCGCAAGCACAAGCACCCGCCCTCAATCCGCGAGATCGGGGAGAGTTGCAGCATCTCCTCCACCTCGGTCGTGAACTACTACCTCGATCAGCTGGAGAAGAGCGGGCACATCGAGCGCGACCGCAAGATCTCGCGCGGACTGCGCGTCACCGGGCAGACGCCCATCGGCGAAATGTTCAGGGTCCCCGTTCTGGGCCGCATTCAAGCCGGCGAACCCATCCTCGTCCCGGGCTCCGACTTCAATTACCTGGATCCGGATGAGTCGGTGGAGATTGCTGCCTCGCTCATGCCATCACGCGAGAAGGGCAAGGATTTGTTCGCCCTCGAGGTCCATGGAAATTCCATGGTGGACGCCATGGTCAACGATGGCGACATCGTTGTCATGAAGCCTGCCCAGGACGCCCGCAACGGCGATATGGTTGCTGTCTGGCTTCCGGACCGCAGCGAGACGACGCTGAAGTACTTCTACAAGGAGAAGGACCGCTACCGTCTCCAACCTGCAAATCCGACCATGAAACCGATCTACGTCGATAAGAGCGACCCCCTCGAGATCAAGGGCAAGGTCGTCATGGTCATACGCAAGGTTGAGATGGTGTCCTAACGGCGCTGCTGTCTACTGGAAAAGCAGAAGGCCAGGCTCCAATTCGGAGCCTGGCCTTTTCATTACTTGATCTTTACCCGACCTCTTGCCATGGACGGAGCGGATGGGGCTGACGAAGGACCGCTCCCGCTGAGTTTCACACGCCCGCGCTTGCGGCCTCCCCCACCACCGAAGATGCGGGATCCGGCACCGAAAAGTGTCGGCGCAAGTAACAGAAGCAGCAAGCCGACGAATATGGCCGCAAAGAGGATCCAGGATTGCTGCGGCACTTCCGGCAGCACCCCGCCCGGGTTGTATTTCGACTCCACCGTCGCGCCGGCCCCGGTCAGAGACACCTTCAGGTCACGGTTGACACCATCTCGAAGAGTGAATGGCGACGTGTAGGTCAGGGCGTACTCGTTTTGAAGCTCACGCCCGTACGATTGGAAAAGCGCGCTCAAAGCATTGGCATCACCGGCGAAGCTGTAGCCGCCGCCCGCCCGCTGGGCCAGGGATTTCAGCCCGGCCTCATCCAGCCCGACCTGTGCCTTGGATGTCGGATCGCCCAGCCCGATGGTCGAGATCGAAAGCCCGCTCGGCCCGATGGCGTTGATGACATCGTCTGCCTTATGCGTGCTGCTGTTGTCCAATCCATCCGTCACAGCGATGATCGCCTTGCGGCCCTGGATGTCCTTCAGTGCCTCTTCAGCGGCCACCAGCGCGTCGTACATCGCCGTGTCTCCGCCGGTTTGTATTGAATCTATGGCCGATTTCAGAACGTCATGGTCCTGGGTCAGCGGCTGCACGTAGTTGGACTTCGTGTTGTAGATCATCAGGCCGGCCTGGTCGCCGGATCGCATCTGGTCGACGTAGGCTTTGGCGGCCGCCTTGGCCCCATCGATCTTGCCATTCTTGTCCATACTGCCGGATACATCCATCACCAGCATGGTCGTGAGTGGCCCAACGCCACCCTGCGAGCCGCCTCCGGCACTCGAGGCTTCCATCACTTGGCCATTCTCGGAGATCTGAATGGTCGATGGATCCACGCCGATCGGCTCGCCCGCGGCGTTCGTGACAGAGATATATACCGTCACCTGCGGGAACTTTGAATTGTCCACCTGGGTGATCTTGATTTGCGGTTCACCGCCCTGCGCCAGCGCGCTCGAGAAGGCTGAGACCGCAAGGATCAGGACACTGCCCAGGATCGCGATACTGTGCGTGAGTTTGCGCATGCTTACCTCTTCTCGTGATACACCAGTTCCGTATTACCCATTCGGATTCGCTGCCCGTTGGTCAGGCGCGCCTGCTCGATCTTGCGATTGTTGATGAACGTGCCCGAGAGACTCATGTCCTTTACTGTGAATTGGCTCCCGTCGCCGCGCAGCATGGCGTGCTGCGGCGCGATGTCGGGATCTGGCAGCACGATTTCAGACTTGAGCGGCGAGCTCCCGATCGCGATTGATGGGCCCTTCGCGTGCATGAACTTGTCCAGCATGAACTCGGTCCCGCGCAGCTTGCCCGAAGTCACCTCAAGCCAGGCCTTGCCCAGCGCCACCTCAACCAGCGAGATGAAAGCGCCCACCGAGGCACCCAGGAGAACGAGTCCGAACGCCTTGCCCGCAATTGGATCCTGCAGGAAACCACGGACCGCCTCCAGCAGGATGCCGCCAATGGCCCCGCCGACGAAGCCCCCCAACATTCCTTTCCACAGCTGGCTCTTGCCAAACACACTTTCAGCCAGACCGATCAGCAGCCCGAACAGGCCCCAGCCGAGAGCCCGGCCCAGGTAACCTGCGCCAGCCGTCTGGAAGAACAGCTCACTCAACGGCAGCCCGATCGCGCCGGCGACCATGCCCAGCAGCCCGCCGGATAAACCCGACTTGCCGGCCTGAACGATGTTGAGCGTCATGGCGCCCTCAGTGATGCCGATGCATAGTCCCACGCACAAGCCCACCAGCGCGCCGACTAGGGCCTCACTGACATACAGGCTCGGACCAAACGACAGCCCGAGCATATTGCTCACCTGCCATCCGATCAATCCACCGATTCCACCGAGCACGGCATAGAAGTACGTGCGCATTGTTCTGCTCATTCCGCACTTTCTCCTTTCTCTTTCTCCTCTGTAAGCTGACTCAGGTTGTTCCAGTACACCATGCTGCGTCCGTAGTTGCCGTCCAGCTCGTAAAAGCCGAAGTAGCGCATCGGATCCAGCAAGCCCTGCTTTTGCCGAATGAAGAAACCGCCCGTGGCCCCCACGGGTTCAACCACGAGAGCCACCTGCCACGGTTCCGGGAAAAAATTGCGGTGTAGCCATGTGTCGTAATGTGAGAGGAAGATGCCCATTCCTGGATGCGTGTGATACCAGCCTACGATCTTCTGGCCCTTGTAGTTGGCCTCGATCTGGTCGTGAATGTCCACCAGGCTGTCCTGGGTGAACGTCAGGTATACGCTCCCCTGCCGCGTGTGACGGGCCGGCAGCGCGTGCTCCACAACCACGAACTGCTGGTGATCCTCGCCCAGGCACCATTGGCCGACGAGGATGCCGCCGACTTCGTTCTTCATGTCGCTCACTGAATGCACGCAAATTCGGCTGTAGGCCGGCTGCGACACGAACACGGACGCCAGTGGTTCCAGCCCGTTTCCGTCGTAGGGCGAGTTCCAGCGACAGGCTTTGCTCACGGGGAAGGGAGTGTTCAGTGGCTGCATCTTCTCGACTTCTAATTCTTGTAGTTTCAGCATCGATGACATCCAGGCGTCCATCCCCCGCCCGCCTGCAGCGAAGCAGGTGGGCGGGGGCAAATTGCAGCTGATTCATCCCGCCGTTACGTCGGCAGTCATCATCAGCCGGTCGTTCTGCGGGACGCCAGCCTGCGAGAGTGACTCTTCCTCTTTCAGCTCGCGGCCAAGCGCCTTGCTGTCCAGCCGGTAGGACATCGCGCGTCCATCCGGACCCGTTACCGGCAGTTCCAGCGATGTGGTCAGTTCGGGCAGAAGCTCCTTCACCGGCACATCATCCGGGACCTCGGCATTGCGGGTGCCTCCGGACGGCAGAACAAGAGTGACAGGCATATCTGGCATGACATTTTCTCCTTTCGTTCTATGAGTTGATCGACTTCCTACCGCTGATTAACCGCTGTGTAGCTAGCGGGGAAATCCTTATTTGATGCGCACCTTCGGCCTGGGCTTGATGCTCAGCGCCGTTGTCTTCGGCTTGCCGGCGCCATCCGGCGACTTGGGCCCCAGGTTGATCGAGAAGCTCTTGGAAGCCGGTTTCGGCGCCGTGCCGGACAACGAAGCGGAAGCAGGCTTTGCTGCGGCTGCGGGCGCCGGCTTGGCGGCCCCGCCCGCCGGTCCCAATCGGATGCCGGGTTTCTTCTTCGGCTCAGCTGCTGCCCCTTCGTTCAGCTTCACGCGCTCGGGCCTCAGAAGTTCGCGCGTGTCCACTGGGAATATGTTGGGGTGCTTCTTGCGGTACTCACGGCTCCAACGCGCTGCCTCCGGATCCCACGGGAATGGCGGCTTCGTCGGGTCGTCGTGATAGTTCTTATATTGCAGCATCTCTCCAAGCATGATCACAAGCCTGTCCAGCGAGCGGCTGGCGGTCCACCAGGCCGCGTCGATGCATACGCTGCCGTTCAGATGATTGATATTGGGATGCCAGATCGGCGTGAGCCACTTCATCCCCGGCCAGCGCTGCGGATACTGGTTGTGCAGGTAGATCTCCACCTGGTGGTGATCGCTGTAGATGGGATTTCCCTGTCGATCCACATTCGCGATGCTCTTGCACTTGAACGTTACGATATACCGCTCAGGTGGCAGGTTCGGCCGCGGCGACTGCGCCGTGAAGCTGATCATGTTCGTACGCGCCGCCAGTTCCTGCATCAATTCCTGGTCGCCCCGCAAGCGCCGCATGCGCGGGCTCTCGGCCACAACATTTCCGGCGCCCGCAGTAATATCCGCCGTCAGCACCAGCCGGTCATTCTGTGGGATACCTGCCGCGGCCAGCGTCTCTTCCTCTTTCAGCTCGCGGCCCAGGGCTTTGCTGTCCAGGCGGTATGTCATTGGCCGCCCGTCCGGCCCAACCGTGGGCAGCTCGAGCAGGCTCGTGAACTCGGGCAGAAGCTCCTTCACCGGCACATCGTCCGGTACGTCTGCCGCACGCGCGCCGCCGCTCGGCAGCACAAGGGTCACACTCATATCACTCATACTCTTCCTCCCGGATCCTATCCGTTGAGATGCGGCACCTGGCACGTGCCGGTGATATCCCAGCAATCCTTATGGTGGAGCGTATGACACACGGGGCACTCCACGGCTCCTCGGATGTCGTTGCGCTTCACGTCCTCAAGGCAGTACGGACATCGATGCTCTTCATACGCCGCCAACTGCACTTCTGCCCTCTTCTGGAACAGGTTTCGCCTTCGCAGCCGGCCGTTTCGCGGTCTCATCGGCACGGCTTTCGCAACCAGGAGTCTGCCCACGCGCTTGTGTTTCACCATGGGATGTGAACGGGTGCGCGTGATAGGGCGCACCACCGGCGTAGACGCCGGCGCCGCAACAGCATAGCGCATCGGCGCTGGCGTTGAGATAGGTGCCGCGGCCACCGGCCGTGCCCACGACCCGGAGGCGGGCCGGCTGGCTCGGATCCTTGTTCCGCCGCGCCAGGCTCGCAGCGCAACCCATGAGAGATCCATGGCGATGACCATGTGAGCAACGTCGAGCAAGTCCGTCGGGCTGTTGCCCGGCAGAATTGGCAGCCTGAGCGCGATCCCCGCACCATCCAGCCAGTTCACTCTCTGAAAGCTCAACGCAAGCGGGCCAATGCCACTCCTGGCACCTGACAAGGCGCCGAGCACGATCAATCCCACGATCGATAGTGAAGCCGATACCAGCGCCTGGATCAGCCAGTGTCTGCGGCGCAGGACCATACGCGTCCCCAGGCCCATGATCGCCCCGATGCTGCCGTCCGCCAGCAGGTTGAACATCGTCATCGGCGCGCGCTGGCCCCGGTCGAGCAGATAGACCAGGCCAAACGCTGTGGCAACGACCAGCAGTAGGAGCAGAAATACCTTACGCACGAGGTGCCATTGCTCCGCAGTCCTATCCGACCCGTACATTCCCGTCGCCATGGTCCTGAATGTCATGCCCCTGCCCGCATCAACTGCGCAGCCTTATGCGGCCGCCTTGCGCGCTGGCCGCCGGCTCCTGCAGCTTTGGCTCACTTTTCAACCGCACCCTCGCGCCGCTCTCGTCGCTCTTGCTAGGAGGCGTCGTGCCCTTTGTGGATTCGAAGTGACGAAAGTGCAGGGTGTCTTGCAGGTCACCGGTCAGTTCATAGAAGCGGTATTGCACCCCGTTTTGGGCTTTCACGATGTGCAGCGGAGGCACGCCCACGCTTGCCAGGGTTCGATGCAGGAACTTTTCCTCGCCTGTGATGATGTGCGTAAGCGTCGATTCGCGCAGCTCGCCGCAAGTTGGGCAGTGCCCGGCCTCGAATGTAACTTCGCTCAGCGGCCGCAGGATCTCCTCAACCGTGTGGTCGTTGGGGCACTCCAGTTGCGTAATGAGTTCCTGATCCAGCTCCAGCATGGCATCCGGCCCAAGGTCCGCCCTGGCGATACGCAGCAGGTCGCCCAGGGTCGTGCGTTCCGCTCGCGCCGGCAACTCGGTGATCTCGCCGTACGTCCAGTGGCTCTCGCAATCTTCCCGCGGCGAGTATGCCGTCGTGTGCATCTCGTTGACCATGCCATTGAAGTGGGTCACCTTGCCCGGCTCCACCGGCATGCCATTGATGAGCTTGAGTGCCTCTTGAGACTGCATCGCCCCGATGATCGACGCGATCGTCGGAGTGGTTGGGACCTTTCCAAGCAGAATGTTCTGTCGTGCCAGCAGCGGGCACGAATACCGCATGGAGAGATCCCGCAGCGCCTGTTCGGTCAATGTGCACTCGTAACAGGCGCCCTGGCCTGGCACGAACACTCTCACAAGACCCAGGAGTTCCTGTATCGCTCCGTCTACCCAAGGCCTGTTCACCCAATAACAGAACCGGTTGACTGCAAGCCGCGCTTCACGGTTATCCAGGCAGCCAATGATCACATCCATGCGGCGGATGATGCCGAGCCCCAACTGTGAAGTCACGTCCCCGTTCATGTACTGCACGTGCACGTCGGGGTTGATGGACTTCGCCCGCGCCGCCGCGATCTCCGCCTTGCTGCGGTCGTTGTCACCCTCCCGGAAAAGGATCGAGCGGCTAAGGTTTGCCGCCTCCACCTTGTCAAAATCCACGATGAACAAGTGGCCGATGCCCATCAGAGCGAGGTTCTTGATCACCTCATTTCCCAGGGCGCCCGCGCCGATGACCATGACCTTGGCGTTCTGGACCTTTTCCCGTTCCCACCATGAGATGAATTCAAACGTCCCAAGCCGGTCTTTTCGCAGGTTGGGTATGTGGATGGGTTTCCCGGCCGCGATCGGGACACGCAGCGGTCCCGTGGGCGGCTCGCTGGTGGCAGAGGTCGCCGCGATGCCGGTAGCACGTCCGGCCAGCTCCCGCGCCTGGGTCATATTCGCCTCACTCATGCTTCGCGCAAACCAGCCCACATGAGGCCGCGATTCGATCAATCGGTTCTCTTCCAGTCGCTTCAAGGCCTCACGCAGCGTCGATCGGCTGATGCCAAGTTGGTTCATCAGGTCACGCTCGGGTGGCAGCTGTGTCCCCGGCGGCAGACTACCGTCCAGGATCGAAGCCGCGAGCTTCCCGGCGGCCGCTTCCGGCAGCGATTTATGGGTGATCCGCTCTATTCTCATTTTGTAGTTTGGTATGGTGGTCAGACCAAGATACCGTGAGTATAGGGAACTCCCGGCTTTGAGTCACTGGGACATCGGTACTAACAGGCGCCAACCTTCCCCGTTGATGCGGCATCCTGTCCCTTCTGTAAGGCCGCTGTCGAAAAGGAACCAAAAAGGGCGACTCTCGCGAGTCGCCCTTTTCCTGCATTTCCAGAAGCTTTACTTTACTTGACTTCGACCTGAGCGCCGGCTTCTTCCAACTTCTTCTTGGCGTCGTTGGCGGCATCTTTCCCAACTGCGGAGAGTACCTTGCCGCCCGCGGTCTCAGCCAGGGTCTTGGCCTCGCCGAGGCCCAGGCTAGTCAGTTGACGTATCACCTTGATCACGTCGATCTTCTTCGCGCCCGCGTCCTTGATGATCACGTCGAACTCGGTTTTCTCCTCGACGGCTTCAGCCGCGGCACCGCCGCCAGCCGCCGCGGCAGCCATCGCCACCGGAGCAGCAGCGGAAACGCCCCACTTCTCTTCCAGGGCCTTGACCAGGTCTGCCGCCTCGAGCACGGAGAGCGTGCTCAGTTCCTCAACCAGTTTTTCGATATTTGCAGCCATTTCCTAATACTCCTTATTCAACATCCTGAGTTGTGCGACCGTCACATGTCCTGACGGTCATGTTCCGACTAGGCGGCAGCTGACGCCTTCTCCGAGTATGCCCGGAAGACTGCTGCCAGGGATCGCGCCGGCTCGGCGATCGTGCGAACCAACTTGCCGGCTGGCGCCTGGATCGTGCCCAGCAGCCGTGCGCGCATGATCGGCAGCGGCGGTAGCTCGGACAGCGACTTTACCTGCGCCGCGCTGAGCATCTGCCCGGCCATGAAGCCGGCCTTGACCTTGACGAAGCTCATGCCCTTGGTCGCATCTGCCAGTGCCTTCGCCGTTGCCGCCGGGTCCTTGAACGCGAACGACATTGCCGACGATTGCAGCAGCGTCTCATCCGGCAGGCTCATCCCTGATTCCTTGAGCGCCCGCTTGACCAGCGTGTTCTTGACGACGTGGAACTCGCCGCCCGATTCACGGATCTTGGCGCGGATGGCGTCCATGTCCTTCATCTTCGCGCCCGTGTACTCCACCAGGATCACGGCCTGGCTGCGCTTGAGCCAGTCTGTATACGTCGCCAGCATCTCTTCCTTATGCTTCCTTGTAAGTGCCAATGTGTAGTCACCTCCTTTCAATCGAAAGAGTCTTTGCCACTTTCGCAGGCAAAGACTCTTTCAAGCAGCCCTGAGGGCTGAACTTGTCCCGAAGTCTCCACCTGGGCAGGGAATTAAGCGGCTTTAGGGGCCGCGCCTGCCGTCTTTGGCGAAGCGGCTGCGCCAGGTCGATTTCCTGGCTGAGTTACGAGTATCGCTACTCGGTAGCCTCCACAGCCAGCGCCGCGTTCGGATCGATCTTGATCCCCGGGCCCATGGTCGCGTTGACCACGATGCGCTTCACGAACGCACCCTTGGCACCCGATGGTCGCGCCTTGTTGATGGCTTCCATCAGCGCCGCAAAATTCTCATACAGTTTCTTGGCATCGAAGGATGCCTTGCCGATGACGACATGAATGTTGGCCGATTTGTCCAGCCGGAACTCAACGCGCCCCGCCTTGGCCTCTCTTACGGCCCGCTCCACATCCTGCGGCGGCACCACCGTTCCGGCCTTGGGGTTCGGCATCAAACCTCGCGGGCCAAGCACACGGCCCAGGCGCCCCACCTTGCCCATCATATCCGGCGTGGCGATGGCAACGTCGAAATCCATCATCCCGCCTTCGATCTTCTTGAGCGTCTCGTCATCGTCCGCAACGAGGTCGGCGCCTGCGGCGCGTGCGGCTGCAGCGCCCTCACCCCCCGCAAATACAAGCACTCTCACCGTCTTTCCCAGACCATGCGGCAGGACGACCACATCCCGCAGCTGCTGGTCTGCTTGCCGCGGATCCAGCGCCGTGCGCATGTGTACTTCCACGCTCGCGTCGAACTTCGTGTACGCCGTCTCTTTCGCCAGCGCCACGCCTGCTTCCGGCATGTACTGCTTGTTGAGATCGACTTTGGCCAGTGCGGCCTTGTAATTCTTGCCTGGCTTGGACATTGTTTCCTCCGTGGTGTTGGCGGGTCCGCAGACCCTCCCACTGCCTATTCCTCGACCGTGATACCCATCGAACGCGCCGTGCCTTCCACCTGCCTCATGGCGCCATCGATGTTGACCGCGTTGAGGTCCTTCATCTTGAGTTCGGCGATCTCACGAACCTGCTTGCGCGTTACGCTCCCAACTTTGTCTTTATTCGGCACACCCGATCCTTTGGGCACGCCCGCGGCCTTCCGCAGCAGGACGGCGGCCGGCGGCGTCTTGAGCACAAAGGTGAATGAGCCGTCGGTGAAGACCGTGATCTCGGCCGGGATCACCTCGCCTGCTCTGTTAGACGTCCGCGAGTTGTACTCTTTGCAGAACGCCATGATGTTGATCCCGTGTCCCGCCAGCGCGGGGCCTACGGGCGGCGCCGGATTGGCCTTGCCGGCCTCCAGCTGCAGTCGAACGATTGCCTTGAATTTCTTTGCCATCTACGTTCACTCCTTGTACCGGAATGTCTGCCGGTACCGTGGTTTTGACGGGCGATTCATGGGTCGCCCTCCCACATCTCAGCAGCTTCTTGCGATGCTGCTGCCTATGCCTTCTCCACTTGCAGAAAGTCTAATTCGACCGGCGTCTCGCGCCCGAAGAAGGAAACCATAACCCGCACCTTCGTGCGTTCGAGATCGATGTCCGAGACTGTTCCCCGGAAATCGTTGAACGGGCCGTCGACGATGCGAACGCGTTCGCCGACTTTGAACGAGACCTTCACCGCAGGCGCCTCGGACTCCATGCGCTTGATGATCTGCGAAACTTCCTCGGGCCGCAACGGCGTGGGCAGATTGCCCATGCCCACGAAACCCGTCACGCCCGGCGTGTTTCGCACGACGTACCAGGATTCCTCGGAGAGCGTCATGTTCACCAGGACGTAGCCCGGGAAGATGTGTCGTTCCACTGTGCGGCGCTTGCCCTCGCGGACCTCGATCTCCTCCTGCGTCGGGATGACGACGTCGAAGATGCGGTCCTTCATTCCCATGGTCTCGATCCGCTGTTCGAGGTTGTGCCGCACCTTGTTCTCATAGCCGGAATAGCAGTGGATCACGTACCACGCCGGTTCGCTCCCACCCTCTACCGGCACTTCGCCCTGGGGCAGGCGTCCGCGGCGCAATCCCTCAGCTGCCGCCGCGCGATGTTCCTGCGCTGGCGTCATCGTCGCTGCCGTGGCGCCCTCTGATTCTGCACCCACGCCCTCGACGCTCTCTTCCGTCACTTTCTCCGCTGCAACTTCAGTCGCTGGCTCAAGCTCCGGCGCGGGCGTCACGGACACAAGCTCCGGCTCAGTCAGTTTTTCTTGATCGTCCATCTCGGCCGGTGCCTCCACAGGCATCTCGGCTTCGGCCTCGCCGGACTCCCGCGCCGGATCCACCGTGGGAGCCATCGGCTCAACGGTTGGTTCGACCTGCTCGGGAGGCGGTGCCTGTTCGGCCCGCTCTTCGGCTTCGCGCTCGTCCATTATTTCCTCGTACCCGTCGATGACAGGCGCCTTTCCTATTGAATGCCCAGCAGCGCGTGGATGAACGTGCTGGCGCCCCAATCCACCAGGCCAAGGAAGAGCCCGACGATGACCATTACGATGATCACCAGGATGGTTAGCTGACGGGCCTCAGGCCAGGTGGGCCAGGAGACCTTCCGCAGCTCGCCACCCGTCTCGTTGAAGTAGCGCTGCATTGCATTCGTCTTATCGGCCAACTTCGTTCTCCTTGGGCATCCCGCGCCCTCACTTGCGTATCTTTGTTCTTACGGCTAAAACGCCGCCCCGTGAGACGGCGTTGCCTCTGCAGGCCAGGAAGGACTTGAACCCTCAACCGCTCGTTTTGGAGACGAGTGCTCTGCCAATTGAGCTACTGGCCTTCGTTAGCCCGCTGGTTATCTCGTGTCGTCGATTCTTGTCTGTTCCTCGGTGGCGTCCCTGCAACGCCTCACAGGGTTGCGCCGTGGAACCATCAACTCCAGAACCGTTCAACCACCGAACTAAGCTCTTACTTCGTCTCGCGATGCACGCGGTGCGTCCGGCACACCGGGCAATACTTCTTGAATTCCAGCCGGTTCGGATCGTTCCGCCGGTTCTTCTCGGTGGTGTAATTTCGCGACTTGCACTCGCTGCACTGCAGCGTGATCACCGGCCGGACGTCTTTTCTCTTTGAAGCCATTTCCTACACCTTGCTTTCCTATGCAATGATCTTGGTCACGACACCCGCGCCGACGGTCAAGCCGCCTTCACGGATAGCAAACTTCGAGCCCTGCTCCAACGCCACCGGCACGATCAACTCCACCGTCAGGTTCACATCATCTCCGGGCATCACCATCTCCACGCCCTGCGGCAGTGCGATGTTCCCGGTCACATCCATCGTGCGGATGTAGAACTGCGGTCGATACCCATTGAAGAACGCCTTGTGCCGTCCCCCTTCTTCCTTCTTCAGCACGTACACTTCCGCCAGAAACTTCTTGTGCGGTGTCACGCTGCCAGGCTTCGCTAACACCTGCCCACGCTCCACATCTTCACGCTCAATACCACGCAACAAGATGCCCGCATTGTCACCCGCGCGCACTTCATCCAGTTCCTTGTGGAACATTTCCGTGCCTGTGATGACCGAATCTTTCGTCTCACGCAACCCAACAATGGAGATCGGGTCACCCTTCTTGGCAACACCACGATCCACACGGCCCGTCACGACTGTTCCGCGCCCCTTGATCGAGAACACGTCTTCCACCGCCATCATGAACGGCTTGTCCATTTCACGCTTCGGTTCGGGAATGTATTCGTCCACCACGCGCAACAACTCGCGAATACAGACATATTCAGGAGCGTTCGGATCCGTGCTGGTGCTGTCCAAAGCGGCTTTGGCGCTACCACGCACGATCGGAGTGGTGTCCCCGGGGAAGCCGTAGCTGCTCAATAGTTCGCGCAGTTCCAACTCCACCAGTTCGAGCAACTCA
>DATDCZ010000135.1:0-7713 GCA_036524055.1 Anaerolineales bacterium | reverse complement strand
TGCCGCAACAGCCTGGAAGCCACCGCCATCGCGACCCTGGGGCATGATGTATCTCCGAGCGAGCATGAAACGGCCGTCGCGCCGTGCAACACACCGGCTCCGACCACAACTCCGTTCGTGATCCCGCCGGTCGCCGGGCCGATATTCGTGCCGCCGGGCGTTAAGAATGTGCTGATCCTGGTGGCGATCATCGCGGTCATATGGGGCGGCGGCGCGATAGTTCTCCGGCGCCTGAGGCCCCCGGGCCCCCCCATAAAGCCGTTGAAGAAGTAGCTGAAGTTGGCGGGGTTGGCGGGCGGGGTAGACCCCCACTCCCTACCCCTCCTTACAGGATGCTTCGCGATCCCCTGAAGGGGAGGGGAGTGAATCCGAAAAAGAGAGGATGGGTAGAACACCCATCCTCTCTTTTTCGGCAGGCTGGCGGATCTGCCGAGGCTTGCAACACCGGTCGCGAGACCATCACGTCCGGCCACTAATCCAGGTTCAGCAGGAAGCCGTTATCTTTAAGCCAGCGATCGCGTCCTTCGAAATCCGGCAGGATGGACTTGACCGCGGCCCAGAATCTCTTTGAGTGGTTGTGGTGCTTCAAGTGGACGAGCTCATGCACCACGATGTAGTCCAGGATGGGAAGCGGCGCCATGATCAACCGCCAGGCGAAGCGCAAGTCGCCCTGCGGGCCGCAGGAGCCCCACTGCTTGCGGGCGGAGGTGATGTGTATGCCGTTGTGCGCGAATCCGTGTGCCGCGGCGTACCAGTCGACCCGCTCGGAAATGACCTTGAGGGCCTGCCGGCGATACCACCGCTCGAAGGCTGCGCCGGCCCGGGGCAGCGCAGTCCGTGCCAGCCGAAAGCTTCCGTCGAAGACGAGCGGGCGCGACTGGCTATCTTTGATCTCCAGCGGATAGCTGTCACCGAGGAAGAGGAACTGCTCGCCCACCACGAATCGTTTCGGTTGGTAACGCCAGATGCGCGCCTGGACCAGCGCCTGCCGGTTGATGATCCAAGCATGTTTGGATTTCACGAAGTCCAGAATGCGGCGATTGGCGAGGCGCATAGGCGCGCGGACGACGAGCCGGCCATCGTCTTCCACGCTGATCGACAGCGTTCTGCGCCGCGTGCGGATGAGTTCATCGATGACGAGCATGGTTCAAGGACGGAGATTGTACCGTGTGGCTTGGATGCGGGGAGCCGGTCGACCCCACTCTCCCCTTCTTGCAGGATGCTGCGCGATCCCCAGCGCTCGGGGACCCTCACCCCCTACCCCCTATCCCATTAGGAGAGGCGGAAATGGAATCAGGAAATGAATATCGATGGGTAAGAACGCCCATCGATATTCATTTCTTGGAAGACTGGCCGATTGATCGACTGTGGCAACGCGGGCGCGGGGAGCCGGTCGACCCCCTCCCCTGAAGGGGAGGGGAGAAGAGATCGAAAAATGGATGGTTGGGAATTGCGCCCAACCATCCATTTTTTGTAGACCCGCGCATTCAAGAGGACTTGCGAAACAGGATTGGAGATGGTCGACCAGGCTGGCAGATAAATCGAGGCTTGCACGTAGCGGATGCGAAAGAGAGGACACTTGGCGGCACGCGGCTGGCCTGGACGCGCGATGCGGTTATGATGGAAGCGAGCCGCACGAGTGGGAGAAGGCATGCCGATGTTGACCGAAAAGCAACTAAAGCTGGAAGATGTGACGCTCAATTACGCCGAGGGGCCGGAGGCCGGTCCGCCGCTGGTGTTGTTGCACGGCCTACCCGGGCGCTGGCAGGAATTCCTGCCGATCCTTCCGCCGCTGATGCTCAGGTGGCATATCTTCGCCGTGGATGCGCGCGGGCAGGGCGCCTCGGGGCGCGTGCCGGGCGGGTATCACTCCTCGGCGTTCGGCAAGGATTTCGCGGCGTTCCTCGAGCAGCGCGTCAAGGCGCCGGCGGTGGTGCTCGGACATTCCGCTGGCGGATCGTTCGCGCTGGATGTTGCCGGTCGCGTGCCGGAGCGTGTGCGGGCGCTGATCCTGGGCGATTCACCGCTCGATCTGGAATGGCTGCGCGCCTGGATGGCAAGCCCCGGCGCGATGGGTCGCTACAAGGCATACCGCGCGCTGGCCGGCTCGCCGCGGCCGATCAACGCGATGATCCGCGAGGTAGGCGAGATCCCGATCGTGACGTCGGACGGACGGAGCATGCGGCTCGCAGAGCGGCCAGGTATCGATGAGACAGAGCTGCGCCAGTTGGCTACCGCCTTGAAGTATCTGGACCCGGACGTGGTGGACTACCAGGCGGAGGGCCGCGCCGAGGACTACCTGCGCGGCATCCACATGGACGCGCTGCTGTCTGCGATCAAGTGCCCGATGCTGCTGATCCAGGCAGATCCATCGCTGGGCGCGATGATGTCGGATCGGATCGTGGAGCATGTGCTGCCGATGCTTCCGCAAGCCACGCACGTGAAGCTGACCGGCGTGACGCACGGGCTGGGCCTGGATCGCTGGGAGGTCGGGCCGCTATTGAGGGTGGTGACGGCGTTCCTAGAGACGGTGTAATCGGGGCACGATGTATCGTGCCCCTACGTCTCAACCCCAACTATGGAATAATCCGGCGGCATGACCGACTCGAATCGCGGCGATCGACTCTCAATTCGTCTCCCCGGCTACGACTACGCGAGGCCCGGCGCGTATTTCATCACCGTGGTTACACATCGGCGCCTCCCCTTGTTTGGCGAGGTCGTCAGCCGCGACGCCAACCTATCTGCCCTCGGCCGCATCGCAGACCAATGCTGGCGCGAGCTTCCGCTGCACTTTCCGCACGTGGAATTGGGCGCCTCGGTCATCATGCCCAATCACATCCACGGGATCCTCATCCTGCATGACACGGCCGCGACATCCAATCGGGATGCGGACGCGCCCGCGTTCGCATCCCGTAGGGGCACGATATATCGTGCCCCTACGGTACACCGTGTCGCAACCGAGGCATTCGGCGCGCCGCGGCCCGGAGCGATCCCCACCATCGTTCGGACCTACAAAGCCGCGGTCACGCGCCAGGCCCGGAGGGAACGCTATCCCGTCCTCGCCGTTTGGCAACGCAACTACTACGAACACGTCATTCGCGACCAACGTGAATGGGAGGAGATTCACCGCTACATCGAATCCAATCCCTTGATGTGGATGCAGGATCGGGAGAATCCGGATGCGGGCACGTGAATCCTCGCGAGAACACGTTCTACGGGCACGATGTATCGTGCCCCTACCTACGACACATGGTGCCCCTACGATACATCGTCCCCCACAGACCCGCGGCCGTACGGGCACGACATGTCGTGCCCCCCGCAGAGGCCCCTCTGCAGAGGGGGTCGCCAATTCCGATAATTCCCTCTGCCTTCGTGTCCTTGCACTTGACATCGACGGGCGCAGCACGTACACTCACAACCGTTCAGGGAGACTAGCTGGTCGCTCCACTGAGCGGATGCTCTCATAAGAGAGCCCGGGCCTGTACCCCGCACGGCTTTCGGCATCCACCAGGACGACAGCGAGACCACGGCGGCGCGAGTTGCCAGTGGTTTTTGTTTAAATACGTAGATACAATCGGGCGATCGTCATGTCGAACCTGCCGCTCAACGGACATACTGCCGAAGGCCCCGGGGGTCACCTCGTGGTTCTGCGCGAGGTCACCAAGGTCTACCGCAGCGCCGCCGGTACCTTCACGGCCCTTAATGGCATCGACCTGGAGGTCGAGCGCGGCGCGTTCGTGTCCATCGTCGGCAAGTCCGGCAGCGGCAAATCCACGCTGATCAACGTCGTCACCGGCATCGACCGCCCCACCTCCGGCGAGGTGCTGTTCAACCGCACGCCTGTGCACGCCCTCAGCGAAGAGCAGATCGCCGTCTGGCGCGGCCGGTCAATCGGCGTCATTTTCCAGTTCTTCCAGCTCCTGCCCACGCTGACCGCCATTGAAAACATACTGCTCGCCATGGATTACGGCGGGCGCCTGCCCAACGCGGAGCGACCCGGGCGCGCGATGGAGCTGCTCGAGCGCGTCGGCCTGGCAGACAAGGCGCACGCGCTGCCCAGCGGCCTCTCGGGCGGGCAACAGCAATGCGTCGCCATCGCCCGCGCCATGGCCAATGACCCGGACCTGCTGGCGGCCGACGAACCCACCGGCAATCTAGACTCGAAATCGGCGGAGATGGTGTTCCACCTGTTCGAGCGCCTGGCCGAATCCGGCAAGACCATCCTGATGGTCACGCACGATAGCGAGCTCGCCCGCCGCGCACACCGCACCGTCCGCCTCGCGGATGGAAGGATCCAGGATGAGTTCACGAACCGCTAAACCCGGTCCGCTCATTGACCTGCGCGGCGTCGTCAAGGTCTACGACGGCCTGGGCGGGCGCGTCACCGCGCTGAACGGCATCGACCTGCAGGTGCAGGCCGGTGAGTTCCTGGTCGTCACCGGAAAATCGGGCAGCGGCAAGACGACGCTCGTCAACATGATCACCGCGCTGGATCGTTTGAGCTCGGGCGAGGTGTGGGTGGCGGGCGTGCCTGTTCACACGTATGACCCGGAGAAGGCCGCGCATTGGCGCGGCGAGACCCTCGGCGTTGTCTTCCAGACCTTCGAGCTGCTGCCCACGCTGACGGTGCTGCAGAACGTCATGCTGCCGATGGACTTCGCGCATCACAAGCCGGTACGCCAGCAGCGCGAGCGCGCCATGTTCCTGCTTGAGCAGGTGGGCATCGCCGACCACGCCCGCAAGCTCCCTGCCGGCCTCTCGGGCGGGCAGCAGCAAAGACTCTCCATCGCGCGCGCCATGGCCAACGATCCGCCGCTGCTCATCGCCGATGAGCCCACCGGCAGCCTCGACTCGGCCACCGCGGCGGACGTGATCGACATCTTCGAGGACCTGCGCGCGCAGGGACGCACCATCGTGATGGTCACCCACGACCTGGATATTGCCCGGCGCGGCTCGCGCACCATCGTCCTGTCCGACGGCGTTCTCGTCGACGGCGGACGGAAGGGGACGCATGCTTAGCGCGCGCTGGTACAAGGTGCTGCACGACCTGCTGGGCAGCAAGACGCGCACGGTGCTCATCGTGCTGTCGATGGCGGTGGGCCTGTTCGCAGTGGGCATCATCCTCAGCGCCCGGGACATCCTGATGGAAGGGCTGGCGCAGAGCTTCGCCGCAATCAGTCCCTCCAGCGGCGTGGTGCACACCCTCGAGCTCTTCGACGAGGATTTCATCCGCTCGGTGCGCGATATGCCGCACGTCGCGGATGCAGATGCGCGCCGCTACATCCCCGCCCGCGTCGAGACCAGCCCCGGCGAATGGGAGAACCTGTGGTTGTACGTCGTTGCCGACTACAACGATGTGCGCGTCGACAAGGTCTCGCCCCTGAGCGGCATCTGGCCGCCTCCGCCGCGCGAGATGCTCGTCGAGCGCTCGGCCATGCCGGTGTTGGATGCACGCGTCGGCCAGATCCTCTCCGTCAAGCTCGCCAATGACACCATCCGCCAGGTGCGCATCGCCGGCCTGGCTCATGATCCGGCCCAGATGCCGGCGCAGATCGATAGCACGCCCTACGCCTACATCACGTTCGACACGCTGGATTGGTTCGGCCAGCCGTACGGCTTCAACGAGCTGCACATCGTCTCCGACCGCCCGTGGGACAAGGCCTGGTCGCAGCAGGTCGTCAACCAGGTCAAGACCAAGGCGGAGAAGGCCGGCTACACCATACCGATGACGATGACCGCCGACCCGGGAATGCTGCCGCTGGATGACGTGCTGCAGGGCCTGCTATTGCTGATGGGCTTCCTGGGCCTGATGTCGCTCGGGCTTAGCGTCTTCCTGGTTGTGAACACGGTCTCGGCGCTGCTGGCGCAGCAGAAGCGCCAGATCGGCGTGATGAAAGCCGTCGGCGGCACCACCCCGCAGATCCTGGGCATGTACCTGGTGATGACCATGCTCTACGGCGCGGCGGCCCTGGTGCTGGCGGTGCCGCTCGGCATCGTGGGCGCGCGGGCGTTGAGCCGCGGCATGGCCAGCTTTTTCAATTTCGACCTGACCTCCGTGAACATCGCGCCGCAGGCGATCCTGATCCAATTGGCAATCGGGCTGATCCTGCCCGTGCTCGCCTCGCTGTTCCCGTTCCTCTCGGGCCTGCGCATCAGCCCCAGCGAGGCCATGAGCTCTTACACCATGGGCCGCGGCCGCTTCGGCGTCAGCCGCCTGGACCGCCTGCTCTCCGGCGAAAGGCTGTGGTTCCTGCGCGGTCTGCCGGTGCGCTCACTGCTGCTATCGCTGCGCAACACCTTCCGCAGCAAGGGGCGGCTGGCGTTGACCCTGATCACGCTCACGCTGGGCTCTGCCACGTTCATGAGCGTCTTCAATGTGCGCGTCTCGCTCAGCAGCACCGTTGACGACATGATGAAGTGGTTCGCCTGCGATGTGATGATCGTGTTCGAGCAGCCGTATCGCGCCGACAAGGCCGTGCAGCAGGCCATGACCATCCCGGGCGTGAGCGCCACCGACGTGTTGCTCGTGCTTACGGGCCGCCGCGTGCGCCCCGACGACACCGAGAGCAAGGCTCTGTATCTCTTCGCGCCGACCGTCAAGGAAACCAGCCTGATGCATTCGCCCACCATCGTCTCGGGCCGCTACCTGCTGCCGGACGACGAGAATGCCATCATCGTCCCGACCGCCTTCCTGGACGACGAGCCGGACCTCGAGCTCGGCGGAGACATGGTGCTCAAGATTTTCGGCGACGAGCATACCTTCAAGATCGTGGGCACATTCATCGGCACCAGCTACCTGGACATGTTCTTCGTGCCGTACGACTATATGTCGCGCATCACGGATCGCGCCGGCGAGACGGATGCCCTGCTGGTCGCAACCAATAAGAAGGACATGCTCTCGGTCAATGCCATCAGCCGGCGCCTGGAGGACCAATTCGCCATAGCCGGCCTGCGCGTCGACGCGGTCAGCACGCTTGCGAGTGAGCGCGCGGATGCGGAAGTGCTCTTCGACGTACTGGTCTCGCTGCTGCTCGTAATGGCCGTGCTGCTGGCGCTGGTCGGCGGCCTGGGCCTGATGGGCACCATGAGCATCAACGTCCTCGAGCGCACGCGTGAGATCGGCGTGCTGCGCGCCATCGGTGCGCACAACCGGGCGGTGGCGCAGGTATTCATCCTGGAGGGCGTCGGCATCGGCGTCCTGAGCTGGATCATGGGGGCCGCCCTGGCGATCCCGATGACGCGCGGGCTTAACTCCGCCGTCGGCGCGGCCATGCTGGGCCAGCCGCTCACCTACGCCTTCTCGATGCAGGGCATGTGGTTGTGGCTTCTGGCCGTGGTCATCCTTAGCGCGCTGGCCAGTTTCATCCCGGCGCGCAA
Organism: Anaerolineales bacterium; assembly: GCA_036524055.1. Lineage (GTDB taxonomy): Bacteria > Chloroflexota > Anaerolineae > Anaerolineales > Villigracilaceae > Fen-1038. Next base: position 336 of record DATDCZ010000135.1, on the reverse strand, counting down.
CGCCTCGCGCCTCACGGTGCGCGAGGTGCTGGCGTATGAATAGGATCCGTTGCCCCCACCCCTCCCGGCGACTCGTGTCGCCGGGACTTGCGAGCGCCGCCAGAAGCGGCGCCGCGGCGCTGCCCCTCCCCTGCTTTCGGGGGAGGGGAATCAATCGAAAAGAAGGTGGTTGGGCAAAACCGCCCAACCACCTTCTTTTCGTCAGCCTGCACATCTATCGAGGAAGGCTGGACCCGGCGACACATGCAGGGCCACAATCCAGCGCCGGCCCGCGCCCCATTTGCTAGCCCCCGAGAGAGAAGAGATGGGCGGCCCCCCCCCCGATACTTGCGCCCC
>DATDCZ010000134.1:0-6737 GCA_036524055.1 Anaerolineales bacterium | reverse complement strand
GAGCTTGAGAGCTGTTCGTCACCCAGGTGCGCGCGCCGGGTCCGTGATGGCAGCTCTACTACTGCAGGCCGTGGGCCTGCTGCCGACTGAGTATTTCATTGGCCTGGAGCCGTTGAGATTCCTGCTTGTCCTGTTGGTCGTATCGGAACCGGTTGTTCGCTGGCGGGCGCGATTGCTGACCGCGCTTAAGGCATGGTTACCGTACCTGGTGCTTTGGCTCCTGAATGCAGCCTGGCTTATCTACTACTACAGATCGGGGCTGTATATTTCGTACGATACCGTGGCGGTTCAGACGGCACCGAGCGTGTCCAGCCTCGTCCTGGTGCTCGTGGATGCCATCTGGAAAGTAGGGTTCTACGTATGGTTGCAAATAGTGCCACTGGTGTCGGCGGCTTTCGCTTCGCCGACAAGTGTGGCTACGATCGCCCTCGCGGTCGCGTCTCTTGCAGCCCTCGGACTTTATCTTTCGCGGTTGGACATCATGTCGACGCGGGAGGTTCCAAGCGACAGCTCGGCACCAACGGGCCCACAAGTGAGTGCGGCACGACCCACACAGGCCTGGCTCACAATGCTCATTGGCCTGCTTGGACTCCTGCTCGGTCGCATTCCGTCCTGGGCTGCTGGACTGCCGCTGACGCTGCAATCAAGTTTCGATCGGCTTACCATCTCAATGATGCTTGGCGCCAGCCTGTTCGTGGCGGGGCTGCTCCTTCTGATACCGAGCAACCGGATCCGGACGGGGATCCTGGCGGCCCTCCTGGCGCTTGGAATTGGCCAACAATTTTGGAATGCCAATATCTTCCGACGCGATTGGGAGCGCCAACAGGACATCTACTGGCAAATGGCGTGGCGAATGCCTGCACTGCGGCCCAATACCGCCATCCTGGCTCAGCAGATGCCCTTGGATTACGAGACCGATCTGGCCATGACCGCGGCGCTGAATTGGATGTACGCTTCGGAGGTGACGCGACCGAACCTCCCGTATGCCGTGATCTATACCGAAAAGAGGCTCGGCGGAGCGGCGTTGCCGGCGCTTCAGCCCGGCCTGCCCATCCGACTCCCATTCCGTACGCTTCAATTCAATGGCAACACCTCCCAGGTAGTCGTGGTTGAAGTGCCGACCAGCGGCTGCCTGCGCGTTTTTGACCCTGCCGACGGCAGTCCGGAGATATATCCTCGATTGCCGGAATCAATTGCTGCCGCAATCCCGCTCTCAGATCCGGATCTGATCTCGACGAATGCCGCCCCCAAGGAGCTCCCTGCGCCGCCGTTCGATCGGGAACCCAGCCACGGCTGGTGCTACTTCTACGAGAAGGCAGAACTCGCCCGCCAGATCGGCGATTGGGAGGAGGTCATGTCTCTGCACGCGAGCGGACCGGGCCAGCCCGAGGATGCTTTGGAGTGGTTCCCGTTCATTGAGGCCGAGGCGCGGGCCGGTGACCAGACTTGGGCGCGACAGAAATCGCTGGAGATTCTCGCTTCAGATCGAAAGCTGGAGCGCGGACTGTGTGCGCTTTGGACTCGAGTCCAATCAAGCCAGCCGGGGGGAGCAGCACCGGAGGTTCTTGCCGCTATGGGTTGCACTCAATAATCGCGGGCGCGGCTTGACGCCTCAATGCGGATATGCTACTATCCCTTGACGGGTACCACCAAGAGGAGATGCGATGCGTAAAACCCAGCACCGAAAGCTGATTTTGATCCTGATCGTTGGAGTCATGCTGGCCTCGGCCTGCACGCAAACGTACTCGCAGGCGCCTCTTGCCACGGCTACGCTGATCTCGACTGGCCTGTTCGTTTCGCCATTCCCATCCGGCCAGGATCCTCTGCAGGTCGTGGCAGACCTCGGAACGCAGACTGCTGTGGCCAAGACCGCTGCTGCCGGAGGTACGACGACTCCGGGTACATCCGTCGCCATAACGGGAACACCGGCGACAGCTGCGGCGGCTTCCAACACCGCGACCTTGGCGGGCACCGGAGCTACCGCCGGCGCCACCACGGTCACAGGCTCGACGGTAGTACCGGCAACGAAATCGCCGACGCCCCAGGCAACCAAAGTCATCGCGACCAGCGTCGTGAGCGTCCCTGCATCCTACACTCTGCAGGCAGGCGAATTCCCCTACTGCATTGCCCGGCGCTTCAATCTCAACCCCGATCAGCTGCTCTCGGCCAATGGGATCACTGACGGAAGCATCCTATACCCCGGAAAAGTGCTCACAATCCCACAGGGCGCCGGTCCGTTCCCTGGCGATCGCGCGCTGCACGATCATCCTGACACTTACACCGTCCCCTCCTCGGACACGACCATCTACGGCGTGGCCTGCTACTACGGCGATGTCCTCCCGCAGGACGTAGCCGCTGCCAACGGCCTCACACTCTCGAGCGCGCTGACGGCAGGCAAACAGCTCACCATACCGTAAGCATCACGATCTAGAATCCAGGCCCAGGCGAAATCGCCTGGGCCTATTTGCTGGAGGACATGATGGGCACTTTCGAGTTGCTTCGATCCGAGATGCTGCTGGAGGGCAGGGCATTTCGCATCCGGCGCGACTTTCTCCGCACTCCGGACGGCCGGGAAACCCAGTTCGAAATCGTTGAACACGGTGGTTCGGTCGTCCTTCTCCCGATCGATGCCGCCGGCAATCTCATCTTCGTTCGCCAGTACAGACACGCGGCGCGAAAGGACCTCCTGGAATTGCCCGCGGGCACACGCGACGGGCAGGAGCCCTACGAGACCTGCGCGGATCGAGAGCTGCGTGAGGAGACAGGCATGCAGGCGGGCAGGCTGGAGCGAGTCGGCGAGTTCTATCTCGCCCCCGGTTACTCCACCGAATACATGGTGGTCTTCCTGGCACGAGATTTGACCCCCAACCCACTGCCCAGCGATGCGGACGAATTCCTGGAACTCGAGCGAATTCCAGTAAAGGACGCGGTGAAAATGGCGGAGGATGGACAGGTGCCCGATGCGAAGTCATTGGCGGCGCTCTTCATGGCGCGGCCGAGGCTTAACGCGTACCTGTAGTGAGAATGACCGTGCGCACGGCACAATCGGATGAGTGAGATTGATCCGCCGTCTCATCGGATTTGCAATTCTGCGCAACTTTGTCCGAATTGTGACAACCCGCTGTGGGAATCGTGCCATAAATAACTAACGTAGCCTAGTTACGGGGGATAGACTTGACCTTCGGAGAGATTTCCAGCGGGCGGATGCCCGCTCCCGAAGGAGTCAAGCCAACATGAAACGACCGATCATAACGATTGACGGTAACGAAGCCGCGGCCTCGGTAGCCCACCGGATGAACGAGGTGATCGCGATCTACCCGATCACTCCGTCCTCCAATATGGGAGAGTTCTCGGACGAATGGTCCGCCAAAGGCCAGAAGAACCTTTGGGGGACAGTGCCAACGGTCATTGAAATGCAATCAGAGGGCGGGGCTTCCGGCGCCGTCCATGGCGCGTTGCAGACGGGAGCTCTGACGACGACGTTCACGTCCTCCCAGGGTCTGCTGCTGATGATCCCTAACATGTACAAGATCGCTGGTGAGCTAACCAGCACGGTCTTTCACGTGGCCGCGCGGTCGATCGCCGCGCATGCCTTGTCCATCTTTGGCGACCACCAGGATGTGATGGCAGTCCGCCAGACGGGCTTCGGGCTGCTTTCCTCAGGCTCGGTGCAGGAAGCGCACGACTTTGCCGCAATTGCGCAGGCAGCCACGCTTCAGGCACGGATCCCGTTCGTGCACTTCTTTGACGGTTTCCGCACATCCCACGAAATCGCCAAGATCTTCCGGCTGACGGACGACGAGCTGCGAGCACTCGTGGACCAGGACCTGATCCGAGCCCACAGGGCCAGGGCGCTTTCGCCTGAGCATCCCGTATTGCGAGGTTCGGCGCAGAATCCGGATGTGTACTTCCAGGCTCGCGAGAGCGTCAATCCGTACTACGCGGCCGCTCCTGGCATCGTTCAAGCCGCTATGGACCGCTTTGCCAAGATCACCGAGCGAACCTACCATCTCTTCGATTATGCCGGCCACAAGGAAGCCGAACGCGTAATTGTGATCATGGGTTCGGGCGGCGAAACCGCTCAAGCCACCGTCGAATACCTGGCGCAGAAGGGTGAAAAGGTCGGCGTGGTCCGCGTGCGGCTATACCGCCCATTCTCGAACGATGCCTTCCTGGATGCCTTGCCGAAGTCTGTAAAGACCGTCGCGGTGTTGGATCGAACCAAGGAACCGGGCGCATCGGGCGAGCCCATGTATCTGGACGTCATCAACGCACTTGCTGAGGGTGGTCGCAGTGGAATCCGCGTAGTTGGGGGGCGTTATGGCCTTTCGTCAAAGGAATTCACCCCTGCCATGGTCAAGTCGGTCTTTGATGAGCTGACCAAGGCGGCGCCCAAGAACCACTTCACGGTGGGGATCAACGATGACGTTTCGCACTCCAGCCTGATCGTGGATCCGACCTTCGCCATAGAACCCGAAGAGACAGTGCGGTGCATATTCTTCGGGCTGGGTGCCGACGGCACGGTGGGCGCCAACAAGAATTCCATCAAGATCATCGGGGAAGAGACCGAAAACTACGCCCAGGGCTACTTCGTCTACGACTCAAAGAAGTCGGGTACCGTCACCACCTCCCACCTCCGTTTCGGACCGAAGCCGGTCCGAGCCCCTTATCTGATCGAGGCGAACCAAGCCAGCTTCGTGGCCTGCCACCAGTTCGGTTTTCTCGAGAAGTTCGACATGCTCAAGTACGCCAAGCCGGGCGGAGTGTTCCTGCTCAACAGCCTGTACGATACGGACAAGGTGTGGGACGAGCTGCCCGTCGAGGTACAGAAGCAGATCATCGACAAGAAACTCAAGTTCCACGTGATCAACGGCTACGACGTGGCGGAGAAGACCGGCATGGGCGCGCGCATGAACACGATCATGCAGACCGCGTTCTTTGCCATCAGCGGCATCCTGCCCCGTGATCAGGCCATTGCGCAGATCAAGCATGCCATCGAGAAGACCTACGGTAAGCGCGGCGAAGCCGTCGTGAAGAAGAACTTCGCCGCCGTCGACGCAACGATCGAGAACCTCTTTGAAGTGAAGGTTCCCGCCAAGGTATCCGCAACAGCAACCCGTCGTCGCGCTGTCCCGGCAGAGGCGCCGGCGTTCGTGCAGAACGTCATCGCGCCGATGCTCGTGTTCGATGGAGACGATCTGCCTGTCAGCGCGATGCCGATCGACGGCACATTCCCCACCGGAACCACGCAGTGGGAGAAGCGCAATATTGCGCTGGATATCCCGGTCTGGGAAAGTGATTTGTGCATCCAGTGTGGGAAGTGCGTCATGGTCTGCCCGCACGCCGTGATCCGGCAGAAGATTTTTGACGAGAAGCTGCTTGCGGGCGCTCCGGCGACCTTCAAGCACATGCCCTCCAAGTTCAAGGAGTTCTCACAGGGCATGGCGTATTCCATTCAGGTGGCGCCGGAAGACTGCACGGGCTGTGAACTGTGCGTGGAAGCGTGCCCGGCTAAGGATAAGACGCAGGTCGGGCGCAAGGCGCTCAATATGGCATCTCAACTGCCGCTGCGCGAGAGTGAATCCAAGAACTGGGACTTCTTCATGAAGATCCCGGATCTGGACCGCAGGCTGATCAATCCTTCCACCATCAAGAATTCACAACTGCTGCGTCCCCTGTTTGAATTCTCCGGAGCGTGTTCAGGATGCGGCGAGACACCGTACCTCAAGCTCATGTCACAGCTCTTCGGCGACCGGGCTATTGTTGCCAATGCCACCGGCTGTTCATCGATCTATGGAGGCAATCTCCCCACCACGCCATGGGCATCCGATTCCTTTGGGCGCGGCCCCGCCTGGTCAAATTCCCTGTTCGAGGACAATGCCGAGTTCGGCCTGGGAATGCGGCTAACGATCGACAAGCAGAACCAATACGCCAAGGAGCTACTGACCTCACTGGAGAACGCTGTCGGCGCAGAGTTGGTCCAGGGCATCCTGAGCGCTGACCAGACCACAGAGGCCGGTATCGATGACCAACGCCAACGCGTGGCAAAGCTGAAGCAGGCGATTGCCAGCAGCCCCCTTCCGGAAGCCAAGGAGCTCGCAAGCGTCGCAGACAGCCTCGTCAAGCGCTCGGTGTGGATCGTTGGCGGCGATGGATGGGCGTACGACATCGGTTACGGAGGCCTGGATCATGTCCTGGCGAGCGGGCGCAATGTGAACGTGCTCGTCCTGGATACAGAGGTCTATTCCAATACAGGCGGTCAGGCCTCCAAGGCCACGCCCCGTGCAGCGGTGGCCAAGTTCGCCATGGCCGGCAAGGGCCTGCCCAAGAAGGACCTGGGATTGATCGCCATGGCCTACGGATACGTCTACGTGGCACGCGTAGCTTTGGGCTTCAATGATCAGCAGACCCTGAAGTCCTTCCTGGATGCGGAATCCTACGATGGCCCCTCTATGATCATTGCGTACAGTCACTGCATCCAGCAGGGCTACGACATGATCCACGGGCTGGAGCAGCAGAAGCTCGCGGTGCAGTCGGGATCCTGGCCGGTCTACCGCTACGACCCAAGGCTGGCCGAAAAAGGCGAGAATCCGCTACAGATCGAATGCAAGGAGCCGACCGTGCCGGTCTCTCAGTATGCCTACAATGAGACCCGCTATAAAATGCTGACGCAACTGAACGAGGAGCGGGCAGAGCAGTTGATGCAGCAGGCCCAGAAGGACGCAGGGGCACGCTGG
>DATDCZ010000133.1:0-8684 GCA_036524055.1 Anaerolineales bacterium | reverse complement strand
GCACTTCTATTACATAGACGACAAGGTCCCCGGCGGCGTGCTCGAGATCAGCGGCAGCCGCGCCCGGCAGGTGCTCAACTACGCGCTGTCGAGCGATATTACGGCGCTCAAGCCGGGCAAGTCACAACCCACCCAGCTCGCCACGCCGAAGGGCAAGCACAACGGTGTGCTCACGCGCGTGGATGGCAGCAACTTCCGGCTGTCGCTTCCCACGGCCTCTGCGGGTCTGGCCGCCACCTGGCTGCGCGATCTTTCGGATGCGTACACCTCCTTCGATCTGGATGGCGGCGCGGATTACACGCCCATGCGCATGCCCGGCCCATTTGTCGTCACAGTATCGACGAAAAAACCTGCCGTTGCGCGCGGTCCTGCGGTCAGCGAGGACAAGCCTTGGTTCCTTGGAGTGGGAGGGAAAGCCGGCAAACCCGCGCGTCCTGCTTTTGAATGGAACGAGCCCCCCGAATCTGAACCCAGGTTCACGGCCCTGCATGAGACCCACAAGGCATTGGGCGCCAAGATGGTCCCGTTCGCGGGTTGGGACATGCCGGTCTGGTACACGTCGGTCGTGGAGGAGCACCTGGCGACGCGACAGACGGCAGGCTTGTTCGACGTCAGCCACATGGGTGTGTACGATGTGCGCGGCGGCGATGCCGCCTCCTTCCTTGACTCGGTCTGCGGCAACGATTGCGGCCACTTGCTGCCCGGCGAGTCGCTGTACACTCATTTCCTCACGCCCGAAGCCGACGTCGTCGACGATACGCTGGTCTACCGCCGCGGCTGGGACAACTACCTGGTCGTCGTCAATGCCTCCAACGATGATAAAGACCGCACCTGGCTCGAGAGTGTGCGCGACGGCAAGGTCCGCATCGATAACGCCCGCCCGTGGGCCCGCGCCTACGGCTACGAGGCGCGGATCAGAAACCTGCGCGATCCAAAGTCCGGCAACGACATGCGCGTCGACATCGCCCTGCAGGGACCGAAGAGCCGCGACATCCTGCTCGCCATGGGCGTGGACGATGCCACCCGGGCGCGCATCCTCAAGCTCAAGCGCACCGAGCTGTGCGACGGCGTCGTCGGCGGCTTCGACCTCATCGTTTCGCGCACGGGCTACACCGGCGAGAAGATGGCCTTCGAGCTCTTCGTGCACCCCGAGCGCGCGGTCGACTTCTGGAACGCGATCCTCAAGGCGGGCGCTCCGTTCGGCGTCAAGCCCATCGGCCTCGGCGCCCGCGACTCGTTGCGCACCGAAGCCGGCCTGCCGCTCTACGGTCACGAGATGGGCCTCGGCTCCGGCAAGAACGGCGCGCGCGATCTCGGCGTCGCCGAGGGCGGTTTTGGCTCTTACGTGAAACCTTACAAGCCGTGGTTCATCGGACGTGAAGCCTACGTTGCCCGCGAGCACGAGCGCAAGGGCGTGGTCGTCCGCTTCCGCTTCGACGATCAGCGCGTGCGCATGGCCCACAACGGCGATCCCGTCGTCGACAAGGACGGCAAGTCACTCGGCTGGGTGACATCCTGCGCGGTGGATGCCGAGCGCTTCCTCACCGGGCAGGCTTTTCTTGCCCTGTCACACACCGCCGAAGGCACACCCATCTTCATTCATCAGGGCGGCGTGATGGACCGTCCGCCCACGGCAGCGAAAGTGGTCTCGAGGTTCCCCAAGCTCTAGCGCAACAGCGGTCAGCCTCAAGCGTGGACGGGTCGGAGATCGGCCCGTCCACGTTCTATACCATGCCCCTTGGGGGGATTGACCATCCCGTCAAAGCAACGCATAATCCTCGCACCACTTTCCGGAGGAGGGATCTCCATGGCGCTTCACAAGCCATTCTGGATACCTGTCTTGCTGATCTTGATGCTCGCCTCGACCGCCTGCAACCTGCAAGCAGCGGGCGCAGTTCCGGCCGCGGGCGAGCCCACCGCCACTTCGCCCGCACCCAAGACCGTGGGCCAATGCAGCAATCCACTTCAGCCCGTCATCGCGGGCGCCAGGTGGGACTACAGCATGTCCGGCATTACCAGCGGGAAGTTCACGCGCAGCATCACCGAGATCCACTCGGATGGCTTCACCGATCAGGATGTCTTCGATAGCGGCGTGACGCGCACCGGTGAATGGAAGTGCGATCAGGGTACTTTGGTCGCCCTCTCGCCGGCTGAAGGCATGAGCGGCATGGTCCAGACCGAGGGTATGACCGCCGAATTCAAGACCACCAGTTCCAGCGGCGTGACCCTGCCTGCCATCGTTCGGCCCGGCGATTCGTGGTCCCAGAGCTTCACGCTCGAGGGCACGCAGACCGTGGCCGGAACGCAGGCCCAGAGCAAGGGCGATATGTCCTACTCCTGCAAGGCGGCTGGCACTGAAACGGTCGTGGTTGCGGCGGGTACATTCGATGCCGTGCGCGTCGGCTGCCAGATCAACGGCAAGATCACGGTGGTCATGTCGGGCATCGAAGTGCCCACGGAGCTGACCTCTGCCGCCACGATCTGGTACGCCCGCGACATCGGCATGGTCAAGACGGAGAACGAGATCAGCGGCATCGGGCACAGCACCATCGAACTCACCTCTTACACCATTCCGTAAGCGACGCTGCATCTGAATCAGCCATACACAGGAGGTCGGGCACTTTGCTCGACCTCTTTTCTTGGAAATGCTGGGCCGGAATAGCCACTCGCTCGACCAAGGCACGCCGCTTACGCCAGCCCCGCGAAAAAGTAAGGGTGGGCGCCTGTCCCACCCTTACTTTTTCGCATTCATGCCCCTCCCCTTTGGGGATCGCGCAGCATCCTGTAAGGAAGGTCGCCGGGCGGTGTGGGGGCAAAAACCAAAGCCGCCTCATACGACCAATGCCGGCAAGGTACGCCGCGGCCGCCAGCCCTGCGAAAATGAAAGCGTGGGCGCTACTCCCCACGCTTTCATTTTCGCTTTGAATCCCCTCCCCCGAGTGCGGGGGATCGCGCAGCATCCTGCAAGGAGGGGTAAGGGGTGGGGGCAACATCCCTCGCCTTGCACCTCCCGCCTCTTATCCGTATACTTAAGCCAGGACGACCCAACCTGGCAGGCTTCGAGGAGGTTCCATGACGAATCGAGTTGGCCTGTGGATCGATCACGAGAAGGCGGTGATCGTTTCCGTCAGCGAAAAGGGGGAGACCGTAAGAAAGATCGAATCGGGTGCCAAACACGCAGAATACAGAGGAGCGCAACGCAGCAAAGTGCCATACAGCGCGCAATACAGCCAGGGGGACGATCAGCTCGACAAGCGTTTCCAGCAACAACTTGCCAAGTACTACGATGCGATCGCCGAACAGCTGAAAGGGGCGACGGCGGTGCTCATATTCGGTCCCGGTGAGGCCAGGTCCGAGCTCAAGCGCCATCTGGATGCCCGCAAGGGCGCCCAGCGCGAGATCCTGGTGGAGGCCGCCGACCGCATGACCGACCGCCAGATCGTGGCCCGCGTTCGGGAGTACTCCAAGCCCGGCCCCGGCGCCGGCTGATCAAACCGCATCGCCTCGTCGAATCCGTTGCAGGGCGGCTTCCACGCCTTTGCCGGCCACAGGAGCTTCCATGTCCAAAGACACCGTTCGTCAATATGTCAACCTGCTCGCCATGCTGGCGGCGCTGACTGTCAATATCCTTTCCAACGCACTGCCGCTCAACGGCCTGAACACCGGTCAGATCTCGGACCAGTTCAAGGTCTTCTTCGTCCCGGCAGGGTACGTATTCTCCATCTGGGGCGTGGTCTACATCGGCTGGATCGCCTTCGTGATCTTCCAGCTGCGCGCCTCGCAGAAGTCCAGCCCTCGGCTGCGTTCGCTCGGATACTGGTTCGCGCTGAGCTGCGTATTCAACGCCGCCTGGCTCTTCTGCTGGCACTATCAACAGTTCGGGCTGAGCGTCATTGTGATGCTCGCCTTGTTGACCACGCTCATCCTGAGCTACCTGCGCCTGGATGTGGGCCGCCTCCAGGTCGGCGCGGCTGAGCGCTGGTCCGTAGACATTCCCTTCAGCGTCTATTTGGGTTGGGTCTCGGTTGCCACCATCGCCAACATCTCGGATTACCTCTACTTCGTCGGCTGGAACGGCTTTGGCATTGCCCCTCAGGTCTGGGCCGTCATCATGCTGGCGGTTGCCAGCGTGCTCGGATTGCTGATGGCGCGCATGCGCCGCGACGCGGCCTACCTGTTCGTCTTCGTGTGGGCCTTCATCGGCATTGCGGTCAAGCAGTCTGCGGCCGCACTCGTCGCCAATGCTGCCTGGGCCGCGGCGCTGATCGCCCTGGCCCTTGCCATCTACAGCCTCGTCCAACGCCGCCGCCCCGCTGCCCCCGGAGCATGAAGAACTTCGAACCTCGCTACAACGACATTCCGAAGGTCGAGCTCCACTGTCACCTTGAAGGCGCCATCCGCACGCAGACGCTGATCGACGTGGCGCGGCGCTACAACCTTGAGCTGCCCTCCTACGATCCGGCCGAGCTCGACCGCCGGGTGAAGGTCCTCGATCAGTGGCGCGACCTGCAGGCCGTGCTCGAGGCCTTCGGCATCGCCCAGCGGACGCTGGCTGCCCCGGAGGTGGTGGAACGCGTCGCCTGGGAGCTGTTTGAGGATTCTGCCCGCCAGAACATCCGGCTCTTCGAGGTCCGGTTCTCGCCCGATTGGGCCTTCAGCGCGCACAACCTCGACTGGGATGCCGCCCTCGAGGGCATCCTGCGCGCCCGTCAGCGCGCCGAGCGCGAGTTCGACATGGCCATCGGTCTCATCGCCATCACCTCCCGCAGCCGCGGCCCGGATTCCTGCGCCCGCACGGTAGACTGGGCCATCCGCAATCGCCAGCACATATGCGGCATCGATCTGGCTGATAGCGAGCGCGATTTTCCTCTCAAGGATTTCGTCCCCCACGTGCGTCGGGCCCGGGACGCAGGCCTCAAGGTCACCATTCACACCGGGGAGGACACGCCGGCTTCCTTCGTCGTCGATACCATTCGCCTCGCCGATCCCGACCGCATCGGTCACGGGATCCACATCATCGAAGATCCCGCCGCCATCGATCTGGTCAGAGAACGCGGCCTCACGCTGGAGGTCAATCCCTGGAGCAATTACCTCACCAGTTCCGTGCGCCGCATCGAAGATCATCCTCTGAAGAAGCTCTTTGACCTTGGCGTGCGGGTCACCGTCAATTCTGACGACCCCGAGCTGCTGGATACCAACTTGAACAACGAGTACCGCATCGCGCATGAGGTCCTGGGCATGACCCTGGAGGATCTGTCAGCCTGCAATCGCTACGCGTTCGAGGCCTGCTTCATCCCGGAGACCTCACGAACTGCGATCTGGAAGAAATACTTCACCTAGGGGCTCATGCGGTCGGCGTACAAAGGGGAGTCGCCCCGGCAACAGCGCTCCGTTGGCCCGTTCGCCGGACTGTATAATCCCAGCGTGAGGTCCCGCTTTCCAGCCACAGTCCATCTATTCTTCTTCCGCGGCGAACAGGTCCTCATAGCGCGGCGTCGGAACACGGGCTATCGCGACGGCGAATACAGCGTGCCGGCCGGCCACCTCGATGGCGGTGAGACCGTGCTTGCAGCCGGGGTGCGTGAGGCTGCAGAAGAGGTTGGGCTGCGCCTGGCGGAGGGCGATCTCGAGTTCGTGGGCGTGATGCACCGGCTCGAAGACGACGAGCGCGTCGATTTCTTCGTCAAGGTACGCGCCTGGTCCGGTGAGCCCATCAACACCGAGCCCGAAAAGTGCGACGATCTGCGCTGGGCGAGCGTCACAGCCCTGCCGGAGAACATGGTGCCCTACGTCCGCCGCGCCATCCGCAACTGCCTTGAGGGTGTGGTCTTCGATGAGTTCGGCTGGGATGGGCCCGCGTGACCGCCCTCCTGGTGCTCCTGGCGATCCTCGACCTTGAGGCCCTGGCCTCATTCCTGTGGGTCTTCTTCACCCCCTCCGAAAGTGGTCAGGGGGTGTTTTTGTGGATTTCGCCCCAGCGACTTGCGCTTGCGGCGGTGTTGTTTCTGGTGTTCATCGCGCTGCTGGCGATCACCGTGCTGGTGCTGCGTTTCAGGACCGGGGCGGAGCGAGGGCTGGCTCGCCTGGACGACTATCTGGTCAAGCGGCGTCTGCTGGCTCCCACCATCATCCTGCTCCCGCTCGCCGCGCTGATCATCGGGATAGCCGCGCTGGCTGTTCTCATCACGCCGTTGGATTACGAGTCCTACCGCCGCCTGGCGCCGGATACGTTTCCGACGCTGTACGCCGTGTTCATACAGGGCCTGCCGGTTGTCCTGCTGATCATCGCCCTGCTGTCAGAAACCGCCATCTTCCTTGCCTGGAGATATCCTCGAGTTCTCCCGGAATCCCGCCTTTGGGCATGGGACAACATCGGCCCCGCGCTTCTTCTCGGCTTGATCTCGATCCTCACGCTGTTCCACTGGCTCGTCCTTGCCTTCCAGCTGCGCTTCTTCGTCAACCTGCCTGCCTGGTACTGGATCTTCGATCCTGTGCCGTTCGGCGTCGGTGACCTGTGGTTCGCGCTGATCGCTCTTGTGCTTCTTGCAGCCAGCTATTGGCTGCTCTTTGTCCGGCCCCGGGTTGCGGTCGGGTTGGTGGTCCTGGCGGTGCTGGCCTGGTTCCTGCAGATGGGCGTCGGGCTGATGGGCGGATCCGGTCTCGCCACGCTGCGCGAGCGCTACTTCACCACCTATCATCAAGCCTACATCCTCAAGGCCAGCGAGAGCGACCTTTCCATTGTTGAGAGCATTCGGCAGTACGAAACCGTCTATGGATCGAGCCCGTTCACCAGCACCAAGCCGCCTGGCCTGATGGCGTTCTACATTGGCCTGGATCACCTCGTGAACGGCTTCCCGTCCACGTACGACAATGCGGCGCGCTACGAACGTCTCTCGAACGTGGTCGTATGGGCTTTCCCGGTTCTCGCGGCGTGTGCGGTCTTTCTGATGTATGTGTTCTCGCGCCGACTGCTGCAGGATGTCCCCGAATTCGTGCAGCGCCTCGCCGCCCTGCTGTATGTCCTGGCCCCAAGCGTCGCCCTGTTCACGTTCTTTGCGGATCAGGCTGTCTATCCCCTGGTATTCCTGCTCGGAGTCTGGTTCACCGTGGTTGCCGTCCGCCGCCATTCGCTTGCGTGGTCTTTGCTCGTGGGGGCTGTGCTGTATGCGGCAGTGTTCTTCGCTTTCACGATGCTGCCGCTCTACCCCTTTGCCGGCATCTACATGCTGCTTCACTGGCGGCGCGCGAAGCCGGGCCGGCGACTCCAGGGCTTCCTGCTCTCCGCGCTGGCGATCGCCGCGGGCACTCTCGTGCTGCACGCCCTCAGCCTCACGCTGCTCAATTACAACGTCCTGGCGCGCTTCGAACGCACCATGGCCATTAACCACAATTTCGATTTCTACCTGCGCGTTGGTCAGCAGCCTCCCGGCGTACCGGAGCCGCTCGGCGTGCGGCTGGTGCAGATCGCCAAAGCCGCCTGGCTCAACAACCTGGATTTCGCGGCCGCCATCGGGTTCCCCATCTATGTTCTCTTTCTCGTGCAGGCCGCCCGTCGACTCTGGCGCTTCTTCAAGGACCGCATGGACACCGGGGATATCACACTGCTTGCGCTGCTGGCCAGCTTCATCGTGCTCAACCTCGCCGGCACCGCACAGGGAGAGGTGCCGCGCCTGTGGCTCTTCTGGCTCCCGATGGTGGCGCTCTTCGCCGCCTTCGAGCTTGAGCCGCACCTTCAGAAGCGCCCGCACTGGCTCATTGGCCTCGGCGTCGTGCAGCTGGTCACACTGATGTTGACCTTCCACTTCCAGGACCTGCGAATGTAGCGGCCGCCACTATGTCCAACCGCCGCCTGTACCTTCTCTCCGTGCTCGTCGTGGTAGTGCTCGCTGGCGCTCTGCGCGTGTATGCCGTACAGCGATTGAACGTCGATTACGACGAGCCTGTCTACCTCTCTGCCGCCGTCGAGTACGCCAACGCCATGCGCCTCGGCGATCTCAAGATGCTCGCCTGGAGCGAGCACACCTATGAGCATCCGGCGCTGCAGAAGATTCTCTACGGCGTCGCGCTCCTCACCCAGACTCCACTCGAGCGCCTGCCCGAAAACGACCTGCCGCGGCTCGCGCCCATCGCGGCCACGGAAGCTGGCCCCTGGAATATCGCCGTGCGCTATCTCGCGGCCGCATGGGGCACGCTCGCCGTCCTGGCGCTGGCGCTCGTCAATCCGCTGGCGGGTCTGATGCTGGCGGTGGATACGTTGAGCGTCAAGTACACCAGCGAGGTGTATCTCGAAGCTCTTCCGCTGCTGACGGGCCTTCTGTGCGCGCTCGCCTACCTGAAGTGGTACAAGGCGGCCCGCGATCATGCGGAATCGGCGCCCAATTCCACGATCTGGCTCATCCTCTCCGCAGTTCTGCTCGGCATGACGGCTGCCGGCAAGTATGTCCACGGCGTCGTGGCTCTTGCGATCGTGGTCCACTTCCTGGTCGCCCTTCTCCGTCACCAGATGCCGCGGCTCACGCTGGCCTATATGGCCGGATGGGGCATTCTTGCGCTGCTGATGTTCCTGGTGTTCGATCCGTATCTGTGGCCGCACCCGATCGAGCGCCTCACCAAGTCGCTTCTATTCCATGAGGCCTTTCTGGATTCACGCTTGGTGCAGATGTACAACTACCCCTTCTGGCAGC
>DATDCZ010000132.1:0-2052 GCA_036524055.1 Anaerolineales bacterium | reverse complement strand
GGAGAGATCGCTTTCTTGATGGGGATGGCGCCGGACCATCTCTTCGACCTCGTCACGGAAATGACGAAGGCACTAGGAGCGCCCGCGCCGATCCGTTTTGGCGCGCTGGGCATGTTCGAGGCGCGCAGAACGCTGATCCAGGCAGCTGAACGGATGCTGGGAAGCGCAGGCATGCCCTTCTTCGACCTGGGCGAGGCGGACTTGGTGTTCTCGTTTGGCGCGAACTTCCTGGAGACATGGCTCTCGCCCGTGGCGCAGACACGTGAGTTCGCCAAGTTTCGGCAGCGAAATCCAAGAGGACGAGGACACCTGGTTCAGTTCGAGGCCCGGATGTCGCAGACCGGCTCCAAGGCGGAGGAATGGATCGCAATCCGCCCGGGCAGCGAGGCGCTAGTGGTCCTTGCCATCGGCAGATTGGTCGCGGAGAGCCTGGGCAAGCCTCTGCCGCCTGCCTTCGCGAACGCCGACATAGAGGCGGCAGCGAAGGCGTCGGACGTCAGTGTGGAAATGCTGCAGCAGCTGGGAACAGCATTCGCGCAAGCTGGCCGCGCGCTGGCAATCCCCGGCGGCGCCGCTCTGGGCCAGAGCAATGGACTGGAGATCGCGGAAGCGGTCCTGGCGCTGAACGCACTCGTCGGTGCCGTGGGTCGGGCGGGCGGCGTGTATCTCGCGCCGGTCGCGCCGCTGACCGAGGAATACCATGCCCCGGCCAGCATGAAGGAGATGGCGGCATTCATCCAGAAGCTCAATTCCGGGCAGATCAAGACGCTGTTGATCCACGGCACCAACCCGGTCTTCGAGCTGCCCAAGGCGCTGGGCTTCGAGGAGGCGCTGGCCAACGTTCAGCAGGTGATCTCTTTCGCGACCTTCCCCGACGAAACCGCCCTGCAAGCGGACTATGTCTTCCCGGATCTCCACGGACTCGAATCGTGGGGCTATCAGCAGGTGGCCACAGGAGCAAGCTCGTCCGTCCTTTCCGGAAGCCAGCCGGTAGTGGTCCCGATGCTGAACTGCAAGTCCACGGCGGATGTGCTGCTGGCAGCTGCCGCACTCCCCAGTGGGAGCGCGGGCGGGCAGTTGCAGGCCGCGCTACCCTTCACCGACGAGCTTGCATTCATCCAGAGCAGGCTTGAGACTCTGATGACGGATGCGAGCGGTTTCTTCACGGCGCCCGAGATCAATACGTTCACTGCCAGCTTCCAGCAGTACGGCGGATGGTGGTCAACGGATGACAGGCGCGTGGCACCGTCAGCTTCTGCGGCGCTCAACGTGTCTCTCCAGGCAGCAGGAGCTGAATTCGACGGCGATGGCGACTTCTACTTCCTGCCGTTTGTCTCGCCGATCCTCGGCGAGGCCGGCGCCAACAAGCCCTGGTTGCAGGAAGTACCGGATCCCACAACGACCGTGATGTGGAATACGTGGATCGAAATGAATCCCCAGACTGCAGACAAGCTGGGGATCGAGGACCAGGACGTGATCCGGGTGATCTCACCCAACGGATCTGTGGAGGCGACGGTATATCGATATCCCGCGATCCGTCCGGATACGATCGCCATGCCATTCGGGCAGGGACACACAACCTACGGACAATATGCGGCCAAACGCGGCGTGAATCCGGCCGACCTATTGGGCCTGCGCATGAACGGGGCCGGGGATGCGGCCTTTGGCAGCACCAAAGTGCGAATCGAGAAGACCGGTAGGAAACGCGGCCTTGCGCGGCTCGAGAGCGCGTTGGGCGTCTACGGCTTCGACGCGAAATAGGAACCAGGAGAGACTGCGCATGTCTACCGAGCTTGAACTGCCGATGTTCACGAATACCTCCGAAGAGGACCTGGGCGGCGTCTGGGGAATGGTGATCGACCAGGACATCTGCACGGGCTGCCAGGCGTGTGTGGCTGCCTGCGCGATGGAGAACAACATTCCCTACGTGGGCGAAGTGGATGCGGGCTATGGCCGTGCCATGCACTGGATCCGGATCGAGCGCTTCTGGCAGGGGAGCTTCCCTGAAGTCAAGATGACGCCGTATCAGCCGATGCTGTGCCAGCAGTGCCA
>DATDCZ010000131.1:0-3643 GCA_036524055.1 Anaerolineales bacterium | reverse complement strand
GCCAGCCACGCGAGCCCCTGCACCACCAGCACCATCAGCGCGGCACGCGTCCGTCGCGGGAGGCGGCTTCGAGCCGCCATCCCGTACTCCGACGCCCGCAGCGTCGGAGCCACCAGCCATCGCACCGCGAAATACAGCACGATGGGGATCTGCGCGGCCATCATCAGCTGCCAGACGTGCGCCGGCGTGCCCTCATCCTGTTGCGGCGGCGCATGCACGAGGAACCCGAAGACGAGCACCATCGCCAGTCCGACCAGCGACATTGCGATCGGGACCCAGGCGCTCCATTGCTTGAACAACGAGCTTTGGCTGGACTTGGTGTTCACGCCGACTCCTCTCAACAGTAAGACGCGCGCCGGCTCACCCGGATTCTACACAGAAGCGAGGCGCTACCTCGGCCCGAACCACATGCGGCTCAACAGGTTATCGCGGCGAACGACCTGGTGATACAGCGCAGCCAGCACGTGCATACCGATCAGCGCCAGCAGGATGCGCGCACTCAGGAAGTGCCAGCCTTGCAGAAGGAAGCCGGTGCGGTCTATGTGCTGCGCCCCCTCGGGCGCAGCATCGGCGACCCTCGCCTGAGGCTCGGTCGCCGGAGCCGCGGAGGGCTGGGCCTCGCTATCGCGGCCGTAGTACTCGTTGTACTCGTCCGCCTCGGATGCAGCTTCGGTCGCGGTCGGCACCGGCGTGAATGTCGGCAGAGGGGTGATGGCCGGCTCCGGGTGGAAGTGATTCGCGGGCGCGCCGGCCGGCTCCTCCGCACCCAGGAACGCCTCCTGGAAGTGGTTGGTCCGCACCGCGAAGATCACGCCGACGACCGTGGTGGCGATCAGCATGGTGTACAGCGCGTAGTGCACGCCGTTGGCGAAGATATCCAATGCAACACTGCCCGAGGTGGCTTCCGCAGGGCGCGCCGCGCGCAGCCGCACGCCGAAGCGGGTGATGACGAGCGCCAGCACCGCGATGCCGCTCGCCATGTGCACCGCGAGGGTCGGGTCGGTGTGGCCGTGAGGGATGAAGATGAAGATGCCCAGGTAAAGGTTGAGCGCCACCAGTATGGCGACCAGCCAGTGCAGTGCGACGAGCAGGGGATGATAGCGCCTGGGCGCGTCCACGCGGGGCTGTGTGTTATGCGGCGCGGAGTTACGCCCGCCCGTTGAGGCGGAGCGTGCGCGGAAGTTCAGTGAAAGACCGGATGACGTCGCATTCGGGATCGTCGAAGATGCCGCGCGGGTCGTAGAGCACCGGCGTCACGCCGGCGTTCTTTGCCCCGACGACATCCGCGAACCAGTTATCCCCGACGTAGACGGTCTCGTTGGGTTGCAGGCCCAGCTGTGCGCAGGCGTGCAGGAAGATTTGCGGCTCGGGCTTCCATGTGTTGAACTCGCCGCTGGCGATGGTTAGCGCGAAGAACGGAGTCAGGCCGAGCTCATCCAGTTCATCCGCGAAGGGGTGCTCGCGGTTGGAGATGACGCCCAGCGTGTGGCCCGCGTCTTTCAGCGACTGCAGGACGCCCGGCAGTTCGGCAGGCACCACGCTGGCGGGCCGGTAGGATTCGGTCATATAGGCGTGCATCTTCGGGGCCAGCGCGGTCGCTTGCGCCTTGGATGCCCCCAGCGCCACCAGCTGGCGATGCGCGTAGCGCCTCCAGAAGTCGTCGGTCAGGCGGCCGTAGGTCTTGTAGTCCTCGTCCAGCTCCTGCGAGAGCGCCCAGTAGTAGTGTTCCCAGCGCATGGCGCGCAGCCGGTCGTCATCGCGAATGCGCTGGCCGAGCAGCGCGGCGTAGTCTGCGAACACGTCCGTGCCGCGCGGTTCGTTGGAGCGGATGGTGCCGTCGAGGTCAAAGAAGATGGCTTTGATCATTGCCTGCGATTTTGGGGCCCCTGGGCTTTGCGGCTTGCCCGCTCCGCCCGGGGCGATATTACCAATCCCCTCAGTGAATTTACGGGTGACCGCGCGCTTGCGATCAGCCGCCGATCTCGTTCATGACGCGGTTGAGCGGGATGACGCCCTCGGCCAGGCCGTGACCCCAGGGCTTGAGCCAGATGCCATCCAGGATCAGCCGGCGCAGGTCCTCCAGCGAGGCGCCCGCGCGCAGCGGCGTCAGCAGGTCGACCTCGTTCTCGCGCAGCAGGCACAGCCGCAGGCGACCATCCGCGGTAAGGCGCGCGCGGTTGCATGAATCGCAGAACGGCGCGGTCACAGACGAGATGAAGCCCACATTGCCTTTCGCGCCAGGGATGTGGAAGACGCGTGCTTCGCCATCCAGATGGCCCTCGTTGGATACGTCCAGCCGCCCCACCCCAGACTCGATGCGCTCCTGGATCTGCGCGGCGGTGATGACCTGGCCGGTCTGCACATCGGTGACGCCGGCGAAGGGCATCATCTCAATGAAGCGCACCTGCCACGGGCGGTCGATGGTCAGCTTGGCGAGGTCGATCACGTCTGCCTCGTTGTAGCCCTTGACCACCACGGCGTTGAGCTTGACGGGCTTCATGCCAGCGGCTTCCGCGGCCAGGATGCCGTCCCAGACATCCTGCAGCTTGCCCCAGCGCGTGAGGCGCTGGAACTTCTCGGCGTCCAGCGTATCGATGCTGACGTTGACCCGCTTGAGGCCGGCTTCCGCCAGAGCGGGCGCCAGCTTCTTGAGCAGGATGCCGTTGGTGGTCATGGAGACGGCTTCGATGCCCGGCGTCGAGGCGATGCTGCGGACGATCTCGACGATGTTCTTGCGGACCGTGGGCTCCCCACCGGTAAGGCGGATCTTATCGAAGCCCAGGCTGGCGAAGAGGCGCGTCAGCAGGGCGATCTCATCGTCCTGCATGAGCTCGGGGTTCGGCCTGAAGGTCTGGTCCTCGGGCATGCAGTAGATGCAGCGCAGGTTGCAGTGATCGGTGAGGCTGATGCGCAAATAGTGGATCTTGCGCCCGAATTGGTCGATCGCCATAGGGCGTAGATTATACATTTATTCGATGAGAGGCATGCGAGTTGGCAGTACTGCGCCTGCACCTGCCCCCATTGGGGGAGGAGCAGACGCCTAAAGGACCCTTTTGAGCATGGGCCGCCCGGGTGAATTGACGGGCGGAGCCGGGCATGCTATCATGGGTTTCTTCATTCGTCGCACCGAAGCTCTCATCCTG
The DNA here is from genome assembly GCA_036524055.1 of Anaerolineales bacterium. GTDB lineage: Bacteria > Chloroflexota > Anaerolineae > Anaerolineales > Villigracilaceae > Fen-1038. The sequence goes on along the minus strand of DATDCZ010000131.1, from coordinate 500 downwards.
CACGTTACAAATCGAGGAGCACTCATGAGCACGGAATTTTTCCTGCGCATTATTTTCATGTTGATTCTCGGCATTCTCGGGGGCATTTGGGGTCACGACATTTCAAAAGCAACTCCAGCACAGATCCTGCCTTACACTGCCGGATTTGCCCTGCTGGGCGCCCTGGTCGGCTTGCTATACACGCCGTACTTCACCACGCGCCCGGTGCGCACCATCCGCGGGTTGCTGGGCCGCATGTCGGCCGAAACGCTGCTGGCGGGGATCAGCGGCCTGATCGTGGGCCTGGTAATTGCAACGCTGCTGGCGTTCCCCCTTTCAAACCTGCCGGCGCCATTCGGGAGCGTCCTGCCATTCATCGGCGTTGTGCTCTTCAGTTACTTTGGCGTGTCGCTGTTCGTGATGCGCCAAGGCGACATCATGAGCCTGCTTGGCAGCCTGAGCGGACGCAGTTCCGGCGGTTCCAGCTCCTCGTGGACCAACCTCAACCGCACCATACTCCT
>DATDCZ010000130.1:0-16008 GCA_036524055.1 Anaerolineales bacterium | reverse complement strand
TACTCGAGCCGCTTGGCCTTGCCATCCGATGTGAGCAGGAAGACCTGGCCCTCGCTCGGCAGGATCTCCATGCCTATGACCTCGTCCTTATCTTCCAGCTTGATGCCGCTTACGCCGGCGGCGACGGGCCCCATCGGGCGCACGTCCTCTTCAGTGAAGCGGATGGCCATACCTTCGGCGGAAGCCAGCAATATGCTCTTCTTCTTGCCATCGGTGAGGCCGGTTGAGGTCAGCACATCGCCTTCGTTGACCTTGAGCAGGGTAAAAGTCTGGGCCGAGGGACCGGGCAGGTCGCTGATCAGGGTCTTCTTGATCATGCCGTAGCGCGTGGCGGTGATGATGCAAGTGCCCTCGGGGTAATCAGCGCGGTGAGCGGGCAGGGTGAAGACTGCTGCCAGGGTGTCCGTCTCTGAGAGCGGCGATACGCGGTGATACGGCGCACCGTCGCCGAGCTTCTCAGACTGAGGCAGTAATTGGACTGCAACGGCGGCCGCTTTGCCCAGCTTGGAAACGAAGTAGATGGTGTCGGCCGTGGTGGTCTTGACAAGCCACTTGGGCGCATCGTGGCCGGAGGGGCGCGGGGCCTTGTCGTCCGGAGTGCGTGCTACCAGCCCCTCGGCTGTCACGCCGACCCAAACGAAGTGTTTTGGCGCCACGTCAGAGGCCGTCAGGGCGCGAGCGGCTTTGCCGCCCTTCTGCAGGTTGACGATCTCCGTGCGGCGGCGGTCAGCGTAGGCATTCTTGACGTTGGTGAGCTCATCTCCAACGACCGCGCGCATGCGCTTGGGCGACTTGAGCAGCGCCTCCAGGTCCTTGATCTGCGTTGTGACTTCCTTGTATTCGGTTTCGATCTTCTTGCGTTCGAGGGCAGCCAGGCGCCTGAGCTGCATATCGAGGATGGCGTTGGCCTGAAGCTCCGTCAGTTTGAAGCGCTTCATCAGGCGCGTGCGAGCCTGATCGACATCGGCGGCATTCTTGATCAGACTGATGACCTCATCGAGGTGCTTGAGGGCAATGAGGTAGCCTTCCAGGATGTGGGCCCGCTGCCTGGCTTTGTCGAGGTCGAACTCGGCGCGGCGCTTGACCACCGTGAGGCGATGCTCCAGATAGACACGAAGCGCCTGCTTGAGCGTCAGCGTGCGTGGCTCGCCGTCGACGAGCGCCAGCAGGTTGATGCCGAAGGTGGTCTGCATGGGCGTGCGCTTGTAGAGCTCTCGCAAGACGATCTGTGGATCGGCGGTCTTGGTCAGCTCGATGACGATGCGCATGCCGCGCCGATCAGACTCGTCGCGCAGGTCGGCCAGGCCATCCATGTGACCCTCACGCGCCAGCTCAGCGATGCGCTCGATCAGTGAGGACTTGTTTACCGTATAGGGCAGCTCGGTGACGATGATGCGATTCTTGCCGCCCTTCATCTCCTCCGTGTGGGTCTTGGCCTGCACGGTAACGCGGCCGCGACCGGAGCCGTAGGCGGCCTCGAGGCCTTCTTCGCCGGCCTCCTGAAGGATCACGCCGCCGGTCGGAAAATCGGGGCCTTGGACGAACTTCATCAACTGCTCGACATCGATATCATCGAGCTCGCTCCAATGGCCGAGCATGTAGACCAGGGCGTCTACAATCTCGCCGAGGTTGTGGGGCGGGATGGAGGTTGCCATGCCGACGGCGATGCCGGTGGCACCGTTCACCAAGAGGTTGGGCAGGGCGGATGGCAGGACGAGCGGCTCTGACAGCGTGTCGTCGAAGTTGGGGCCGAAGTCCACAGTGTTCTTGTTCAGGTCGGCCAGGATATCGATGGCGGGCGCGGCGAGGCGGGCCTCGGTGTAGCGCATGGCCGCAGGCGGATCGCCATCCACCGAACCGAAGTTGCCCTGACCATCCACGAGCATGGTCCGGAGGGAAAAGTCCTGGGCCATGCGCGCCATCGCATCGTAGACCGCGGCATCACCATGCGGGTGGTACTTGCCGAGCACCTCACCGACGATACGGGCGGACTTCTTGTACGCAGAATCGGCGCGGATGCCCATGTCGTACATGGCATACAGGATGCGACGCTGCACGGGCTTGAGTCCGTCGCGCGCATCCGGTAGGGCGCGGGCCACGATCACCGACATGGCGTAGTCGAGGTACGCCTGCTGCATCTCGGAGTCGATATCTATCTTGCGAATAGCGCCTGAGTCCATGGAGTTCCTTATCTATTCAACAGATTTGGCACAAAGCAGTGTGACTTGCACAGCCAGTGAAGACGCCGCCCCACATGTCACTGAGATGAAAGCATGTTCTATAGCGGGGCATATGTTACGGGTAACGGGGCGCGGCGTCAAGCCCACGGCCATTGGCAATGCTGGTCGGTGGTTATTGATCGACGCGCATACGCGACTGCAGCCCCGTCTGGAGGGGCTGCAGGATAATTGTATGCGGAGATTCCAGCGTACGCTACTTTGCCGGGGTGGATTCGATCTCGGCCTGCTTCTGGAACTGGCTCATGTAGAGATCGTGGTAGAAGCCGCGCTTATCCATCAGCTCGGCATGCCGACCCCGCTCAATGATGCGGCCATCATCGATGACCAGGATCTGGTCCGCATTCACGATGGTGGACAGGCGATGGGCGATCACGATGGAGGTTCGGCCTTCCAGCAACGTATCGAACGCCTTCTGAATCAGGCGCTCGGTGCGCGTATCGACTGAGGAGGTGGCTTCATCGAGGATGAGGATGCGCGGATCGGCGAGGGCAGCGCGGGCGATGGAAAGCAGCTGACGCTGACCCTGAGACAAGCCGGAGCCGCGTTCGCCGAGGACGGTCTGATATTTGTCAGGGAGGCGCTCGATGAAGGAATCGGCGTTGGCAACACGAACAGCCGCGCGGACTTCCTCGTCGGTGGCATCCGGGCGGCCAAAGCGGACATTCTCCATGACCGTGGTGCTGAAGAGGAAAGTGTCCTGAAGCACGATGCCCACCTGCCGTCGGATGGATTCGACGGTCACGTCCCGCACGTCGTGCCCATCGATGCGGACCGCGCCCTGGGTCACATCGTAGAACCTCGGGAGCAGGTTGATGATGGTGGTCTTGCCGGCACCAGTGGGGCCCACGATGGCGACGGTCTGACCGGGCTCAACGGTGAAGGAAACGTCCTGCAGAACCGGCACGCCATCCTCGTAGTGGTGGGAGACGTGATCGAACTCGACCTTGCCGAGGATGGGCGGCAGGACCGTGGCGCCCGGACGATCATGGACGGCGGGAACTTCGTCGAGCAGACCGAAGATGCGCTCGGCGCCGGCGATGGCGTTCTGAATGTTGGTCCACAGGATGGCGATCTGCTGCAACGGCTGGTTGAAGCGCTGCACGTAGGCGAGGAAGGTCACGACCAGGCCGAACGTCACAATAGTGCCGAACAGCGTCTGCCCCTTCAGCATGTACCAGCCGCCGACGCCCGTGACAAGCGCAAGCGCCACGTAGCCCAAGGCTTCGAGGGTGGGGGAGAGGGCGGACGTAAACGTTACTGCCCGGATATTTGCATCGCGGTTGGCGGCGTTGACTTCCTTGAACTGCTGGATGTTCTCATCGGCGCGAGAGAAGGCCTGGACCTCGCGGACCGCGGCGATGCTTTCCTGCAACTCCGCATTCACGTTACCGATCTCCTGCCGACTGCGGCGGAAGGCTTTGCGGGCCTGATCGGAGAAGTACACGGTGGCGAGGAACATCAGCGGCGTCACCGCCAGGGCCAAGGCGGCAAAGGGCGCGCTAGTGGTGAACATGTTGTAGGCCACCCAAACGAGCAGCAGAACGCCGCTGAAGACGTTCACCAAGGCGAACGAGATAGCCTGTTCTATGGCGCTGGTGTCGTTGGTTATGCGGCTCATCAAGTCGCCGGCCTCGTTGGCAGAGTAGAAGCTGAGAGAGAGCTGATGCAGCCGCTCGAAGACCTCAACGCGTAAGGCGCGAAGGACATGCTGACCCGTCCACGCCATGGTGTAGAAGGTAGAGCCGGTAAGGAGGGATCCGAGTACAAACAAGGCAATGAGGACGCCGATCAGGCGTGCCAGACCGGCCATGCGATCGGCATCGGTCATGGAGGCTGCAGGCGGCGAGACGAAGGAACCCAGGTGATACAGACTGGAGATGATCCAGCGCGTGCCGGTCATTGTGGCCGGGTCCGAAACAATCCAGCAACTGGAGGCTGACTTCTGCGCCTGCGCGCCCGGGAAAGACGCAGCCGGACCACCTAACTGGCTCGCGCCCAGCGGAACCAGGAAGCAGTCCGTCGCCTGGCCCGTGAGCTCGGGGCTGGTGACCTGCGTCCACGTGGCGATGACGACGAAGACGACTGCGAGGAGCAGGACCAACCAGAAGCGGCCAAAATACTCCCCAAGCCGGCGCAACGTATTACTCAAGCTGCGCGGCTTGAGCGTCTCCTGATTCATCAAATTGCCGAAACGACCGGGACCGCCCATCATAGGTTAGTTCTCTTCCCGGACGTGTCCGTGTTCCTGCTCGTAGGCCAGGATCTGTGAGTTGTAGATCTCTGCATAGATGGGTTCATTCTCCATGAGGTCAGCGTGCTTCCCCTGCGCCACTACCTGGCCCTTCTCGAGCACCAGAATGTTGTCGGCAGACATCACCGTACTAATGCGCTGGGCAATGACAAAGGACGTGCGGCCTTCCATCAGACGATCCAGGGCCGCCTGAATGAGGCTCTCGGTGGTGAGGTCAACGCTGGAGGTCGAGTCGTCGAGGATGAGGATGCGCGGGTCAAGCAGAAGGGCACGGGCGATGGCGACGCGCTGCTTCTGACCGCCGCTCAGCGTGGCACCGCGCTCTCCGACATGGGTCTGGTAGCCCTCGGGGAAGGACATGATGAATTCGTGCGCCTGTGCCGCCCTGGCGGCGGCGATGACGTCCTCATCGCTGGCGTCCGGGCGACCGAAGGCGATGTTCTCGCGGATCGTGCCGCTGAAGAGCGTGGTCTCCTGCAAGACGATGCCGATCTGCCTGCGCAAAGAATCGAGCTTCAAGTCGCGCAAGTCGTAGCCATCGACCGTAATGCGGCCCTCGGTGGGATCGTAAAACCGCGGCAGCAGGTTGATGATGGTGCTTTTGCCGGAGCCGGTGGCGCCCAGCACGGCGACGCGCTGGCCGGGATGCGCCTCAAACGTGACGTCCTTGAGGACGGGATCACCGCCACGGAAATAGCGGAAGGTGACATTCTCGAATCTAACCTCACCCTTCACGGACGGCAGGGCGATGGCATCCGGTTTCTCGACGATGTCGGAGCGTGCATCCAGAATCTCGAAGATGCGGTCAGCGGAGGCGCCAGCCTGGCCAAACTGCGAAATGATGAAGCCAAGTTGGGCGATGGGGAAGAACAAGTAGATCAGGTAAAGCGAGAACTCCTGCCACTGTCCCAGCGAGAGCACGCCGGCGATGATCTGTTTGCCACCTACGTACAAGATGGCGGCCTGGCCGAGATTGGCGACCAGGAAGATGATGGGGAAGAGGAAGGTGAACATGCGCGCCACCGAGACGGCCTGTCCCATCAGGTCGTCGGCGGCCCGGCGAAACTTGGCCTGCTCCTGCTTCTCGCGCGTGAAGGCCTGGATGACCTTGATGCCAGCGAGGTTCTCCTGCAGGACGGTGTTGAGAGTGGAGAGCTTGATCTGCAGAGCGCGGAACATGGGCTGTGCCGTGGCGCCAAACACAGCGAAGAGCACCATGGCGATAGGCAGGATCGGCATGGCTGTCCACGCCAGGGAGGTATTGGAGGAGAACAGGATGATGATCGTGCCGGTCAGCAGAATCACCGCGCCGACGACCTGCAGCAATCCCTGGCCGATGAAGAGCCGGACCTTTTCGACGTCATCGGTGGCGCGCACCATGAGCTGGCCGGTCTGGTTCTGGTCATGGTAGGAGAAGGACAAGCGCTGGATCTTGGCATACAAGTCGTTGCGCATGTCAAAAGCCACGGTCTGCGAGTTCCGCTCGGCCCAATAGGCTTGCAAGAAGGAGAAGATACCGCGCACAACCGCCAGCACCAGGACCGCGATCACCGCTGTGACCAGGGCGCCGGGGGCGGCGGCCAGATTGGAGTTCAGCTGCGCGACCAGCTGGGCCTGTGTCCACGTGGCTGGGAAATTGAGTGCAGCCAGGATCTTGGGAATGGCCGCACCTGCGAACTGCGCCGGTATTTGCGGCAAGGCCTTCAACACCTGATCGGCCACGTAGCCGCTGGTGACGGCGTCGAGGATGCGGCGGATCATGTTGGGGACTGCCAACTGAGCCAAGGTCGCGATCAGCAGGAAGGCATAGGGCAGCGCTGCCTCGCGCCCGTAGCGGGTAAGGTAGCGAATGGCGCGCCCGACGGAACGGTTGCTGTTAGTGCGCTTCCCGCGTCGGGCAGTCATAGGTCGAGCCATGGAACTTTGCATGCGTTCTTTCTCCAGATACAGATCAGAGGGTCGCTGTCTCCCGCGACGGGTAGAAGACTCCCCGTCAGCGGATCGGGTGCGGTGGCCGGGGGGCGTCTACTCTAACTTGCGTGCAGCCTCGGCGAGCTTCAACAGCGCGTCGGAGATGTTCGCAAGGTCCTCGGGCGCAAGTTCTTCCTGGAGCTTCTCCATCCAGCGATAACGCTCGGGCAGCCCCTTCTCCAGCAGGCTGCGACCCCTGGCTGAAAGCTGCACATTCCGGACCCGGCGGTCTTCTCCAGATTCGCCGCGCTCGATCAGGCCTGCCTGTACGAGGTTATCGACGTGCTGGCTGGCGGCCGCGGGGCTGATCTCGAAGCGCTCGCTGAGATCGGATATGCCGCAGTGGCCGCGATGGTAGAGCTGCATCAGGATGCTGAACTGCGGCATGGAAAGGCCGGAGGCCTTGGCGTGATGCGCCCAGCCGCGCATCGAACGGGGCATGGCAACATCCATCCAGGTGCGGAGGGCTTGCGTGAAATTGACAGACTTCGGCATAGTTAAGCCAGCTTGGTAATTAAGCAGGCTTAACTTTAGACGCGGCGAGTAGGCGTGTCAAGACTGCGTGCGTAAGAGGGATATTAGAGAATCCGGTCGGTTGGCTATTGGGCCGTATTTCCGCCATCCACGAGCAGCAGGTGCCCGGTGACAAAGGAGGAGTCGTCGCTGGCCAGAAACAGAACGGCGCGGGCGATCTCCTCGGGGCGGCCGTAACGCCCAAGGGGGATGTGCTCCGCCGATTCCTTGAGCGCCTCATCGATACTGACGGCTCCGGAGCCCTCGAAGTAGCCCTCTTCAAGCCAGCGCTCCACGATCGTATCGCCGGGGCAAACGGCATTCACCCGGATGTTCTCGCGGGCATAGTCCATGGCCATGGCCTTGGTCATCAATCCAACTGCGCCCTTGCTGGTGATGTAGGGGAATGCATCCGCCGAGGCGACCACGGACCAATCGGAGCCATTGTTCACGATCACGCCGCCGCCCTGCTGGCGCATGTGGGGGATGACCAGACGGCTCATGCGCCAGACTGCGGTGACGTTCACGGCCATGGTCTGATCCCACACCTCGTCCGTGGTGGTTTCGGCATTTCCGCTGGTGACGATTCCGGCGTTGTTGAACAGGATGTCTATGCAGCCAAAGTCCTTGAGGGCTGTGTCGACGGCGCGCTGGCAGTCCTGCGGCCGCGTGTGATCGGCTTCGACGTACGTGGACTTTGCACCCAGGGCCCGGAGCTGCTGCTGCAGGGCCATGCCCAATTCGACGCGCCGGCCGGTGATGAGCAGGGAGGCGCCCTCATGAGCGAAGAGCAAGGCGGTGGCCTTGCCTATGCCGGAGGTGGCCCCGGTGATGATCGCGGTCTTGCCGTCGAGTCTGCCAGCCATGTGTTGACCCTCCGCGCCGGAGGCGACGGGCACGATTAGCAGCGCCGTGCCCGCGCCCCCGATCACAATGCGAACAAGACGATGGCAATGAGGGCGCACGCGATCCCAAACCACTGCGTGCGCGAAAGGCGCTCCTTGAGAATAAGCCCGGCCAGGATAACGGTAGCACCCGGGTACAGCGAACTCAACACCGCCGAGACATCCAGGCGCCCCAACTGACCTGCAAGAATGTAGAAGGCATTTCCACCGATGTCCAGGATCCCGTTCAGCGCGATGAGGGGCCAGACGTTCACCGGGACGCGATATGACTCGCGGCGAAGAAGCATGAAGAGGAAGATCACCATGAGTCCGCCGCCGCGCGAGGCCACCATTGGCCACAGGGTGCTCACCGTGGAGGCCGAATGGATGAGGATGAAATAGCTGCCGAAGCCGATGCCTGCCAGGAGCGGCAAACGCAGCTCCGACAAATGCGCCAGGATATTTCGCGGCCCGTCGTCGGTCTGGGAGACCAGCCAGACGGCCATGAGGGCGAAGGCGAAACCCATCAGAGTGGGACCGGAAGGGAGGCCTTCGGTAAAGACACCGACGATCACCGGCAGCGCGGCGGCCAGCAGTGCCGAGACCGGTGCGGCGATGCTCATCGTGCCGGTCGCGAGCGAGTGGTACAGCAGCACAAGACCCAGGGTGCCCAGGCCGCCGGCCAACACCGATTGCATCCACGCCAGGTTATCCGGGATGACGTCGCCGACGGCAAATGCCACTGGCGTCAGGACCAGCATGCCCACGATCTCGGCGAATAGCACCACCCGGAAGGCGCCCGTCTTCCGGCTGGCGAGACCACCCGTGAAGTCACCGGCACCCCATACCAAGGCTGAAATAAGACCGTAGAGGATGGAGAGCATCTCAGCGCCGCCGATTCAACTTGCTGAGGAAGAACGCATCACGCATGCGATCCGGCACGTGCTGGAAGAACTGAACGAGCGTGGCATCCCGCCCGACGCGATACCTGGTGCGAGGACGGCTGGACGTCAGCGCGTGCGCAACCGCCCGTGCGACAGACGATGGCGGAATACCATGTGGCTGCAATCCCGCCTCGAATCGCTCGACTTCGGCAGCATACATGGCCATGCGCTCCTTCGGCAGCCGATCCAAAATGCCATTGGCAGTATGCAGGCCTTTGCTCCAGATGGGTGTATCGATCGCCCCGGGCTGCACTACGGACACTTCGATTTGCCACGGATGGAGTTCCACCCGCAGCGCATCTGACAGCGCCTCGAGGGCCCATTTGCTGCTTGAGTAGGGGCTGAGGAATGGCGAAGCGATCATTCCGCTAATCGAGCTCATGTTCACAATCCGGCCTCGCCCCCTTCGAAGAAAGGGAATGAACGCCTGCGTCACAGCTATGAGGCCAAAGAAGTTGACCTCGAAGGCTCTCCGGAGCTCATCGAGCTCGAGCAATTCCACCGGCCCCCCGTAAGCGATGCCGGCGTTGTTAACCAGTCCTGAGAGGCCCGTATCACCGATGAATCGCTCGACCGCCGCCCGCGCTTCAGCGATCGTGTGGGGATCGGTGACGTCCAGCATGAGAGGCTGAAGCCGCTCGGAAGCATCGCCTCGCAGGGATTGTGCATCGGACTCCGTGCGAGTGCCCGCGAAGACCTGCCAGCCCAGGGTGTCCATGTGCAAGGCGCAGGCCCGGCCGATGCCCGTGGAGGCGCCAGTGATGACGACCGATTTCGCCAGGGGCATCAGGCCTTCCCCGCGGCTTTGGCCCGCTCCAGCACCTTCTCAGCGTTCTTCACCAGCGGCATGTCGATCATCCTGCCATCGAGGGCAAAGGCGCCCTTGCCTGCCTTCTTGCTGGCCTCGAAACCATCGACGACGCGGCGCGCGTGAATGATCGCCTGATCGCTGGGCGTGAAACCCGTCTGCACCGGCTCGACCTGCGCCGGATGAATGATCTGCTTGCCGGTGAAGCCTAGGATCGCTCCAAAGCGCGCCTCGCGGCGCAACGCGGAAAGGTCCTTGAAGTCGATAGCAACCATATCGATGGCCTGCAGTCCGAACGCAGCCGCAGCGGTGAGAACCGACTGGCGGCCGAACAGGAGCTCGGTGGCTTCGACCGTCCGCGTAGCTCCGATAGAGGCGGCGAAATCCTCGCCACCGAAGATCAACGCGTCCAGCCGCGAGTGGGAGGCGATCTCCTTCAGGTTCAAGATTCCTTTGGGGGTCTCGACATCCACAAGCAACCGAATAGAGTTGATCGGCCAACCATACGTGAGTTCGGCCGCCTCGATCAGGTCGCTGGCCCACTGGATGTGCTTGAGTTCCTCGATCTTGGGGATGACTATGCCGTCCGGATGGTGCGGCAGGACAGCTTGCAGATCATCCTTTTCAAGACCGGAACCGACGCTATTGATTCGGGCAAGCCTCTCGGACTTGCCGAAGTCCACGCTGTCCAGGGCGGCGGCGATGACGGTACGCGCCTGCGCCTTCTGGCTCTGGGCAACGCCGTCCTCCATGTCCAGGCAAATACAATCCACATCCAGGGAGGCGGCTTTCTCGACCTTATGCAGGTCATCACCAGGAACATAGAGGAGTGCGCGTCGGGAATGCATACCTACCTCGTCAGTTGTTGATGCGCGTGATGAGGAAGCGCGATTCAGTGCAGGCCGGATCGACGCAATAGAGATTGAACCATAGGGCGCCATCCGCGGCGCGGATGCCATCCGGCATAAGGACGAGGTCGTCCTCCGAAGCCCTCAGAATGGCATCCTGGAGGCGACCATGGAAGATCGTCGGATATGCCTCCTCAAAGCTGCTGGCAGAGCTGATGGTCGTGGGGCGCCCATCCAGATCGACGGTGATCGGATACAGCACCCGCTCGGCGACGAGGCCTGAATCGCCGGCGGTGATGGCCACCTGTGTCAGCAGAAAGAGCGTGCGCGCCTCGCCCATATCCGAAGGCAGGATGGGTCGAAGGCGAGGCGCCAAGGTGGCCGTGGGTGGAGCCGCAGGAGTGGGGAATTCGACAATCGGCGTCCAAGGAGGCGGAGGGAAGTCATCAGGGGTCGGCAAGATGGGGACGCACGCGGACGTTAGCAGGAGCAAGGCGGCGATGACAGTCATGGGGCGGCTGCGCGGCATGGTGGGTCTCCGGTGCGATGCGCCAGGGCTGGCTCAGCGTTTCAGGCGAGTCAAAAGCGTTCTGGCGGCGAGCGACTCGCCGCCCTCGGGACTGATATTGCGGGCGGTGATGCTCAGGTGATCGGCATCCATGAGTTCGACTTCGGTGCGCCAGCCCCAATCCGGCCCGCCCTCGGGATCGGGGTAACTTCCGAGAACGAAGAAGCCTTTGGGCGTGGGATTGCCGGTGCAATACATAATGGCCGTGTTGTTATGAAAGCTATCCACCCAACTGGCCTCGTATTGATCGAGGGCAGTGTCATAGCCAAAGGTGAACATGCCGTGGTGCGACTCGCCATCGACGATCGACTGATAGAGGTAGATGATGAAGCGTCCGTCAAGTATCAGCTGGATGCTTCCCTGGGTCGCGGAATCCGTGGGGTCGCCGTCCGGATCGAGCCAGGTGCTGGTCGTGCCGGTCCAGCCCCCGACGAGCTGTGCGAGGAAATGATGCGGGCTGCCTGCAGCGTGGGCGGATGGAAAGGTCATGGTTGCCTATTGCCGATGATAACACCTTGGCAGACTTGACCACCTGAAAGCCATTTTCCTGTAAAATCAGCGCACCCAATCAGTAGGCGGAGGAGCGCATGAGACCTGTGTATGCAATATCGGGGGGCGTTTCAAAGTTCGCCAAAGCGCGGCCGGATAAAACATTCCAAGCTGTAATCAAAGAAGCGTACGACTATGCCGTCGCCGACCTCGGGCTGGACTTCCCGGCGTTCACCAAGGTGGTCGACGGATCGGTGGCCTCGTATTTTTCCGACCACTTTGCACGGCAGCTGATGGCCGGCATCATGGCGCAGGATTACCTTGGCCTGTGCCCGAAGCCGAGCCATCGTGTGGAAGGCGGCGGCGCCACCGGAGGCCTATGCTTCCAGGAGGCGTGGAAGTCCGTTGCCAGCGGTCACATGGACGTTTGCGTGGCATACGGATTCGAAACCATGTCGCATGTTGAGACATGGAAGGGAAACGAGTTTATCGCCCTGGCCTCCGACGTGTCGTTCGACTACCCCGTCGGAGGTTTCTACTCCGGGTACTACGCCATGATGGTGACCCGGCATATGAAGGAGTTCGGCACCACCGCGGAGCAGATGGCGCATATCAGCGTGAAGAACTACATCAATGCCTTCCACAACCCGTATGCGCAGAAGAGCCAGCGCATCACGATCCAGGATGTGCGCCAGGCACCCATGGTGGCCTGGCCGTTGACGCGACTGGACATCTGCGTGATGTCCGACGGAGCGGCGGCGGTGATCTTCGCCTCGGAAGAGGGCGTGCAGAAGCTGGAAGCCGCAGGCGCAAAGATCCCGCGGCCGCTCGTAAAGGTCACGGGCATTGGCCGCGGGACAGACGCCATGCGCATGGCGGACCGCCCGCACGTGGACTACAACACGTTCATGTCCGATTACGCCACCGAGCAGGAACGCTCGTCAGACGAGACGAAGCGTTACTACCGAAATCTGTGGGACCGCGGCACGCGCTATCCCGGAGTACATTCGTTCCGGGCGGGCCGCACCGCCGGCAATATGGCTTACAAGCACGCCGGAATCAAGGATCCGCTGCAGGAGCTGGATTTCGTCGAACTGCACGACGCCTACACTTCATCCGAGCTGCAAACCTATGAGGATCTGGGACTGTGCCGCTACGGTGAGGGTGGCGCGTTCGCAGAGTCCGGAAAGGCGTTCTTGCCAGGAATCGATTACGGGCTGAAGTTGAAAGACAAGACGGTTTGCGCGGTCAATCCCTCCGGCGGACTGATCGCCTGCGGTCACCCCGTCGGCGCGACGGGCCTGATGCAAGGCGTGTTCGCCATGTGGCAGCTGCAGGGCAGCATCAAGAAGCACTTCAAGGACGACCGGCTGCAGGTCAAAGACGCGAAGCGAGGGGCGATCCACTCGCATGCCGGCACCGGCACCTACGTATCCGTGTCAGTGCTTGAAAGGGAGGCATGAGCCATGGCGAAGCTACCTGCACGCAGAGATGAAACGCTTGGCGGCTATATCGTTCACGGTGTGCCATTCCCTGTCGGCACCGACGAGGAGTCGCTCGAGTTCCTCAAGAAGATGACGCCGATCCAGATCGAGCAGGAGTACAAGATAACCTATTTGCACTCCTACGGTCAGGACAGCCCCTGGTTCGCCGGGCTTTCAAACAAGCACCTCCTGGGCAGTCGCGACCCAAAGACCGGCTACGTCTATGCCAATCCGCGCGGCCATGACATGTATTCGGGAAGTGAAACCAAGTGGGTGGATATCACGAATCTGCCGGCAAAGGTGCACGCCTTCACCGTGTGTTATTTCGGCTCGGAGGAATTCCTGCCCGAGACGCCGTATGTACTGGCGCTGATCGAGTTCGAGGGGGTGAATACGCTCCTGCTCACCCGGTTGATGGGGGTGGATCCCGCGGCTCCCTCACTTAACTGGATCGGAATGCCAGTGAAGCCGCACTTCCTGCGGAACTCGAAGCTAAAGCCGACGGATGTGTATTTCGGCCCGAGCTAGCCATTGAGATAACATAAGCCGAACGAAGGGAAAAGAAGAAGAGGGTGTGTTGTACGACACACCCTCTTCTTGCATACGCATCTATTCGTTGAAGCCCTGCCAACCGTACTTCTTCAGATCTATTCTGTCGTTCTCGAACTCTACACCTTCACCCTGGAGCAAGTTGCGCTGCTTTTCTGCTCCGGGTCGCTGACTGATCTTGCCCTGTGAGTTGATGACTCGCTGCCAGGGGACGTCATCCGGGCAGCCAGCCATGGCGCCACCAACCCAACGCGGTCCGAAAGCACGGTACGTGGAGTCTTCGATGCCAGGCGGCGGTTTGAGCATCAGGGCGAGCTGGCCATACGTTGCGACCTTGCCGCGCGGGATCTTGCGGGCAAGGCCCCAGACGCGTTCGTTGAATTCCTGACGGGAGGGAGGGGAGGTGAATTTCACGCTCTTCTCCAAGTGGGCGAGTGGCTATGCCGCCGCGCAGCCCTCACTCCTCACCCCTGACCCCTCTCCCAAAGGGAGATGGGAGAGAGGCTGAAAAAGGGTATGGGGCGAGTGCCCCTTGCGCCCCATACCCTTTTTCAGAGGGCCGACTGCAATCACAATCCGGCTGCCAAGCCCGTTGGGGGCGGCATTTCCCAGAATTGTTTCGTTGTCGCGCTCGGTGCAAACCACTAGGCTTGCAGGATCTTGTCAATCTCGGCCAACTCCTCGTCGGAGAACTTCAGGTTGTTGAGGGCGGCCAGGTTGTCCTCGAGCTGCTGGACACTACTTGCGCCTATGAGGGCGGAGGTCACTGCTGGCAGCCGGAGCACCCAGGCAAGCGCCATCTGCGCCAATGATTGACCTCGTTTGAGAGCAAGATCGTTGAGCTGTCGTGTTTTCGGAAGATTCTGCTTGACGTCATCGGGGGTCAGCCAAACGCGCTCGGTCTTGGTGGCGCGGGCGCCCTGGGGGATGCCGCTGAGATAGCGGTCAGTAAGCTGACCTTGCTCGAGAGGCGAGAAAACGATGCAGCCGATGCCCTCCTCCAGCAGGACATCAAAGAGCTCACGCTCGACGCCGCGATGCAGCATGTTGTAGCGCGGTTGGTGAATGAGGCAGGGCGTCCCCAGCTGGCGCAGGATCCTGGCCGCCTGCTTTGTCTGCTCGGGGCGATAGTTCGAGATGCCGGCATAGAGCGCCTTCCCCTGCCTGACGGCCGCATCCAGCGCCCCCATGGTCTCCTCGAGTGGCGTATCAGGATCGGGGCGGTGACTATAGAAGATGTCGACGTAGTCGAGGCCCATGCGCTTGAGCGATGCGTCCAGGCTGGCGAGCAGGTACTTGCGCGAGCCCCATTCGCCGTAGGGTCCGGGCCACATATCGTAGCCGGCCTTCGTAGAGATAATCAGTTCATCGCGGTAGGGGTGGAAGTCCTGCTTGAACAGCAGGCCGAAATTCTCTTCGGCAGAACCCGGCGGCGGACCGTAGTTGTTGGCAAGATCGAAATGTGTGATGCCGAGATCGAAGGCGCGGCGGGCAATCGCTCGCCCGTTCTCCAACCGATCCACCCCGCCAAAGTTGTACCACCAACCCAGGGAAATGGCCGGCAATTTGAGCCCGGAGCGGCCCACGCGCCGGTAGCTCATCTTGTCGTAGCGTGAGTCAGAAGCGAGATAAGGCATTTCAGCCCTCCAATTTGAATTGCACGAGGCGATAGTCCCTGGTGATAACGTCGAGCTGCTCGTTGGACAACTTGCGCTGGTCGACGCCCATGAGCGGGCCGGCAAAGCCCGAGCCGATGATCACCTGGCGCATCAGGCGAAGCCGTTCAGGCGATCCAGATACATCGGAGGCACGGGCGCCGCGCTTGCCCCTCGGCAGCCACAACCGCACGTTGGGATCAGCCATGATGTTGCGGTACCAGTCGGTGCGCGGACCGAAGCCCGCCAGGCAATAAACGTTGCTGTCGACGGGTGCGTAATTGACCGGTGTGGTGTAGTGCCTGCCGCTACGGCGGCCCCGGTGCTCGATCAGCATGATGCGGCCAAAGCCCTGCGGCCACCACTCACATACGTGACCAAGGCCGAGCTTCAGCATGAAGACCATGAAGTAGTTCATGGCGTGAAAGAAGCGCCGCAAACCCTGGAGCTGATCCGCGGAGTAGTTGGGTGTGTCCAGCATGCTGCCCTCCCCGGGCGAAATTCATCCCCATTTCCACTTCTTCAATGCCTCCATGGCTTTGTAGTTGGTCAGATCCAACTGCAGCGGCGTGATGGAGACATAACCCTGGAGCAAGGCGCCGACGTCGGTACCCTCTTCATCCACGCCGGTGGGGGCCTCTCCGCCGATCCAGTAATACGGCCGGCCGCGTGGGTCGAGACGCTGGTCCAGTGCGTCGCGATAGACACGCAGTCCCTGACGTGTGATCATGTAGCCGTTGAGCTCGGATTCCTTCAGGTAGGGGACGTTGACGTTCAACACCACGCCTTCCGGCAGACCGTGGG
>DATDCZ010000129.1:0-1770 GCA_036524055.1 Anaerolineales bacterium | reverse complement strand
CTGGACCGGCGTGGACGTGCAGACGGCCGAGACGATGGCATTCGCCACGCTGTCACTGTGCGAACTCTTCCGGGCCTACACCGTGCGGTCGGAGTTCGCCTCGATCTTCAGCATCGGCATATTCTCCAACAAGACCATGCAGTGGGCCGTGCTGGTCTCGATCATCCTGCTGCTGCTGGTGGTGTCGGTGCCATTCCTGCAGCCGATCTTCAACACACATTTCCCGACCCCGCGCGAGTGGGGGGTGGTGCTGGGATTGGCGATCATGCCGGCGATCATCGAGGAGATCACGAAGTTCTTCCTGCGGCGAGCGAGCAACTGAAGCCACCGGTACAAAGCAGGACACCGCCAAGGAGGCGGAGCTCTGCTTTCTGGCTGCGGATTGGCGCGACGGACGAAAAGGCACCGATGGGGAAACAATGGGGGTCAATGAGATGGGGAAGTAAGGGGCTTGGCGCTTGGGATCGCTGGGCCTCGTGGTGCCGGCACACCTTCACCCCTCACCCCTTGCCCCTCTCCCAAAGGGAGAGGGGAACGAGACGAAAAGAGAATGGTTGGGCGCTCTTCCCAACCATTCTCTTTTCGCAGGCTCGCGCAATGCGCGAATCTGGCCCGTGATGAGGAAAGAGGAAGCCCGAGGGTCGATGTCGCAGGCTTCCCCTGATGCCGGGAGAACATCGTGCCGGTGCTCAGTCAATGGGGAACAATGAGGCTCAATGAGGGTCAATGAGGAGCGGCGACCCTTGCGCCTCGTGGCGCAAGGACGGCCGATGCTTGCCAGGTGCTCGCTCGGCTCAAAATCGCGCCGCTGCCCAAACAATGGGCAACAATGATGCGCCCGGATGAAGCAGCCAGCCTAGAGGACCCCCTCGAGGGGCTCCGGCGTTAGAATAGCGGCCTATGAGTCTGCAGATGAGGGCCCACGGGCAAGGGTCCGTACAGGCGGAGCGTACGGCCAGGCGCATCGTGATCGCGATGGTGGTGACGCTGGCTTTCGTCGGGGTGGAGGCCGCAGCGGGATACTGGGGCCGCAGCCTGGCGCTGCTTTCGGATGCGGCACACAACATCACGGACGTGATGGCGCTGGGAATCACCTGGTATGCGCTGCGCCTGACGACCCAACCCGCCGATAGCACGCGGACCTTCGGTTCTCACAGGGTGGGAATCCTGGCGGCGCTATTCAACTCCACAACACTCGTGCTGGTGGCCGGATACATCTTCTATGAAGCCTACCGCCGGCTGATGACACCGCCCGAGGTGGACTCAGGCATCCTGATCGGCGTCGGCATCGTGGCGCTGCTGATCAATGCCGGCACGGCGTGGCTGGTGCGCGCGGGGAGCCAGGGGGACCTGAATGTGCGCAGCGCGTTCGTGCATCTGATGGGCGATGCGCTGTCGACCCTGGGCGCAATCTCGGCAGGCGTCGTGATCGCGTTCACGGGCATGAACTGGCTGGACCCTCTGGTCAGCGTGCTGATCGGTGTGCTGATCATGTGGAACGCGTGGGGAATCCTGCGGGAAGCGGTGAACATACTGCTGGAGAATACGCCCACCGATATCGATACGGCCAGCCTGGTCTCGAGCCTGATCGAAGTGAAGGGCGTGAACGGGGTGCATGACCTGCACGTATGGAGCATCACGCAGGGCTTGCGGGCGCTTTCGGCTCACGTCCTGACGGACGATATGGCCATCAGCGAGGCCAAGCGCATCCAGCAGGAGATCGGGGAGATCCTGTTCCATCAGTACAACATCAGCCACGCCACGCTGCAG
>DATDCZ010000128.1:0-13333 GCA_036524055.1 Anaerolineales bacterium | reverse complement strand
GCCCGCTACTGGCAGTCGCAATCGGGCGAGGTCATCACCAGCATGTTCGCACCCGCCAACGCCACTGCTTTCTTCCCCGCGGATGGTCGCGGTCTAAATCCGCTGCTGAGGCACCCGGGCATGATCATCCATCCGCCCATGCTGTACCTGGGCTTTGTATCCTTCGTGATTCCGTTCGCCTTCGCCATCGCCGCCCTGATCACGGGCCGCAGCGACGACCGCTGGATCCGCCTGACACGGCGCTGGACCCTTTGGGCCTGGATGTTCCTTTCGCTCGGCCTCGTGCTCGGCAGCCGCTGGGCCTATGACGTGCTCGGATGGGGAGGCTTCTGGGGCTGGGATCCCGTCGAGATCGCTGCCTTCATGCCCTGGCTAACGGGGACGGCGTTCTTGCATTCGGTCATGATCCAGGAGAAACGCGGCATATTCAAGCACTGGAACATGCTGCTGATCATTCTCACCTACTGCCTCGTCATCTTCGGCACGTTCCTTACCCGCTCTGGCGTGCTTTCATCTGTACACGCCTTTGCCCAGAGCGCCATCGGCCCGGCCTTCTTTGCCTTCATCGGCTTCAGTTTCATTACGTCGTGCGCTCTGCTCATCCGTCGCTGGCCCGAGCTCCGCGGTGAGACCGAGTTGGAATCCATGCTCTCACGGGAGTCCTTCTTCCTATTCAATAATCTGTTCTTCCTGTTGGTGCTCTTTGTGTGCTTCTTCGGGGTCGTTGCTCCAATCTTTTCGGAGCTCCTGACGGGCCAGAAAGTCACCTTTGGTCCAGCCTGGTACACGCGCATTGTCGGTCCGCTCTTCGCGGCCCTCATGCTCCTCATGGGCGCTGCACCTCTTTCGGCCTGGGGCACATCCTCGCTTCGCACGCTTGGACGCCAGATCTGGAAATCGGTGGCAGTTGCCGTGCTCATCACCGTGGCCTTGTTCTTCACCTACACGCGCAATGGGCTGGCGCTCCTCGGGTTCTTCCTCATCGCGTTCGTCTTGCTGATCACCTTCCAGGAGTTCTGGCGCTCCACCGGCGCTCGCATGCGGGCACACAATGAGTCGCTCGGGGGCGCTTTGTGGGCGCTCTTCGCACGGGATCCAAGGCGCTATGGGGGCTACATCGTGCATATCAGCATGATGCTCATGGCCATCGGCATCCTCGGCATCAGCTTCTTCCAGGTGGAGACGCAGTCCACTCTTGCCGTGAACGGTACCATCCAGCTGAGTGACTACAGCGTGAAGTATGACTCTATTGCGCAGTTCCGCGCCGCGGACGGCCGCCAGGTGACGCGCGCCGTCGTCGGCGTTTACAATCCTCAAGGCACCTATCTGGGTGAATTGCACCCGCGCATTGACTACTACCCCGACGCGCAGCAGAATTCGACCATCCCGGGTGAATTCGCCACCATGAAAGATGATCTGTACGTCCTGCTGATCGATTGGCAGCCGGCTACCGCCGAGGGTGCCACCTTCAAGGTCTTCGTCAATCCGTTGGTCAATTGGCTTTGGATCGGCGCGTTTGTCTTTGTGATCGGCATCGTGATGGCGGCCGTGCCGCGGCGCGAGGGCGCGGATGTCCGCGTTCGGCGCGGGCGCATCGTGCCGGCAGATGGCCACCAGCCCAGCGCTGCGGATTGAGCCTCGTGCACAACCATCAGCTCGCCGAGGGGATGGCATCATGATGAACACATTCCACCACCGCACCATGCTGGCAGGCTCGTTGTGCCTGGCGCTGCTTGCGGCAGTGCTGCTTGTTGCCGCATCCTGGCAGAGTGCCGGCGCCCAGGCGCCCACGCCGACCGACGATGAAGTGAATCGCATCGCTCACCAACTCTACTGCCCGGTCTGCGAGAACACGCCCCTGGACGTGTGCCCCACGGAGGCATGCCGGCAGTGGCGCGACCTGATTCGCCAGCAGCTCTCGGAGGGCAAGACCGAAGCGCAGATCCAGCAGTATTTCGTCGAGCAGTACGGCGCGCGTGTGCTCGCGGAGCCGCCGCGCACCGGGTTGAATTGGCTTTTCTACATCCTGCCTGGGGTTATCATCCTGGCGGGCATCATCCTGTTTGTGCGCTCGCTGCGGGGATGGACCGCATCCGCTGCCGAAAAGGCTGCAGGCGATTCGGCCTCCGCACCATCGCAGGGCGCTCCTGACGATTACGTGGCGCGCCTGGAGGACGAGGTCAAAAAGCGATCTTGATCCGCGTTGGATCCGTGCACTGAATTTGGCCCGGTGCGACACTGGGAATTGACCGGGCGGTGGGAAATGGGAACATAGACATGACCGAAACGATGACGACGGCTCCGAAGCGCCGTGGCGTGCCCATCTGGGCACAGGTTCTGATCTGGGTTGGGCTGATCGGGCTGCTTGTGCTCGTTGCCATCAGCCTCAACCGCACGCAGCGCGGCACGGCACAGCCTGGCGAGCGGGTGGCTAACTTCGAGGCACCGCTCTTCAGCGGCTATGAGTACAACGGCCAATCCCAGGTGAGCCTGGACCAGTTGCGTGGCAAGGTGTTGCTCATCAATTTCTGGGCCTCCTGGTGCAAACCCTGCGAGCAGGAGGCCGCCGATCTGCGCTCGTCTTGGGCCCACTACCAGCCCCGCGGCGACGTGGTCTTCCTTGGCGTCGACTACGTGGACACCGAGCCCGAAGCGCGCGAGTACCTGAAGAAGTTCGGCATCACCTACGCCAATGGTCCGGATATTGGCACGCGCATCTCGCAGCTCTTCCGCATCAAGGGCGTGCCTGAGACCTACTTCATCGATAAGGACGGCGTCCTGCGGTACGTGCAGGTGGGGCCGTTCACATCCGAGGCCCAGATCCGAGCCATCATCGATCCGTTGCTGCAATAGGAGGGATAGTGGATCTTGGCGCCATCTTGCTGCTGTTAGCCTTGCTTCTGGCTGTGGGGTATTTTCTCGCGGCACCCTATTTGCGCGGTGCAAATCCGCCCGCGTTGGATGAGTCGCCCGAGGTCTCGGCGCTGCTGGCCGAACGGGATCGCATCATCACCGCGCTTCAAGAGCTTGACTTCGATTTCAAGCTGGGAAAAGTCCCCGAAGCTGCCTACCCTTCTCAGCGCACGCTCCTGCTGCAGCAGGGCGCGGGTGTGCTGAAGAGACTTGACGAGCTCGCGCCGCAGTCTCTCTCGGCGAACGGCCTGGATGCAAACGCGCGCATCGAACAGGCGGCCGCGGGCCAGCGTACTGGCGGGACGCTCGCCGATGACAAAATCGAGTCCATGCTGGCCGCGCGTCGTGCCGCGCGCCGCTCCACAGCCGCCGGCTTCTGCCCCCGCTGCGGCCGGCCCATCCTGACGAGCGACCGCTTCTGCCCCAACTGCGGCCAGTCGCTGCAGTAGGCCCACGAGGTATTTGATGAAGTTCTCTTCCCTGCTCCTGGTAGCCGGCGCCGCCCTGGCGCTCGCAGGCTGCAATTTCACCCTGGCCGAGGACATCACCCCCCCGCCGGATTACATTCCTCCGACGCCGATGCCGACGCTCGGCGCCCTGTACCCTGCCTCGGCGCCTGATGTGCAAAAAGGTGCGGCCATCTTCGCAGAGCACTGCGCGGCCTGCCACGGCACGACCGGCCTGGGCGATGGCCCACAGAGCATGCAGCTGCCCGTCACTGTACCGGGCATCGGATTGGCGGAGGTCGCCCGCAATGCCTCGCCGGCTCAATGGTTCAAGGTCGTGACGCAAGGCAATCTCGATCGCTTCATGCCGCCATTCGTGGGCGCACTCAGCGACCAGGACCGCTGGAATGTGATCTCATACGTGCTCACACTGCACACTACTCCGGATGCTCTTGAGCGCGGCCGTTCATTGGTCGAGGCCGATTGCCCGCAGTGCGCCGCAGCCTTCACGAACTTGGAGAAGTTGTCTGCGCTTTCGGACACGGACCTTGTGCGGATTATCCGCACCGGCGAAGCCGACGTGCCCGCCTTTGCGAAGGACTACTCCGATGACGACGCATATGCAGCCGCGGCACACATCCGTTCATTGAGCTTCGGCAGTCCAGTCGAAGTCACTGCTCAACCTGAAGCCACCGCCCAGGCAACATTCGTGGATGGCACTCCCTCGGTGGAGACCGGCACGCCCGCCATCGCGGGCATCGGCACCGTGACCGGCACGGTTCAGATGAGCGCCGCAGGCAAGTTGGAGGGGCTCACGGTCACGTTGCATGGCTTTGACCACGGCGCAGATCAGACCTCCGGTCCGCTGGAAGTGCTCACGAGCTCCACTTCGCTTGGAGCCGACGGCAACTTCGCATTCGAGAATGTGGAGATGCCTGTCAATCGCATTTTCCTTGCCGAGGTCGTTTATTCCGGCATTACCTACCGGTCTGGTTTCGAGGCCGCTGCGGAAGGCACAACTTCCATCACGCTTCCGCCGTTCAGCCTGTTCGAGCCCAGCTCCGACGTGAGCCTGCTTCAGCTCGACCAGATGCACATCTATACCGACTTCGGCACGCCGGGAACGGTGCAAGTACTGGAGATCTTCGCCTTTAGCAACAAGAGCGACAAAGCCGTGATCATCTCCACGGACGGCGCCACCATCCCCTTCATCCAGCTGCCCACGGGTGCCACCAACACCGGCTATGAGGCTGGTCAGGACAGCGCCTCGTTCGTTTCTGCCGATCAAGGTCTGGCGGTCGTGCCCACTGACAAACCCTACTCGATCATCGCCTTCTTCAATCTGCCCTACGAGAAATCGCTCGAGTTCCAGCAGCCGCTGGCCCTCGACGCACCCTCGATCCTGCTGCTAGTGCCCGAAGGCGTAAAGGTCGTTGGGCCACAGCTGGCGTCCGAGGGCATCCAGGTCTTCCAGAACAACAACTACCAGGAGTTTTCAGCAGCCGGGCTGAAGTCCGGTGAAAGCCTGGACTTCAAGGTGAGCGGGCAACCGAAGGCCAGTTCGGCGACCGGACTGCAGGCCCACCAGGGCTGGTTGATCGGCGGCGCGGCCCTAGGTCTGGCGCTGATCCTCGGTGGCATCTACCTCTACGTACGCGAGCGGCGGCGTGTCGAGATGGAGGGCGGTGAAATCGAGTCTGAGTTCGACTCCACGGACGAGGTCCTGGATGCGATCTTGGCGCTGGATGATCTGCACCGCGCCGGCAAGATCTCCGATAGCGCCTACCAAACACGGCGGGCCGAGCTTAAAGAGACTCTCAAGCAATTGAGCTAGATCAGGATTTTCTGTTGCCTCCTTCGCCTCGCGCCCGCGCAACCGCTGAAACCTCCATGATCCAGGTGCGGAAACTGGTCAAGCGCTTCGGCACCAAGACCGTGCTGAACGGCCTGGATCTGGATGTTCGCGAGGGCGAGTTCGTGGCGCTGCTCGGGCCGAACGGCGCGGGCAAGACGACCTTCCTGCGCATCCTGGCTTCCCTCTCACAGCCGTCGCTGGGCGAGGTGCGCGTCGCCGGCCATCGCCTCCCGCATCAGGCCGCTGCCGTGCGCGCCCGTTTGGGTGTGGTGTCCCACACGCCGCTGCTTTACGGCGATCTCACAGCGCAGGAGAACTTACGCTTCTACGGCCGCCTGTACGGCCTCTCGGATCTGACCAAGCGCATCGATGAGGTGCTCGCATTGATCGGCCTGACCGCCCGCCGCGGCGACCTCGTCCGCACATTCTCGCGCGGCATGCAGCAGCGGCTGGCCATCGGGCGGGCCGTGCTGCACGATCCCGATGTGATGCTTTTCGACGAACCCCACACGGGCCTCGACCAGGACGCCTCGGCCATGCTGGACAGAGTCCTCAAATCGGTGGCTGCCCAGGGCCGCACCGTGGTGATGACCTCGCATGACCTGGCGCGCGCCGAAACGCTCGCCACACGCTACGACGTCCTGTCGCGCGGCGTGATCGTCGCTTCCACTACTCGTCAGCAGCTGCGCAACAGCAACCTGTTGGCGTTCTACAAGCGCTCCCTGGCAGATTGATATGCCGCGTGCTGAGAAGACCTTCCGCAAGGAATCACCCGTAAGCGCCTTCCTGCGCGCCATCGGCGCAGTAGCCTGGAAGGACCTGGCTGCCGAGTTTCGCTCACGCGAGCTATTTACGGCCATGCTGGTGTTCGCGCTGCTCGTCATCATCATCTTCAACTTCGCGCTGGAGCTCGATATCTCCACGCGCCGGTCGGTGACCTCGGGTGTGCTGTGGGCTACCTTCGCGTTCGCCGGCACTCTTGGGCTCAACCGCTCCATGAGCATCGAGAAGGACCAGGGTTCACTCGATGGTCTGCTGCTCGCGCCGGTGGACCGTTCTGCCATCTACTTCGGCAAGGTGATCAGCAACCTGGCGTTCATGCTCATCGTCGAGGCCATCGTGCTGCCGGTTTATTCCTTCCTCTATGGGGTCAACCTGTTGCAGCCCGGATTGATGTTGATCCTGCTGCTCGGCTCCATCGGATACATCGTGGTCGGCACGTTGCTGGCAGCCATGGCCGTCCAGTCCCGCACCCGCGACGTGATGTTGCCCATCCTGCTCTTCCCGGTCGTGATCCCGGTGCTGATCGCGGCCGTAAAGGCGAGCGAGGGCTTCCTGAGCGGGGGCGAAGCGGCTGCGATAGTTCCGTGGTTGAATCTGCTGATCGTGTACGACGTCATCTTCACCTCGCTGGCATTCATGGTTTTCGATTACGTGGTCGAGGAGTAGAGAGGGCGCAGCAGGATCGCGCCAAAGAAGGATCGGGCCCCCCTTATGGCCCGGCAAAGGAGTCTTTATGCAAGCCAAACCCGCAATTCTGAAAGTGCTCGACGTTGTCTCCGTGCTGCTCCTGGCGGCCGCTGCCTACCTGGCGCTGGTGTTCGCACCGACTGAGGCCGTAATGGGCCAGGTGCAGCGCGTGTTCTACTTCCACATCGGCACGGCCTGGACCGCGCTGATGGGCTTCATCGTTGCCGGTGCGGCCGGCATCATCTACCTTGCGAAAAGGGATGAGAAGTGGGACATTGTTGAGGTAGCGGCAGTTGAGATCAGCCTGGTGTTCTTCCTGATCACCATTGTCCTGGGTTCCATCTGGGCCAGGCCGGTGTGGAACACCTGGTGGACCTGGGACCCGAGGCTCACCACCGCGGCGGTGACTGAGCTGATCTACATCGCCTACTTCATGCTGCGCCAGGGCATTGAAGATCCCAACCGTCGTGCCCGCTTCGGCGCCGTGTACACGATCGTCGGCGCCATCAGCGCGCCGATCACGTTCTTCGCCATCCGGCTTTTCCGCACCATCCATCCGGTGGTGATCGGCGCCAGCGACTCCAGCGCACAGGGCACGTTCGCCATGACGGGCGACATGAAGGTGGCCTTCTTCTTCGCCCTGTTCGCCTTCACGGTGATCTTCATCGACCTGCTGTGGAACCGCATCCTGATGGGCCGCCTGGCAAGCCGCGTCGAACAGCTCAAGCTCAACCTCACGAGCTGAGGCCGCCGCCTTCCCCGGCATTCCGACAACATAACCCCGAAAAAGGAAATCACCATGTTCTTCCAGGAAGCACCACCCGATACATCTGCCTATATGATCGCAGGCTATGTCATATTCTTCATCATCAGCGCCATCTACCTGCTCAGCCTGGTCATCCGCCGCCGCAACCTGGAGGCCGACCTCAAGACGCTGGAGGCCATGCAAGCCGAAAGCCGCCCGGCCTCCGCCAGAGCCGCCCCCGCCTCTGCCCGAAAGCAGGTTAGGAAGAAAGTCACCCGCCGAAAATAATGGCATTTCAACCGGAGTCCACTATAATGAGAGTGGACTCCGGCCCATATATGAGCTCGCGAACGTGAGCCTTCGCCGTCGAAGAGCACTCTTCACGAACATTGTGACCGCCGTGCTGCTCGCTGTGGGAAGCCAGGCGTTGGCCCCCACGCCGCGCGCCGCGGCCGAAGCACCACCCTCCCCGCCCGGCCCCGATCGGGTCGCCCCCATCACAGTCGATTACACCGCCTACACTTGGTGGATGGCAAACTACGACGACAACCGCGTCGAGTGCTCGCTGACCATCGACCATGAAGGCTTTCCAACCCTGGGGGAGATCTACGTTCAGTGCGGCGAAAACATCTACTTCGATTACAAAGAGCAGCCGCCCTGCCTTGCCGGTGGACATAACAGCACCTGCGAAGGCTATTACCTCTACATGATCGACAAGCAAACAGCCCAGAAGCAGATCACTGTGAAGCTGCCGCCGGCTGAGGTGTGGCTGTCGCTGGAGGGTTGCAGCTCGGTATCGCGACAGGGCACCAGCATATGCGAGACGCCGCCGGTGCTTGTCCTCGAAGGCCGCGAGCCGCTTCCCAACGAGCACATCCTCAAGATCGAGGGCACCATCGATGGGACCGCATTCACATGCGATCCCACCTGTCGCATCGAGCTGCAGCCCACTGATGCCGATGGCGTGGCCATGGAATTCTGGGCCTGGTCGAGCTACGGCGATACCAGCCCGGTCTTCACGGCGCAGGTACGCGTGGCCCAGACCAGCGACGGCAATCCGGATCAGCACTTCTGGTACATCGACGTGCTTTCCAGTCAATGGAAGGGTGTGCGGCTGGCCTCGTGCTCGGCGATCTGGGATTCGTTCCCGCCCGTCGGCGGCCCGCCCGCGTGGCTGAGTTCGCCGCGCGATCCGGCCGACTTGACCAGCGATATCCCCTACAACTACCTCGCCGCGAACCTGATCTTGCAGGGCGCTGTCGATGCCAGTGGCTGTCCCGACGGCGGTTTGACGCCTGATGGCGGCGCCAACGCCTGCGGTCAGGAGGCAGCCCGCCCGGCCGTCGACGAATGGCAGAACCAGTTCGATACGCTGATCCTTTCCACCTCCGATGAGACTGGCGTGCCGGCGCAGCTGCTCAAGAACCTGTTCGCGCGCGAGAGTCAATTCTGGCCGGGTGTCTTCAGGGCTAGTGTCGATGCCGGCCTCGGGCAGCTGACGGACAACGGCGCGGATACGACGTTGATCTGGAATCCTTCCTTCTACGCGGGCTTCTGCCCGCTGGTGCTGCCCATCGGGCGCTGCGCCGAGGGTTATGTTCACCTCGAGGACGATGAGCGCACGCTGCTGCGCAACGCCCTCATTGCGAGCGTCAACGCGACGTGCGAGGACTGCGCCCTGGGCATCGACCTGAGCCGTGCCAACTTCAGCGTGGGCGTCTTCGCTCACACGCTCCTGGCGAACTGCGAGCAGACCGGGCAGGTGATCTACAACAACCTGAGCCAGCCGCCCAACACGGTGGCTTCTTATGAGGACCTGTGGAAGATGACGCTGGTCAACTACAACGCCGGGCCCGGCTGCCTGGGGCTGGCCATCAGCGAAGCCTGGCAATCGGAGCATTCGATCGCCTGGGATGCGCTTTCGAACCACTTTACCGAAGTGTGCAAGCCTGCAGTCGATTACGTGAACGACATCAGCCAGTAGTTCAGCGGGAGCTTGCAGTGGCGGTGAAAATGGGCGGAGGCGCAAGCCTCCGTTTTGTTTGTGACATGCTACACTTACGGAGTTCGGCTTGAATTGACGACGAGCACGGTCAAGTCCGGAAGCATGCGGGATGAGCCCATCGGCGGCGGTTGGCCCGGGGCCCGCCGCTGCGGATCCGCAGAATGACATTTCGAGGAAGGCATACATGCTGAGCATCGTTGAGAAGGTCCTGTTCGCGGCGGCGACGTTGGCCTCGCTCTACTTCACGTGGCGGGGCGTGCAGCACATCCTCAAGAACATATCCAGCGGGCACGGCAAAGTGGATTGGAGCCTTCCCTGGAAGCGCCTCGGAGAGCTGATCGCCAAGGTGGGCCTGTTCCAGCCGGTGTTCCGGCTGCGGCTCGGACCAAGCATCCTCCACGGACTCATCGGTTGGGGCTTCATCGTCTTCCTGGTTGTCAACTTGAATGACCTGATCTATGGTTACACGGGCTTCAGCATCCTGACGCGCACCGGCGTGGTCGGTGATGCGTATCGCCTGCTGGCCGATATCGCCAATGTGGCCATCATCGTGGGCATCGTCGCCATGGTGATCCGCCGCTACGTGCTTCGGCCGCCGACCCTCAGCACGCGAAGCACCACGCTGCTGCACCCAAAGGCCCGCTTCGGGATCTTGCGCGACTCGGCCATCGTGGCCGCTTTCATCTTCGTGCACAACGCCGCGCGCTTCCTGGGCGAGTCGTTCAAGCTGGCGGCCGAGGGAGCCCGCGACAGTTGGCAGCCCATGGTCTCAGTGGTCGCCGGCCTGTGGTCGGGCGCAGCACCCGGCGGGTTGATCGTCGGTGAGCACATAATGTTCTGGACCTCGCTGGGCGCGGTGCTCGCCTTCCTGCCCTACTTCCCATATTCCAAGCACATCCACCTCTTCTTTGCACCCATCAACTTCGCGCTGAAGCCGAAACGCCGTTCCATCGGAGAGCTGAGCTACATCAACCTGGACGATCAGACCATCGAGCAGTTCGGCGCGGCGAAGATGAGCGACCTGGGCTGGGAGCAGATCATGGACAGCTACGCCTGCATCATGTGCTTCCGCTGCCAGGAGGTCTGCCCTGAGTACAACACCGGCAAGGTGCTCAGCCCCGCGGCGCTGGAGATCAACAAGCGCTATCACTTGAATGCTGGCGGCGGGACCGGGGTGGAGCTCAAGACGCTGATCTCCGAGGAAGCCGTCTGGGCCTGCACGGCATGCGGCGCGTGCGTGGACATCTGCCCCGTGGGCAACGAGCCGATGCGCGACATCCTGGATATCCGCAGGAACCTGGCCATGATGGAAAGCGCCTTCCCCAAAGAGCTCGAGTCTGCCTTCAAGGGCATGGAGCGTAACGCCAATCCATGGAACGTCCCGCAGGCCGACCGCATGAAGTGGGCCGAAGGCCTGAACGTCCCGACGATCGAGAAGAACCCCGCGCCGGACATCCTGTGGTGGGTGGGCTGCGCTGCAGCGACGGATGCGCGGGCGCAAAAGACAGCCCAGGCGCTGGCGAAGATCCTCAATGCGGCTGGCGTCAACTTCGCGGTGCTCGGGACCAATGAGCAGTGCACCGGCGACTCGGCGCGGCGGGCCGGCCGCGAAGACATCTTCTTTGCGCTGGCGACGGCCAACGTGGAGGTGCTGAACGAGGTCAAGCCCAAGCGCATCGTCACGACGTGCCCGCACTGCCTGCACACACTCAAGAACGAGTACCCCGCCTTCGGCGGGAACTACACGGTGATGCATCACACGCAGCTCATCAATGAGCTGGTCGGCGCCGGTAAGATCAAGATGCAGGTGAGCGGCGACCAGATGCAGGTCACCTTCCATGATCCCTGCTACCTGGGGCGGCACAACAATACGTTCGAGGCGCCGCGCGACAGCCTGATGTCGGCCGCGGTGCAGGTCATCGAGATGCCGCGGCACGATGCCAAGTCATTCTGCTGCGGGGCGGGCGGCGCCCAGATGTGGAAGGAAGAAGAAAACGGCACCGAGCGCGTCAACGTCGCCCGGTTCGCCGAGGCCAAGGCCACCGGCGCAAAGACGCTCGCCGTGGGCTGCCCGTTCTGCCTGACGATGATGGTGGATGCAGCGACAGCAGATGGCGGCAGTGTGGCCGTCAAGGACGTGGCCGAACTGGTCGCCGAGAGGATGCTCGAGTAGCGTCCCTGCGCCTCCTGACGCGGGGATGCGCAGCGGGCTATTGAAGCCGGGCCCAGACCGGAGTAGGATAAGATCAAAGCAAGGAGGGGTTGCGATGAGTGACCGCAAATGGACCTGGATCCTGCTGGCTGCAATCTTGGCCAGCGCATGCACGCCGCGCGCAACTCCGACAGCTGCGCCGGTGCCAACTGCCACTCCCCTGCCGCCACCGGTCGTGCCGACGGCCGCGGCGGCGGTCGTCGCCGCGCCGACGCCCATTCCACTTCCGACAGTGGCGGCTCAACCGGCTCCGTCCTTTTGCGCACCGGAGGCTACGGCCACGGCAATCATCAACGTGCGCAATGGGCCGGGGACCATTTACAGCATCATCGGCGCGCTGCAGGAGGGCGAAAAGAGGCAGGTGGATGGGAAAAATGCCGACGGCAGTTGGTGGTACATCGTGTTTGCCGGCGCGCCGGATGGACATGGCTGGGTGTCCGCGACAGTCACAACCACCGCCTGCATACCGGGCACGCTCCCGGTGATCCCCAGTTCTGCGCTGCCGGCACCGTTCCTGGCGGCAGTCATCGATGTGACGGTTGGAGTGGAACCATCGGATATCACCGTGCCGGGCTGCGTGGGAGATGCGCCGCGCCTCACGGCCGGGGCGATCATCAAGGCCAGCGGCCCGATGCAGGTGACGTACTACTTCGAAATCGATGGTGGAAGTACAAAGCCGCGCACTCTGACGTTCATAGAATATGGCTCGCGTGAGGTGACCGAGAGCTTCAAGCCGGACGTCGTCGAAGGGGCACACACCGTGCGTCTGTTCATCGAAGGGCTCGACACGCGCATCTGGGAATATCAGGCCAGATACCACATCAGCTGTTAGGGAGTTCGAAGAGCGCTTCGACGTTGTCTGCTGGATCTGTCAGCATTTCATAGGACGAGTTGAAGTGTGCAGGCTGGCACGCAGGTGCTGTTCCGTTTGCCTTAGCCCACGGACGGCCCATTGCCAACCGCCCCTGGTGGGATTAGGATTGCCGCCTAGTCCAGAGGGAGCGCGCATGCTCAAACATAAGTCGGTTCTGCTCATTCCCGTCACAGTGTTCATGTTGGCCTGCACCATATCGGCCGTGACGTCTGGTACACCGGGTCAGCCGCCCGGGCAGCCTGCACAAGCCCCATCACCAACGACAGCGGCGCAAGCACCGACCGCCATCAATACGCTTCCACCTGCAGTGGCGTGCACGCCGCAGCTCACGGCGAACAGCGCCGCCAATGTCCGCTACGGACCGGGCACGCTGTATGAGATCGTCGGCGCGTTGGCGCTCAACCAGGTGGCGACCATCGAGGGCAGGAACGCCGAAGGCACTTGGTGGTACATCGTATACGCGACCGCACCGGGCGGACACGGCTGGGTTTCCGGCAGCATCACCTCCGCCACCTGCGTCCCGTCCGGGCTGGCCATCATCGCGCCGCCCCCCACTCCCGTTGTGCCGACTGGCGTGGCAGCCGCCATCACCAACGTCTCGGTAACCGTCGACCCGAAGAAGATCAGCGTGCCGGGCTGCATGGGCCCGATCCAGCAGTCGGTGGCGGCCGCGAATGTGACCGTCAGTGGGCCGATCAAGATCAAGTGGCACTTCGAAACGGAGCAGAACGGCTCGCTGCCGACGCACGTCCAGAACTTCAACGGCGCGGGGACCAAGAATCTATCCGACAGCTTCACGCCGCCGCTGACGCC
>DATDCZ010000127.1:0-2454 GCA_036524055.1 Anaerolineales bacterium | reverse complement strand
ATAAGGCAGAGTGGATCATCCCCTACTGTATATGACCACACGAAGAAGAGAGCGCCCGTGCGGCGTTCGTCCTGCTCCAAAACGGCTTTAGCAAGGTCACTCCGCTCCTGGGCGGCTACTATCACTGGAGAGATGCCGGTTTCCCAGTCGCCCATTGATTCGCGCGTGGCAGCCAACCGTGCAGTGCTCAGCTGAGCCGGCCAGACTGCGCGCGCATTGGCATAGCTTGGACGCGCACATCGTTATCGGACTGTCACCGCCGCAGTCGGAGGTATGAATGTCCGACCCTATCACAGCGCCTCAAGGATCCGCATCCGCGCCCCCGGACGGGGGATCGCTTCATCCCAACGGCGCTCCCCAGGCAGCAAGTAGTGGCACTCCAGACGGCATCTTGCAGGTCCTCCTTGAATACGCGAGGGCCATGGGAAAAGAGAGACGCCATGCCCGCGAGATGGACAGGGTGAACCAGGCAGAGAGCCTGAGGGCGAAGCTCGCGCGCGTGGACGCGGCAAAAACATCCATCGATCAGACAAAGGAGGACGCCAACGAAAAGTGGAACTCGGCCATGCAGGCGGTGGGCCTGCTGATTGCAGTGGGCATCGTGGGCGCGGGCATCGCCCTCGCCGCGCAGGGCGGTTCCCCTGCAGCCAGGATGGACCCAGGCTTCCAGGACGTGGGCAACGCGCTTGTACCTCCGCTCGATGCTCCGCGGCCGACCACGACGCCCCGCCCGTCACTTTACGCCAGTTGCGCGCTCAATCTCGCCGCGCTGCCTCCCGCCGACAGCTTTCCCGGGGGCGGCCTGGTTGAGTTCCGCTGGGCAGACGTCCCGGGAGCGCTGCGTTACGAGTTGGAAGTTGCGCCGCTTGCCGACTCCGCCCAGACCTGGTTGGTTTCCACCGCAGGGACTTCGAAAAACATTTACATGGAGAACCTTCCGGCCGGGGGTTCCTATCAGGCATCACTGGCGGGGATATCTGCGAATGGCGAGGTCTTGTGCCGCGATACATTTGAGTTCGTGAAGGCCGCCGCCAACGTGCCGCCGAGGAAGTCGGGCGAGGATGGTGGACCCGACGCACCGGTCTGTATCAGCAATTGCCTGCCCCCTCCCTAGGCGAACGCCGCCATCTCCGCCGCGGGGGCTTGTGTCTTCGACCCCAAGCCGGCTCCGCTGGTCAGCAATATGGGGCACACCGGTCGGGAGCCCTTATACTCTGGCTGCACACATGCCATCTTGGGCCGGGATTCGCGGCCCCAAGGAGCTCCCATGCCCCGCAGCCCCACCTTCGACATCCTCCTGCTCATTGCCCGGCCCGGCGCCGGCAAGAGCGAGGTGATCGACTATCTGAAGAATATCCCCTCGGATGCTCGCGTCCAGCGCTTCCACATCGGCGCGTTCGAGGAGCTCGATGACTTTCCGATGCTGTGGGCCTGGATGGAGGAGGACGCCTTATTGCAGAAGATGGGCCATCCCCGGCTGCACACCGACCGCGACGGCTATTTCCTGCACCAGTACCTGTGGGACGTGCTGATCGAGCGCATCGCACTGGAATACGAGAAGAGGCAGCGGGGCATCAGCGATCAGGACGGATCCGTCACCACGATCGTGGAATTCTCGCGCGGGCGGGAACACGGCGGGTATCGGTCCGCCTTCGCGCACTTGCCCCCGCAGATGCTCAAGCAGATGGCTGTGCTGTACATCGATGTCAGCTGGGAGGAATCCCTGCGCAAGAACCGCAAGCGGTTCAATCCCGAGCGCCCGGACAGCATCCTGCAACATTCCCTGCCGGATGCGAAGCTGGAGCGCCTCTATCGGGAAGTGGACTGGCCCGAAATCACGAATGGTGATCCGCAATACCTGCTCATCCAGGGGATCCGGGTCCCCTATGTTGTGTTCGATAATTCGGACGACGTCACTACCGCGAGAGGTGAAGTGCTGGGCCAGCGCCTCGAGCTGAACCTGCAGAAGCTCTGGCTTGTGTATGACGGTCAGCATCAGGCAGGGATGGCAGGCACCTAAGCTGGGCACAGCCGGGCGGCGGGCGCGCAACCTTCCACTCACCCTGAACACGAAGAGGCAGAAAAAGATCCGCCCCCATTCCGAGTGGAACGGGGGCGGCTGGTTGTCTGGCGGTGTGCCGGCTGTGAGAGCTTGATTTTCAGCCCACTGCCTTTTTCACCAGGGCGATGATCCTGGCCTCATCCGCAGGAGTTAATTGCTTCAGGGCGAAGGCGGTGGGCCACATGCTGCCGTCGTCGAGCCTGGCCGAATCGTTGAAGCCCAGGGTGGCATAGCGCGCATTGAACTTGGACGCGCCCTGGAAGAAGCACACAACTTTGCCATCCCTGGTGTATGCGGGCATGCCGTACCAGGTCTTCGGCGCCAGCGATGGCGCGTTGGCTGTGATGATGGCATGCAGCCGCTTGCCCATGCTGCGATCCGGTTCCGGCATC
>DATDCZ010000126.1:0-8450 GCA_036524055.1 Anaerolineales bacterium | reverse complement strand
GGGCCGGCGCGGAGAAAAGCAGGAAATTGCCCCAGTAGTAGGTTGGATTCGATGGAGAGAGAATGACCATGTAGTCGCCGCGGTCGACGATCCTGCCCTCGAAAGCGGGGAAGATCAAGTCGGTGCGATAGGCCAGTGATTTCAGCTGCATCAGGATCCACCCATGCGCGAGGTACGAGCCACGCAATTATTACATGCTTCGGCGAAAAGAGACCGGCGGCGCCGGCCGCCGGTCTGAGGTTGTTACTTGCGGTGCTACGGATCGATCTTGAGAGTGAAGACCCACGGCCCCTTATGGATGTGGCCGAGCGCATCCAGGAAGCGCTCGTAGGCCTGCATTTCCGTCATGCCGTCGGGGAGCCTCTTGTAGACGGGCCCCCCACCACCTCCGCCACTGCCGGTGACCGTCATCCAATCCATTTCTATGCCCTGCGACTTGAGCACCTCACGCGCCCGCTGCACCTCGACCTCGGGGATGACTTCCGGCGTGGACAGCTGCAGCGATTCAATTCGCAGCGTGAGTGTCTCCGACGCGCCTTGCGAACCCACCGGGAAGCCCAGCCGGATGCAGCGGCCCTGAGCTATGGGCGGAATCCATCCGGGTTCGAGGCCCTTGCCGCCATTAGCGTAATCCGAGTCGTACATCATCATGTAGTCGGCCACTTCAGCCCGGTCGCTGCCGATCTGCAAGGTCGTCCCCTGCCCAATGCCCCAGTCACCAGTAGTCGGCTTCTCGTAGCACACGTAGGCGACCGTCCACGAGGGTGCAACCTTCACTCGCTGCAGCAGGAGCTGCGTGCCGTTTGCAGTTTGCGACTGGCCCGACTCAATGGTGACTGCCTGGTAGACCGGCAGGTCGAGATCGAAAGTGAATTCGTTGGTAGGCGCGCCGGCAGAAAGCGATGTGATGACACTCAGCAGCAACTGGCCCGTGAAGCGCTCCATCGAAAGCGGATTGGCCGGCGTCATGCTTATCAAAGTTGTCGCAGGATCCGATTCGGATGGCCCCCAATTCATGCCGGCGTTGATGTCCTTGCCGTCCGGCGTGCGCAAGGCGATGTTTGTAAGGGCGAAACCGTCCCGCCATTCTGAGAAGTGCACCGTGAAAGCGATGCGGTTTGAGTCGATATACATCCATTCCAGCGTGGCCGTAATGTCACCGACCGTCTGCGATTCAATGGGAGGTCCGTCCGGAGCCTGTGCGGAGGCGATGCCGCCAATGTGGAGGTTGACCTGCACATAACGATTGAATTGCCAGGTGCTGTCGAGCTTTTGCGAACCATCGCGCAGGACGAGGCCGTTTGCCATCAAGACCATGCTGGCTTCACGGTCCGGCCCGCCGCGGGGGAAGTTCACATCCTCGCAGGGCTGATGCCCCTCTTCGTGGATCTCGATGGCCGCATCCATCTTGACGGCCGGGCCGAGCTCGTTGGTGATGGGATCGCCATATTGCAGCGTCGCGCCATCGATCAGCCAGTCGCCGCCCTCGGGCGGCTCATAGCACAGGCGCACCTGGGTGTGATCGGGCGCAAGGATGGCGTGCTCCATGACCATCTGGATGCCGTTGACCTCGACCCGGTACGAGTCGCTGCCTCCGCCGCCCCAAGGGACAGTGATCTCCACCTCGTCGACATCGAAATGGAACGCGCCGATGTTTGCCGGATGGCCATCATTCCAAGCCAGCAGCGGAATGTCGATCTGCACCGGAACACTTCCGCCCAGTCCCTGTTCCGGGCGGACGAGTTGATGCGCCAGGTAGGTGCCGCTGAGCTTGTCGGAGCCCTCGAGCCTGAAGGTCGCGCCGCTGAAGTCCGTCGGCTGAACGTCGGAGTATGACATTACTGGTATGCCGAACCGCATTCCGGGCCGCAACCCCTCGGCTGAGATATGGAACGCCTGGCGTGCGTCCTCGACGTAGACCCAGTCGAGTTTCACCGTGACGCCGGAAACGATCTGCTGTGTGCCAACGATGGTGGCCTTGCCGTCACCGCTCGCATACGGCGGCTGGGCAGTGGCCAGGCTCGCTTCGGCAGTGGCATTGACGTCTGTGATCAGTCCTGCCTCCTCTGCCGCTTGAAGGCCCGGATCGTTGAAGTAGCGGTACAGCGCGTAGGCGGCGGTCGTGAGCAGCGCGAGTGCGAGCAGCACCCATAGCAAGGACCAGCTCATCTTCGTCTGCAATCGCATGAAGGATGTTCCTTTCGGCAGCCGCGACTGGATGCGCGGCCAGATATCGGTGTTCTCCGGAACCTGGCGGCGGGCGATGGCTTCAAGGGCGGACTTGATGCGCGACTCTTTCATTTGTCGCTCCTTTCAACCAATGCCCCCCGCAGACGCTGACGGGCTGCGTTCAGCAGCCACTTGATCGTGCCGGCGGCTGTCCCGGAGGCAGCCGCCATTTCAGCTTCGCTCATTTCGAGGAAATACCTTTGCACGATGACCGAGCGTTGACGCGGCGAGAGTCGATCCAAAGCTTGCTGGACCTCACGCTCGGTCTCGGCAGCCTCCACCTGCGCCTGGGGAGACTCAAGTTGTGCCGCCAGGCGGTGGAAGGCCTGTTCGCTTTCGGGCGATTCCAGAGGCAGCTCGCGGCTGGATCGCTTGACGAGTTTGAGCGCGGCATTGACCACGCCGCGCAGGAACCATGGCTCGAAGGGGCGGCTCTCGTCGAAGCCCCGTATGGAGCGGTAGAGGCGCAGGAAGGTCTCCTGAACGACCTCCTCGGCCAGGCCGCGGTCGCCGGTGATCAGGAAGGCGGTGCGGATTGCCCGGAGCTGGTACTCGTGCACAAGCACCTCGAGTCCGGTAGAATCCCCGTCTTTGAGCCTTTGAATGGCTTCTTGATCGTGCATCTTGCTCCCTTTATTCCTATCCCATGATACCCAAGAAGGTTGGGTGGCAGCGACCGCCCGCGGCCACTGGAGGCGGCTCCCCCGGTGCTCAGCTCCGCTCCTCACCCTCCCTGCTAAGAGCGCAGGGACTTCGCTGCCCCTCCTTGCAGGATGCTGCGCGATCTCCCCAAGAGAGAGGGGAAAGCAATCGAAAAGAGGATATGTGGGAGAGGACACCCCACATATCCTCTTTTCGGGAATCCCCGAGTTGAGGGGCCCAGGCTTCACGGCAGTCAAGCAATTGGAGCTCGCCGATCCCCATGTGCAGTCCCGCAGCGCGGGGCCGGAGACCATCCTGCGCCAGCTCCCCTACTCATCTACCACGGGTCGCGCGTTGACGATTCGCGCCCCATCATGGTAATATTCACCCGCAAAACCCAGCCTCCGGCTGGATTTGCGTCTATGTAGGCGGCAGCCGAAAAGCTGCCCAAGAAGGAGAGGCGTATCAGCGCTAACGAGTATCGAGTGAACGAGGGCATCCGCGTGCCCGAGGTGCGCCTGATCGGTGCAGACGGCGGAAACGTCGGGGTGGTAACCATCAGGCAGGCCTTGCAAATGGCACGAGATGCCGAGCTGGACTTGGTAGAGATCTCGCCGGGGGCCGACCCGCCGGTTTGCCGGGTGATGGACTTTGGCAAGTTCATCTACGAACGGGCAAAGAAGGAAAAAGAGGCCAAGCGCGCACAGACCAAGATCGAGGTCAAAGAGATCCGCTTGCGCCCCAAGACGGCCTCCGCCCATCGGGGATTCAAGGTCGACGACGCCCGACGCTGGCTTAAGCAGGGACACAAGGTCCGCGTGACCATCCGGTTCCGCGGCCGCGAGATGGATTACCCTGAGATCGCACTCGAAGACCTGAGGGAAATCGCGCAGTCACTTGCCGATCTAAGCACCATCGAACAGCCACCGATGATGGAAGGCCGAACGATGCTGGTGGTGCTGGCGCCCGGAAAGGCCTCGGTCAAGAAGAAGGAAAAGACCGATGCGCCGGCTGCTCCCCAGGTCGAAGCGAAGCCCGAAGCCTAAGCTCGCCTCAACACTTGCTACAGCTCCCGCCTCCGGAACCGCAGCCTGCGGAACCCGTCCTCTTCGGGTGAATCACAATGCCAGGATGCATTATTGCACCACGTTGAAAGGATCGACACGCCGTGCCTCGTAAAGCGAAAACCGGTAAGTACAAGCTCAAGACCCACAAGGCCACGTCCAAGCGCTTCCGCCTGACCGGCGGGGGTAAGCTGATGCGCACCAAGGGTGGCAAGAGCCACCTGCGCCGCAACCGCTCGCGCCGGACAAAGGCACTGTTGGCCGAAATGCAGACCGTGCAGGGGCGCAAGATCATCAAGAACGTGAAGCGCCTCGCTCCAAACATGGAGAAATAGAGGCACGACTCATCGTGCCCAAGATAGCCAGCACGTTTCACTAGTGCAGCTTCTGGATGGACACAACTGGCCGGGCCGCACAGCCCGCCGCCGTCCAGGGGTTCGCAGGAGGTAACGCATGACCCGTATCAAAGGTGGTCCGCACAGACACCTACGCCACAAGAAAGTCCTGAAGTACACCAAGGGACAGCGCGGCTCCAAGCACCTGCTTTTCAGACGGGCTAACGAGGCCATGCTGAAGAGCATGTGGTATGCGACGCGCGATCGCCGCATCCGCAAGCGCGACCTGCGCCGGCTGTGGATCGCCCGCATCAACGCCGCGGCGCGGCTGAACGGCACCACCTACAGCCGCCTGGTTTCGGCCATGAAGAAGGCGGACGTCACACTCAACCGCAAGATGCTGGCGGATATCGCCGTGCGCGACCCACAGGCCTTCGCGGCCGTGGTGGCGAAGGCGAAGTAAGCCGCAGCCATTCGAGAGCCAGGGCAGGTCCACCGACCTGCCCTTTTTGTTTCCGGGGAGTACAATCCTCCCGATGAACGCTGTGCTCGCCGAAGGCACGCTTCCCACCGGTCAAACGATCCAAATAGCCAGGGGTGACCTGACGGAGGAGACGACCGACGCGATCGTCAACGCGGCGAATGCGCATTTGATGCACGGCGCGGGCGTGGCGGGCGCGATCGTCAGCCGCGGGGGCCCAGCGATCCAGGATGAATCCAATGCATGGGTCGCGCGTCATGGGCCGGTTTCGAATTCGCGTCCGGCCTGGACTTCGGGCGGGAAGCTGGCTGCGAGGTATGTGATCCACGCGGTTGGCCCGATCTGGGGTGAGGGAGACGAGGACGCAAAGCTGGCCGCGGCCGTTCGCGGCTCGCTCAGCCTGGCGGACGAACTGAAGCTTGGCTCGCTCTCCTTCCCTGCGATCTCCACCGGCATCTACGGCTTTCCGAAGGAGCGCGCCGCGGGAATCATCTTCGAGGCGATCGGCAAGTACTTCGCGGGCAACGATTCGGGGATCAAGCTGGTGCGGATCGTGCTTTTCGACGAGGCCACGATACACGCCTTCATGCCTGCCTGGGGGGAATGGTCTTGAAGAAGGAGACGGTTTCTTCGCCTCAGAACCCCAAGCTCAAGCTGGTGCGGACCCTCACGGGCCGCCCCAAGGAGCGCCGCGAAGAGCAGGCGTTCCTGGCGGAGGGTGTGCGCCTGGTCGAAGAGGCGCTCGCGGCGGGATGGCCCTTTCGGTTTGTGCTGCATGGCGATGAGTTGAGCCCGCGCGGCAGGCAGCTGCTGACGCGAATCCAAGAGCGCGGCATTGAGACCGACGAAGTCTCAAGCAAGCTGCTCGGCACCCTGAGCGAAACGGAAACATCCCAGGGAATCCTAGCCGTGCTCTCAGACGAGGCGCCGCCGCGGGCGCCCGAGCTCAAGTATGTGTTGATCGCGGATGCCGTGCGCGACCCGGGCAATCTCGGGACGCTGCTGCGCACGGCTGAAGCAGCCGGAATGGATGCAGCCTTTCTGGCGCCTGGCACAACCGATGCGTTCGCGCCAAAGGTGGTGCGCGCCGGTATGGGGGCGCATTTCCGCCTGCCGATCTACGAGGTGGGTTGGGATGAGATCAAGACGCAAGTTGCGGCATACAAGTGGAACCTGTACCTGGCAGACATGCATGGGCATTCGTGCTGGGAGACCGATTTCCGACCACCGATGGGTTTGATCGTCGGTGGGGAGGCCGAAGGCGCTGGCAAGGAAGCGCGCGCCCTGGCGACGCACACGGTGAGCATCCCCATGCAGGGCAAAGCCGAATCGCTCAATGCGGCGGTCGCGGGCGCGGTGCTGATGTTCGAAATATTGAGGCAGAGAGGACCCGGAGCCAGGGGGACGAAGGGGAATTAGCATCCGGCCGATGAAGATCCGTTCGATCACCTACTTCTGCAATCCACGCTTTCCCCTGAATCAGAAGGTGTTGCGCCGGGCGGGCGAATTCCTCCACGAGGCGCGGCAGGCGTACGAGGCTGCCGGCTACGAGGTGCAGACCACGCGCCTCGCCAGCATTGCCTTCCCCAAGCTGCTCAGCGCGCCGCAGTTGAAGCAAGTGCCGGCCCTGGCGCGTGAGCTGGACATGCTGATCGAGCAGATGGATGTGGGCTATGCCTCGCTCGGGCCCGCGCTGCCTGCGGTGCCCCAGAGCTACGAAGTCATCCCGGAGGCCGTGGCGGCAACCCGAAACGTGTTCTTCGGCGGGCTGATGACCGGGCGCGGGAGGATCGACCTCGCCGCCATCCGCCTGTGTGCGGAGGTCATTGCGCGTTGCGCGCCCATCGACCCGAACGGTTTTGCCAATCTGCGTTTCGCGGCGCTGGCAAATGTGGCCCCCGGCTCGCCGTTCCTCCCCGCTGCGTATCACGAGGGAGCGCGGCCGGCCTTTGCCATCGCCACGGAGGCGGCAGACCTGGCAGTGGATGCTTTCACCGGGGCGAAAACGGTCACGGAAGGACGCAAGGCGCTCGTGGCGGGCATCGAGAAGCACGCCGCCGCGCTCAGCAAGGTGGCGCGCTCACTTACGCGCGGCTCCGGATCGGGATCACGACCTTCCAAGGCGGCAACGACTCATTTCGGGGGCATCGATTTTTCGCTGGCACCGTATGTCTCGGAGAGGCGATCGCTGGGCACTGCATTCGAGCGCCTCGGCGTAGCGCGCGTTGGATTGCATGGTTCCCTGGCGGCGGCGGCGATCCTCACAGAGGCCATCGGCCGCGCCCGCTTCCCGCGGGCAGGCTTCAGC
This sequence comes from Anaerolineales bacterium, assembly GCA_036524055.1. Taxonomy (GTDB): domain Bacteria; phylum Chloroflexota; class Anaerolineae; order Anaerolineales; family Villigracilaceae; genus Fen-1038. Next base: position 1,391 of record DATDCZ010000126.1, on the reverse strand, counting down.
GGATTGATGCTGCCGGTGTTGGAGGATGCGACGCTCGCCCAACGGGCAGCTGAGGGATCATTGACGGTCAAGGATCTGCTGCTTTTCTCGGCGGTTTGCGGCACAGGCCTGGATACCGTTCCGCTGCCCGGCGACACGACGGTGGATCAACTCGCGGCGGTACTGCTGGACGTGGCTGCTCTTGCCGTGCGACTGCAGAAACCGCTCACCGCGCGCTTGATGCCTGTGCCCGGCAGGAAAGCCGGCGAGCCCACGGGTTTTGATTTTGACTATTTCTCAAACAGCAGGGTGATGAGGCTGGACGCCGAGACATTGAGCGGGCCTCTTGGCGGCCGGGAATCGTTCCCCCTTCAAGCGCGCTAGGCCATCTGGATCTGAGCTCAAGCTACGTGGAGCCTGCGGCTCACGCTCGCCGGCGGGTCCATGCTACGCGGGCTACGGTCTGCCGGGCGGAAAGCAGTAGATCCATCGTAAGGGCACCAAGGCGCGCGTTCACGGCCTCGACCTCATCGCGCTTGATGTCATGCCCGGTCTCGCGGGACAGGTACACGTCCCTCAGCGACTGCTCCGCACCGAAGAAATCCAGGATCTCCTGCATGCTGGCAAGGGTTTGATCCGAATACTGGAGCGGCGCGACCATCTCAAGGCGCAGCGCCGCCTGTGTCAACCTTTCATCCCAGGCGCGTTCCTTGTGCCTGCGCAACAGCGCGGCGATCTCGTGCAGCATGTGCAGGGCACGCAGGGAGGGCAATTCACGAAGCCACTCGAGCATCTCCGCGGTCAGCACGATATCCATGGCCTCGGAACGGTTCAGATCGGCCATTGACTCAAGGCAGCACGTGGAGCTCAGAGACCTGCACACCAAGCTCGTCATCCATGGCCATCTTGATCCAGTCCACGCTGATCGAGACGGGATAGCCCGTTTGCGGGTCGTAGCTCACGGTAGTCTCGTCTGCCCTCAGGATGGCATCACGAGTGTATCCAAACAAGCCCTCGACCGTGAGGAGTTGGGAGTCGTCCATCGTGCGCAGCGGATCGTCTGCCGGGACAGCCTGGCCCTTATTGTCGACGACCGAGATCAACTTGCCATCCTTCACTTCCACGGTCAGCGGCATGCGATCCCCGAAGGGGCAAAAGCAAAGGATGCTGACATTCATGCGGTAATGACGTGCGGACTGGCTTTCCCACTTTTGAGAATTGGCGCCGAGTTGACTAAGCTGAATCTGCCTGTGGATGAAGCCTGACGCAAACAGGTAGATCAGGCCCGCTGCGACAGCGGTTCCGACCACCGCCAGAATAACGGCTGACTTCCTGGACATCTCCAAACCTCCCAATATGAATGCCAAGATTTTCTCACAATCCCGCGGCACGGGCAATTACCGCATGCCAAG
>DATDCZ010000125.1:0-1781 GCA_036524055.1 Anaerolineales bacterium | reverse complement strand
GAGTTCAGCGACGGCACACGCGCTCAGGTCTGGGTCCATCCACCGGAGCGTTTTGGCACAGCGCTTCAGTACGCCACCGGCTCCAAGGATCACAATGTGCAGCTCCGGCAGCTCGCGCTGGATATGGGCTTGTCCCTTTCGGAGCACGCACTGACGAAGGTCAAGGGTGGCGCGGAGATTCTCTGTGACACTGAAGAGAAGGTCTACAAGTCCCTCGGCCTGCCGTGGATTGCGCCCGAGCTCCGCGAGGATCGTGGCGAAGTCCAGGCAGCCAGGGCCAACAAGCTGCCCCGGCTGATCGAAGTCAAGGATATCAAGGCCGATTTGCAGGTGCACTCAACCTACAGTGACGGCAGGCTCTCGATGCTCGAGATGGCGCGCGCCGCCGCGCGGCGAGGCATGCAGGTTATCGCCTTCACGGATCACTCGGTCAGCCTGGGCGTCACCGGGGGATTGAGCATTGCCGACCACAAGAAGCAGGCCGCGGAGATCAAGAAGGTTCAGAAGGAACTCGGAGACAGCATTCGGGTGCTGCACGCCACGGAAGTTGAGATCAAGGCTGACGGGAGTTTGGACTATCCCGATGACTTCCTCGCCAGCCTGGACCTCGTCCTAGCCTCTTTGCACACATCCTTGCGCCAGCCGCGCGAGAAGATCATGCTGCGCTTGCTCAATGCCGTGCGCAATCCTCACGTCGATATCATCGGCCATCCGACAGGACGGCTGATTCCCGACCGCGAGGGCGCGGATGTCGACATGGATGCCCTGCTCAAAGCTGCCGCGCAAACCGGCGTCGCCCTGGAGATCAACGCCCACTGGTCGCGCCTCGACCTGGATGATATCCACGCCCGGCGGGCGAAGGATATGGGCATCCCCATCAGCATCAACACGGATGCGCATTCCGATGCCGATTTCGATGTCCTGTTCTACGGAGTCGCGACGGCGCGCCGCGCCTGGCTGGAACCCAAGGATGTGATCAACTGCTGGCCGCCGGAGAAGCTGCTAAAGTGGCTGAAAGATCGGGGGAAGCATGGCTGAGAGTTACTGCGTTGTGCTGACCACCTGTGGTGCGCGGGATGAAGCTGAGCGCATTGCCGAGTCTCTGGTGAGGAGCCGGCTCGCGGCCTGTGTGCAGATCGCCAATATCTCGAGTTACTACAACTGGGACGGCGAACTCCATAAGGACCCGGAGCATTTGCTGCTGATCAAGACGCGCTCCGACCGCTACAGTGAGGTCGAGGCCGCTATCCGGCAATCGCATTCATATGAAGTCCCCGAGATCGTTCAGCTTCCCATCGAGCGTGGCCTGGCTTCCTACCTGGGATGGATCGCCGAGAGCACCCGGTAGCCGGGCGCAAGAATTCAGACCGGATCCAGCATTCCCAGATTCATTAGATGATGGATCTCACGGCAGATAAGGTCCGTGGTCTTTCCGCGTGACCACGGCCTGAGAACGCGGGCGCGTTCGATAGCCGATTTCAGGTCGCTGACCCCATCCAGGAATCCCATGGCCTTTGCCGTCTGGGAGTGGACGTAGGCCTCAACATAGAGACCCCGCGTGGTGCGCACCCGGTACGAACCACGCGGCCCCGGCTCCATCGCCATCAGGTGCGGCCTCAGCCGCCATGACAGTAGAGCACCTGGGGCGCCGACCCCCGCCAGCTGATCTTGCGCGCTGAACAAGTGCTGTACATGTTTGCCCAGCGGCTCGTCGGCGGTCTTGCTGACATGGACGGAGCAGCGCCAGTTGTTTGGCGCACTGCGGCGCCGGAGATTCAGTA
>DATDCZ010000124.1:0-6030 GCA_036524055.1 Anaerolineales bacterium | reverse complement strand
CGGGCAGGCGTAATATGCTCACGCCGGCTTCCCGGCTTCGGCCGCATCAAATCGCTGGATCTCGATCGGCTGCCTGCCGAAGTTTATCAGAAGGCAGAAATCGGCGCCGGATTCTGCCAGATAGGAAAGCGCCTCGGCTGTATCAGCCCCCGTGAGCGCCTCTGCAGCCTTCAGCTCCAGCAACACCCGGCCCTCGACCACAAAATCGGCGTAGAAGCCTCTATCCTTCGGCCCGTAGAACGGCACGCCGAACGGGTATTGCCGCGCAAATTGGAGTTTGCTGTCCCGAAAAACGCGCGCCAGTCTCGCCTCGTACTCTTCCGCCTTGCGTTCGGTTCCAAGTTCGTCGCCCACCGACCGGGCGCAGTCCATGATGCGCTGGATGGTGGTCTCGATGTTGTATTCGGTGAATTCGAACGGCTCGCCCATTGCAGTTCAGCTGCTCGCCCGACCGGATGTCGCATCCGGCGGCTCTGCGGGATGGAGGTACATGTTTGCTTCGGGATGGTTGCGGTTGTCGATCAGGCGCGTCGCCACCACGCGGCCGCGTTCCACCTGCACGTGAAGCTCCTCGGCGTACACCGTCTCGAAGCCCATGTGCACGTATTTCAATACCTCGCCCCGCGGGATTCGCAGCGTGTCCGTCACCCAGGTCGCGTGCAGGGGTTCGTCACCGACAAGCCGGTAAACGCCGCGCAGGCGCACGAGATACAGCTCTCCATCCCGGATTTCCCAGTTGCCCTGGTAGTGACGCCAGCAGGCGGTTGAGAAAACCACGTCCGCGGCCTCGGCGGCCCTGGCCTCCGCCCAGTCGACCTCCACCACGCGCGGGTGGTATTGCGGAAGAGGCGGCACCGAGGCCATGGAGGTGGCCTCTCCCTCGTAGATCAAGCGCTCGTGCAGCTGCGCGGTCACGGTTCTGTCAGGTCCTGCTAGCGCCAGAGGCGCAAGCCGGATATCTGCGTGTACGCCGCTGGCACTGCCAGGAACAGGTACACCACCTCGGCGATCGCCGGCAGGAGAGAGCCGAACCCGCCAAATCCGCCCGCGAGCATGGAAAGGATCGCCGGCAGGCTGAACAGCAACAGGGCCGGCAGCGCGCCCACCACCACACCCGTGGCTGCCGTTGTGAACAGCATGCGGGAACGCCTGCGCCCCGTGGCGCTCAACACGACATTCCCGATCAGCGCGCCCGCCCCGGGCGCGAGCACCACCAGCAGGATGAGCCCCAGGAACAATCCCAGCCCACTGACGAGCCAAACCAGCGCGCTGGCTATGACTGAACCGACTGCGGCGATCAGGAACGCCACGACGTAGTCGCTGCCCTGCGCCGTATCGAACACCTTCTGCTGCTCGCGGACACAGTTCGGGCAGCGGTATCCCGTCGGCACGCGGATGGCATCCTCGGTGCAGATGGGCCGCTCGCAGCGGTTGCAGCGCAGCACCGTCGGGCGATCAGGGTGGATGTAGCAGTAAAGCGTCTCTGAATTGGTCACGGATGGTCCATTCAATGCCGAGGTTTTATGCGGGCGGCCTTCGTGGCGGCCCGGGTTTCGCAAAAAAGACGAAAGCCTACAAATGCGGCTGGTTCAGATGGGCATTCAAGTTGCGGTAGAAGTATCCCGGGTCGCCGAAGCGCACGAACTGCGCCGCGAATTCAGCCGCGCGCACATCCACGTGATCGCCCTCGTCTAGGTTGATCGGCGTTTGGCCGTCCACGCTCACCACGGAGTTCTCGCTGCGCACGCTGATGCGCAGCACCGACCCCTCTGCCAGCACGATGGCCCGATCCACCGACAGGTGCGGCGCGATGGGCACCAGCAGGATGTTGCGCAGATCCGGTGGCAGGATCGGCCCGCCGGCCGCCAGGGCATAGGCCGTGGACCCCGTTGGAGTGGAGGCGATCAGGCCGTCGCAGACGAAAGTTGTCAGCGGCCGGCCATCCAGCGTCACTTCCAAACGCACGGGCCTGAGGGCAATGCCGCGCCCCACCACCACCTCGTTCAAGGCGTGCCAGTGGGCCAGCGACTCGCCGCCGCGAATATGCTCGGCATGCAGCATCAGGCGCTGCTCGATCCAGCCTTCACCCTTGAACATGCGGTCAAGCATTTCGCGCCACTCATTGCGCTCCACCTGGATCAGAAAGCCCAGCCGGCCCATGTTGACGCCCAGGATCGGCACACCGCTGGGCGCGCACAGGTGCCCCGCCCGGAGCATCGTGCCATCGCCGCCGAGGGCGATCAGGACATCGAAATCCCCGGCCGTGACCCGCTTGCGCAGTCCTTCATCATAGATGGAGCCCTGCGGTGCCTCGAATCCCCTATCCCGCAGATACTTGACGATCTCTTCGGATTCAACGAAGGCCTCGGGCACCTTCGGATACGAGACCACGACGGGTGCCTTGGGTATGAACTTAGGGGCCATTGGAAAGGATTATAAGGTCAAACGAGAGCCGGGGCTCCGGCCCTCAGGCCAGGCTCTGGTCGCATACCTTGCGGAAGCCGCACTTGCGACAGCGTGCCGGCTCCTCATGCGAGCGCGGGACGTTCGAGCGCGTCTCGTCGCGGCGAATCTCCGCCAGGCTGTCCAGCAGCGCCGATTCCAGCTGCGGGGTGTAATCGACTGCAAAATCCCGCCCGGAGTAGTGGATGATCCCATACGGGGGCCGCTTTCCAAATGCCCTTTCAACCAGCAGACAGTAGGCCGCCAATTGAAAGATGTGCGAATCATACGGCGCCGTGGGCGCGCGTCCCGTCTTGACTTCCACCGGGATGATCTTGCCCTCGCGCTGCACCAGGTAATCCGGCTTGCCCGTCAGTCCAAGCTCAGGTGCGTTGAGCGGTTTCTCCAGGCGCCCCCACGCGCCCGTATCTGAGTAGACCACGCGGCCGCCCGGCAGCCCTGCTTGCGCGCGCTTGCGCCTCGACTGCCAGAGCAGCACCAGGGCGATCAAGATCAGGATCAGGGCAACGTAGAGCATGATATCCGGACGGAACAGGCAGATTCAGGCGCGCTGGATCGACTCTGCCGCTTTGACCACTTTCTTCACCCGTGCGAGCCCCGACCCCGAAAGATCCGCCATCCGCTTCTGCAGCACCTTCACGAACTCGCTCTTGTTTGCAGCGCTGACCGCGGGCAGCGTCTTCTCCGAATGCTGGGGCACATCTTTCGGACGGCAGGTCTTGAGGTGTGCCATCAGCACCGGGAACATCGCCTTGCTGTACTTGCCGCCGTTCGAGGCTGCCTGCGCCAGCACCTGCACGGAATTGTCCACTGTGATGACAGAGCCCGTCTCCATGGTCTTTTTGATCTCTGCCAGGTCAGCGAACACGACTTCAGGCTTCAGGCGCGCCACGGTGCCCAGGGCGATCATCCCGCCCCATACCAGCCGGTTGTTGCTGCTCTTCAGCAGCTTGACGAAGTCCTCGGCGTACTCCGCTACAAGCTTCCCATCGATGTATCCGACCTCATACAACACCTTGATGCAGTCGGCCTGGATGTCGTTGTCCTTGTTCCACAAGTTCGCGACGATCTCCCGGATGCCCTTGCGGTCCTTCGTGGCCGCAAGGTCGCGAGCCAGCTCCCGGTTGGGCAGCTCATCCTGCCGGTTACTGAAGTGAGCGATGCGATCCAGGGCCGACATCTGCGCTCCTTATTTGAGCAGTATCCCCGTCAGCTCAAATACCAGCAGCACGATCGCCACCAGCAGGACCGCGTATCCCGCGATCTGCAGCAAACCCGCCGCCATCACGTTGCGCCCGTGCTGCACGTGCAGCTCGGTGCCCCCCGCCAGTTCGGCCTGATTCTCGGATTCGATCCCCTGCTTGCGATACCACCAGGCGCGACGGCAGTACAGATAGGACCCGATCTCGGACGCGCGGATGACGGGAGCCATGCGCAGCAGTATAGCACATATATTCTAATGTGAAACCCGGCTCACTCGCAGCGACAGGCGCTAAGCCTGTCCTTATCGCTGGGGGTAGAATAAATCAAACCAAAGTCGTCCTATTTGCAGTGCTGCCAGGCAGTGTGGAGGAAGAGAGGTCTGATGAGCAATAAGTCGCTCGAGTCGCGCGCATCCGTTCCGAATTCGCGTGTGCTGATCGCTTTCGCCATCAGCACGCTATTTGCCGGCGCCAACGCGGTGGCTGTGCGCTTCACCGTGGCGGAGCTGGCACCCTTCTGGGGCGCAGCCATCCGGTTCTCGGTCGCCGCGCTCCTTTTCTGGCTCATCGCACTCGTTAGGCGCCGCAGCCTGCCGCGGGGAGCAGATCTCTGGGCCACCGTGCTGTACGGGCTCATCGGCTTCGGCTTTGTGTACGCTTTCATCTATTGGGGTCTGCGGACCGTCCCGGCTGGCATGGCGCAGATCATCCTTGCGCTCGCACCGTTGTTCACTTTCGGATTGTCATTGCTGCAGCGGCTGGAGCGCTTTCACTGGCGCGGGCTGGCCGGTGCATTGATCGCCGTGGCTGGCATCGTGCTTTCCTTTCGTGAAGGCGTCACGGGCAATGTTCCCCTTCTTCCGATGCTGGCCGTCGTTGCCGCCGCGGCCTGCATTGCGGAATCAAGCATCGTACTTAAACGCGCCCGCACTCGCCCCGACCCGGTCGCCGCAAATGCCATCGGGATGACCGCCGGCGCCATATTCCTTCTTATCCTTTCGCGCGTCTCTGCGGAAACCTGGGTCTGGCCGCAGTTGACCGCCACATGGATCTCGATCCTGTACCTGGTGGTCATCGGCTCAATGCTGGTCTTCGCCCTGTTCGTATACGTGCTCGCCCGTTGGACCGCCTCCGCTGCCTCCTACCAGTTGGTGCTCATGCCATTCGTCACCGTGGTTCTGGGTGCGCTGCTGCGCGGCGAGACTGTCAATCCGTTGTTACTGGTCGGCGGCGCCCTGGTGCTGATCGGCGTGTGGGTCGGGGCACTTTCCAGTACTCCAAGATCGGCTGCTGCGCAGCCGAGGGAAATCATTACCTCGGCCGGCGAAGCGGATTAGCCGTCTATCTCGCATTCACCGACGCGGCATCGCGCGCCCGGCGCGGGCTGGAAAGGTTGAACATGAGAACCACTCACATGGGTAACGCAGACGGAAGCGACAGTTCCGGCGCCACGATGCGGACTGTCCTGCTTGTCTTCTTCCTGGCGATCGCTCTTGGTGGCGCCAATGCCGTGGCAATACGCTTCACGGTCAAGGAGTTGCCTCCGTTCTGGGGAGCAGCCCTTCGCTTTGGCGGCGCGGCCGTGATTTGTTGGGCGATAAGTCTCGCGCGTAGAGCCCAGCTTCCCCCGGCCCGCGGGTTGCCAGCTCTTGTGTTGTTTGGCTTGCTGAACTTCGGTGTGGCCTGGGCGTTCATCTATACCGGCCTGCGAACGGTCGAAGCCGGAATGGCGCAGGTCTTGATGGCGCTGACGCCCCTGCTCACATTCTTCTTTGCGATCCTTCACCGCCAGGAGGCGTTTCGCTGGCGCGGACTTGCAGGCGCCATGGTGGCGCTCGCGGGCGTGGCCCTGGTGTTCCTCGAGCATCCCAAGGGCGGCGCCGCGCTGCTGCCCATGCTGTCCATCATTGCCGGCGCTGCCTGTCTTGGCGAGGGCATCGTGCTGCTGAAACGGCTTCCGCCGATGGATCCATTCATCCTGAATGCCAGCGCCATGACCATCGGCGCCGCCGGCCTGCTGGCATTTTCCCGCCTCATGGGCGAGACGTGGCGCGCCCCCGGCCTGCCGGTCACCTGGATCGCCGTCCTCTATCTGATTGTCGTCGGCACCGTGGTTTTCTTCAGCCTGCTGACATACGTCATCAAGCGCTGGAAGGCCTCAGCCAGCGCCTACGCGTTGGTGATCATGCCGCTGGAGACCGTCGCCCTCAGCGCATGGCTTACCGGCGAGCACCTCGAGCCGAGCCTGCTGCTTGGCGGCGTGCTGGTGTTGCTCGGCGTATGGGTCGGCGCGCTTTCCTCGCCCAAGGCAAAACCGAAGCCGGATGCCGTCGCCGCAGTCCCCGTCGTCGGGGAGGCCGACTGA
>DATDCZ010000123.1:0-6992 GCA_036524055.1 Anaerolineales bacterium | reverse complement strand
ACGGGCGGGCACGCACAGGTGAGCGCGCAAGGTGCCGGGGCTTCTTGCCCAGATCGAGGCGCCAAGCGCGCTTCTCCGCACGCATATGCTGGACCGCAAAAGCCCTGCACCCAGAATTACGAACTCCCCGCGCTTGCTGCGGGGAGTTCGCTGTCGTGACCTCCAAATGGAGTCGCCGGCGATCAGTTACGGTTTGTAGTTGCCGGTTCCGCCCTCCGTCATCCAGTTGAGGTAGTCAGCCGGGTCGGTAGGCGGCAGCTGAATCTGGACATAACCATAGCTGGACCAGTTGGCTCCCGTTGAAGCCGCGTGGCAGGCATTGCAGCCGGTGACCATGGCATTCAAAGCGTCGGTGGCTTTGGCGCTGTCGTGCGCAAGGATTGCCTGATCCAATGGCGTCAGGAAGCTGTCCTCAAATGCTTTGAGCCCGGGAGCACGCTTGGGACGAGTGGTTTCACCGACTTCCTGTATTTCGATCATCTCGTCCAGCTGATACTTCGCCATATCCCAGTTGCCCGCCTTGATTGCATAATCCAGCTGCGCCATGCGCCGCCCATACTCGATCATGACGGTGCCCAGGCCGGGCTGGATATTCCAAAGCGCCAGCGAGCGATCCAGTGTATTCAGTTTGGCATCGATCAGGGATTCCACACCCGCCGTGTCGAGCACGCCAGTAGGCGCTGCAGCCGGAGCACTGGTTGCGGCAGGCGCGGGATTCGTGATGTAATTGCCGGTCGGCTTGTCTGCTGCCCCGACCAGGTAGTCGCTGTTGTCGGCTTTGGGAACCTGAACCTTCACATACTGATAGGATTTCCAGTTCGAACCGCTCGAGGCGGCGTGGCAGGCATTGCAGCCGTCGACCGCACCCGCGAACGCAGCGTCAAATGCCGTTGTGTCCTGTGCCAGGATAGCCTGATCCAGTGCGCCGAGGTAGCCGTCTTCAAAAGCCTTGAGCCCCGCAGCGCGTCCTGGCCGAGTCGTCTCGCCCACTTCCTGGATCTCGACCATTTCATCCAGCTGGTACTTCGCCATATCCCAATTGCCGGCCTTGCCTGCGTAGTACATGCGGCCGAGGCGGTTGCCATATTCGATCATGACCGTGCCCAGTCCCGGCTGAATGTTCCACAGCGCCAGCGTCCGGTCTACCTTGTTGAACGTTCCGTCCACCAGCGTCTGTACGCCCGCGGCATCCAGATTGCCACTAAGTTCCACGGGCGTGGCCGCCGGTGCAGCGGGTGGATTGGCGATGTAGTTATCCTGTCCGGCGCCCTTCCAATCGAGGTATGCGGCTGGATCAATCTTGGGAATCTGGACATTGACATACTTGTACGAATTCCAGTTTGTGCCCGTTGAAGCTGCGTGACAGGCATTGCAGCCTGTGATCGCGGTCTCAAACGCTTTTGTGAAGGCAGCCTTGTCTTTGGCTGCTATCGCCGCGTCCATGGGCTTCAGGAAGCTATCCTCAAATGCCTTCAGGGCCGGAGCGCGCTTGGGCCGGGTGATCTCCGCGACCTCCTGGATTTCGGTCATTTCGTCCAGCTGGTACTTTGCCATGTCCCAGTTGTCGGCGTTGACGGCAAACCATAGCCGCGACAGTCGGTTGCCGTACTCGATCATCACCGTACCCAAGCCCGGCTGAATCTTCCAAAGAGTCAGGTTGGTATCTGCCGTGTTGAACTTGTCGGCAACTAACTTGGCCACATCAGCGGCCGGCACGCCCGACGGGACCGTGGCTGGCACAGTGGTCTTGACGGACGGCGGGCTGGTGGGCGCGGCCGTGGGTGTCGCGCCGCAAGCCGCGGCAACGAGCGCCACTCCCAAGACAATCGACCCCAGAAATATCAGTCTAGCGCCGGTGATGCCAAACGGATGATCCCTCATTGCCCCTTCTCCTTTTCGGACTGTCTGCATTATCACGAGCGCCAGCCGCCGAAACTGCGCCAACTTCGGCGACCTCGGCACCGCGCAGAACGCCGAATTATGTGGCAAGAGCGGTCTCCGCGGAAATACGCCAAGTTGCTTATATCATCCTGCCCAAAGGTCCCTAGGGACGGAACCGAGGCATCCGTATACTTAGGGGTTACAGTGCTCTAAGACAGTCCAGGGCTGCAGGCGCCAGTGCGTTGACGCAGAGCCCTGATCCGGAGGCCCAGGACCTGCGCGGCCATTGCTACGGGGCCCACAGATCACTCGTGAACGCACCCACGCTCGTAGCCGAACTGGAATTACCTGTACCACGTTCGGGCCGCGCTGGCCTGACCGTCACAGCGGGCCAGGCACAGCTAGATCTCTATCGTGCCGTCAGCTCCTGTCGGCACGAATACGCTTGACCGTCGCGGATCCTGGCACACTATTTTCGCCTCGACGGCGCCGCACCGAGAGGGATACAATCCGTCGCCGAATAGTGGAACCCAATCTTAGAAGAGGAGATTATTGTGACTACTCGAGTTTTGCTCGTCCGGCACGGCGATACCCAGGCCAGTCAGGATAATCGGTTCACGGGCGCGATGGACGTACCCCTGTCCAAGGAGGGGCGCATTCACGCCTCTGAGCTGGCCGTCCGTCTGGCCCGTTTTCCACTCGACGCGATCTACGCCAGCAGCATGCAACGCGCCCGGGAGACCGCCGGTTTCACTGCGCGCGTGCACGGGCTGGAGGTAACCCCCGTGCCCGAATTCCGCGAAGTTCACCACGGCGTTTGGGATGGCAAGAATCGCGACGAGATTCTCCAGCTATCGGGCCAGGCCGCGCTGGATCAATTCGATGGCGACCCGTACCACTTTCGTCCGCAGGAAGGCGAGTCGGCGGAAGAAGTCCTCCGGCGCGCCGCGCCCGCGCTCTCACGGCTGGTGAAGAAACATGACGGGCAGACTATTCTGGTCGTGGCCCACGAGACGACCAATCGATTGATGATTTGCCAGTTTGTGGGGCTTAACCCCGCGCAATACCGCAATAAACTCGCCCAGCGTCCCGCCTGCCTGAACGTCTTGGAGTTTCCGAACGCGGATGAGGCGCAACTGGTGCTCTTGAACGATGTTGGCCATTATGGGCATTCGACGGCGTCTCAGTATGACTTCGTCCTGTAACCATCGCCTGAAAACCCACGCTGGATACCCGCCGCGGGCGGCGCTTGCCAGTCCGGCGTAGATTCGCCGCGCCGCTGAAATCGCCAGCCCTCGTTCGGGCCGCGAACTCATCGGGACTGGAGGGTGTGCCGGATTAGCCGACTGCCGGGACGGGCAAGCACACATGGGCGGCGATCGGCACCAATATATTAGGATGGAGTGGCGGTCCCAGGCGTTCCTCGCTGAGGGCCGACTAGGCGCGGAATGTCGCTTATACTACCTCCAGCACCCCCTCCCCTGAGAATCCAACTTGGCTACAGACCTCCCTTCCGGCACGGTCACCTTCCTCTTCACCGACATCGAAGGGAGCACCAGGATCGCGCTGGAGCACCGTGACACGTGGGAGTCCCTGCGGGCACGTCATCACGCCATTCTGCACTCGGCATTTGAAATGCATGCGGGCCACGTATTTCAGATCGTGGGTGATGGATTCTGTGTAGCATTCCACACCGCGGCCGAAGCACTCAATGCGGCAATTGAAGCGCAGCACAGATTGAAGGCGGAGAACTGGGGGGATACGCCCATCCGAGTGCGGATGGGCATCAACACCGGCACCGCTCAGGCGGGCAGCAGCGCCGACCAATCAGGCGGCTATACCGGATATTCGGCCCTGGCACGCACCCAGCGCGTAATGTCCACGGCCTACGGGGAACAGATCCTGCTTTCCAACGCAAGCGCAGACCTGGCCCGCGAAGAACTGGCCCCGGACGTGACCCTGCGCGATATGAAGGAACATCGCCTGAAAGGTCTGCTGAATCCAGAACATCTCTGGCAGGCAGTGGCCCCCGCTTTGGCGCAGGACTTTCCCGCCCTGCAGACGCTCGATGGAATTCCAAACAACCTCCCCATTGAACTGACCAGTTTCATCGGCCGCGAGAAGGAAATTGCTGAGATCCTGAAGCTGGTGGAACATCATCGCCTTGTAACCCTGACGGGTTCTGGCGGTGTCGGCAAGACGCGGCATTCGCTTCAGATCGGCGCGGAACTGCTGGACGTCTTTGTGGATGGTGTTTGGCTGGTCGAACTGTCCTCGGTGACAGATCCTGAGCTTGTCTTGCCGGCGGTGGCAAACGCGCTGGGAGTCCGAGAGGATCAGGCACGCCCGCTGATGGCGGCGCTGGAAGACCATCTGGGCACAAAAAGCATTCTCCTGCTCCTGGATAACTGCGAGCACCTGGTGGACGCCTGTGCCAGGCTGGCCGATGCGCTTTTGCGCGCATGCCCAAACGTGAAGATCTTGGTCAGCAGCCGCGAAGCGCTTGGCATTGCGGGAGAAGTTGACTATCGTGTCCCGTCGCTGGCGCTCCCCGATCCACTTCACCTGCCTTCTCTCGAAGCGCTGTCGCAGTTCGACTCGGTACGGCTGTTCATTGACCGCGCCACGGCCGTTAAGTCGGACTTCGTAGTTACGAACAGCAACGCCCCCGCCGTGGCCCAGGTCTGTTCACGCTTAGATGGGATCCCGCTGGCGATCGAGTTAGCGGCGGCACGTGTGAAAGGGCTGTCCGCGGAGCAGATCGCCTCACGCCTCGACGATCGCTTTAGACTCCTCACCGGCGGCAGCCGCACGGCGATCCCTCGTCACCAAACTCTGCGCGCGATGATCGAATGGAGCTACGACCTGCTGTCCGAGTCTGAGCGCAGCCTGTTGCGGCGGCTGGGCGTTTTCATCGGCGATTGGACGCTGGAAGCCGCGGAGGCCGTCTGCGCGGGAGACGATCCATCGGCACACACCACCGGCGCCATCCAGGAACCTGAGGTGCTGGACCTGCTGCTGCGCTTGGTGGACAAGTCGTTGATCATCGCCGACGAGCGCGCTGGGCAGTCCCGCTATCGCATGTTGGAGACCATTCGCGAGTTCGCGCGCGAGCAGCTCTCGACATCGGGTGAGGAAGCCCGGTTGCGGGCGCGCCACCTGGAATTCTTCCTCGGTTTTTCCGAGCAGGCCGAAGCGCAGTTGCATGGCGCGGAGCCATTGGTATGGCTGGATCAGTTGGGAGAGGAATACGAGAATCTACGGGCGGCCCTGGAGTGGGCGCGGGCAGCCGGCAGCATTCAGCCGGCGCCGCGATTGGCGAAAGCGACCGAGCAATTGGCGGACGTTCAACTTCTGCTGGGGGTGGCCACAAAGGCGATCCCGCTGTACCAGGCAGCCCTAGCTTTGTGCCACAGCGTGGAAGGCGCCGACCCGATGATCGCAGCCCGCCTGCACGGGAAGATCATTAAGACCGTGACCCATTTGCACGCGCGTGTCGATTCCGAACAGTTCCAGGCGCTCCGTGCCGTGGCCGCGGTCTCCAGGGCTGCTGCTGCAAGGGCGCTGGAAGCTGCCGGAGCTGAGGCGCCGAGTCTGGATAGGGTCCACCTGTTGACGACCCTTTCGGCGGACGCTACGATGATCCGCGTTCCACCGGATTGGGATCGGGCCGAACAATATGCACGGGACGCCGCGGAGATGGCTGAGAAACTGGACGCGCCGGTTGAACTATCCGCGGCGCTTGGACAGCTTTCGGACATGTACTGGTATCGCGGACGTGCGCGCGAGCGCGTGCAGATCACATTGCGGCGCATGGCGATCAGCAGCGAGTCGCGGTTTCGCAACGCGGAAGGGCGGGCAGTCGCCGTGATGGACGTCGGCGACGCGCTGATGTGCGTGGGAGAGTATGCCCAGGCCATCCCCTACTTTCTGGAAGCGGAAACACTCGCTGCGCAAGCGAAAGCCGTTGAACTCGAGATGTTTGCGCTCTTTGAGAGAAACACGTGTCTGGTGCGGCTGGATCGCTGGGACGAGGTGCTTGAACAGCGTGCAAGAGTGAACGAGTTCCGACGAGGCTATGCTCGCGAACGCATAGGTCCAACCTGTGGTTCCATCGCCCTGTTTGCGAGCGTGCATGCACTGCGCGGCGAGCTGGATCTGGCTCGCAAGCAGCGTCAGGACGCGGCCGAGATCATGATCGAATTTGCGGGGCCCATGGAACAATGGGAGCGGGTGCAGCACTACTGACTGAGTGTGCCGCTTATGGCCGAGGGCGAGTTCGCCCTGATGCAGAACCACGTAATGGCAGCGCTCGCGAAATGCCCGCCGGAAGCGCCCGGCGGCAGGGAGGATCTGTATGTCATGCTGGCAGACTCGGCTGCGCAGCAGCGTGCGCAGGCCGAGCTCCAGAAGTATGCTCCGCTAGCCGAAGAGACCGCGCGGCGCATTGATCACAAGCTGTATATGGCCGTCGCCCATCGTGCCTGGGGCGTGGCCCATACCCTCGCGGCTGAGTATCCACAGGCCGAAGCGCGCCTCCAACAAGCGTTGGAGATATTTGCGGGGTATCCGGCACCCTGGCAGGTCGGCCGCAGCCTGTTTGATATGGGTGAGTTGGCGCGTGCGCAGGGAAACCGCGAGCTGGCCCGCAGCCACTTCTCGGGAGCGCTGGAGGCATTTGAAGGGCTGCGCGCGGCTCCATTTGCCGCGGGCGCCAGGGCTGCGTTGCAGAGCTTGGGCCCGGCGTAACCTCCCCGCCTTTACGGCGATGCGCCGTATTCTCTGCCGGATGATCGCGCCGGATCGCGCAAGTGAAAAAGGCAAAGGCGATGTCCAGTTCCTTGGAGCGTTCGTCCTCGTGAATTCATAGACTAGCTTCGCAGATCCGGTTGCATGTCGGCGGTTGCTCGTTGTAGCTTCGGATATACTGATTGAGGCTCCGCCGCGTCCAGAGAAGCGGCAACGCGGATTGCGGGGCCAGAAACCACCGATCGGCCAACTCAGAAGGGTGAAACACTTGCATAAGCAAATAACAGCCCGCCGGATCGCGCGCGCCTTAACCGCGGCCCTCGCTCTCGCGGCCGTGGCGGCCGCATGCGGTCCCCGTCCCA
>DATDCZ010000122.1:0-7199 GCA_036524055.1 Anaerolineales bacterium | reverse complement strand
GTGAAGGATATGGACGCGGCCTCACTCAAGAAGCGCATCGCCGACCTGGACGCGTACGAAGAGCGCGTGTTCGAGACGCTGCGGGTGCGCGACCTGGAGGCGTGGAAGGTGTCGCCGGTGAATGGAAAGAAGGTTACGGTGGCCTGGGCGCTGCTGCACGCCTATCAGCATACGGCGGTGCACGTGGGTCATATTGAGATCCTGGTGCAGCAGTGGAAGATGAGCCAGGGGGCCAAGCCGGTGACCCCACCCCTGCCCCTCCCCTAGAGGGGAGGGGAAAGCAAATTCGGAAAAAGAGATGTGCAGGGTTATTGCGCCCTGCACATCTCTTTTTCCGAGCAACCTCATGGCGAAGGTTCTGTGCTCAATTGTCGATGGGGACATGAGGTAGGTTGCCTCCTCGCGGGTAAAGCCGGGGCCCTGCGGTCGCCGCTCGAAGCGGTACCGCGGCGGCGCAAAGGCTGACCCCACCCTCCTGCCCCTCCCCTAAAGGGGAGGGGAGAAGATTCGGGAAAAAGGATGTGCAGGGTTAACACACCCTGCACATCCTTTTTCTCGAGCGACCTCATCACAAGGGCTCGCGGCTCAAAGATGGAGAGCGACCGGAATCAATCCAGGGCGGCGCGGGCGACCTCTTCGGCCTCGAACACGACCTCTTCGTTGCCGATCAGTTTCTCTTCGACCTTGGCCACGATCAGGTCCAGGTGGCCGGAGTGGGCGACGTAATCCAGGTCATCGGATGGGATCGTCAGCACCGGGCAGAGCACGAAGTTCGAGATCCAGGTCTCGTACAGGTCGTTCAGCCCGCTGAGGTAATCGGCAGAGATCTTGCGCTCGTATTCGCGACCGCGGCGTGAGATGCGGCGCTGCAGCGTGTCCACGGAAGCGCGCAGGTAGATCAGCAAGTCGGGCGGCGGAAGCAGCTGCACGGAGGTCTCGTACAGCTCGCGGTAGGTCGCATAATCGCGTTCCTGGAGATGACCCTGCAGATACAGGTTGTGCGCGAAGATCTCGGCATCCTCGTACACGCTGCGGTCCTGCACGACCGACGCCGGCTGCTGCGCCAGCTCATAGTGGGCGCGCAGTCGCCGCGTGAGGAAGAAGATCTGCGAGTGAAAGGCCCAGGCCGACATATCGGCGTAGAAATCCGCGAGATAGGGGTTTTCGGCCACCGGCTCGTAGAACGGCTGTGAATCCAGCCGCTTGCACAGCAGGCTGACCAGCGTGGACTTGCCGACTCCGATATTGCCGGCAATGGCAACGAATTTCTTCATCGCTGCTCCTCCACTATGTACAGGTAAGAGTAAGGCAGGCGCATCTCAATTGAGGGCTGCCAGCTGCCGGTCAATGATCTGCTTGAAGCTGCTGAGGGGGTAGGCACCCACCAGGCGCTCGCCATTGATAAAGAAAGTGGGCGTGCCGCCGACCGCAGGCTCCCCGTTCTCCGGCGGGAGCGACCCGGCGTAGCTGACGTCATCCTGCACAGCCTGCTTGTACTTCTCGGTCGTCAGGCACTGTTCGAATGCGGCCGTATCCAACCCGAGGTCCTTGGCGAATCCCACATACGTGGCGACGTCCAGGGTGGTGCCTTCGGCGTTGTTGACCAGGGCCTTCTCGTCAAAGAGCTTGTCGTGATATGCCCAATACTGCTGCTGGTCGCCGGCACACAGGGCCGCCTGGGCGCTCATCATCGCGTTCTGATGGAACGACAGCGGGTAGTTGCGATAGACAAAGCGGATCTTGCCCGGGTAGGCATCCATCAACGGCTTATACGTCTCTTCATGCCAGCGCGTGCAGTAGGGGCACTGGTAATCGCTGAACTCAACGATGGTGATGGGCGCGTCGGCCGGGCCGATGCTGGGGAAGCCATCTGCAGCGATGTTGTATTGCACGACCTCGAGCGTGGGCGTGGCCGCAGCGACTTGAGGGGCTGCGGGCTGCTGCACAACGACCGGCGCAGCGGTCTTCCCGCCCCATATCACGTAACCAATGAGGATCCCGATGCCAAAGGCCAGCACCACCAACACTGCATAGAAGTGCGAAGCCTTGAATGTGAGAGTTGGTTCTTCCTGTATCACAGGCTCCGGTGATGTATCGTAAAGTTGATTCAACGTCTTTTTAGCGGGCATGTCCGGCATTATACTGCGAGTCACCTTAAGGGCCGCGTGGAACCAACGCCCTGATGCTACGTATATACCATTGGAGGTGACTCACATGACTCGTAAAGAACCAATTCCGTGGTACTTGTGGCCTTTCGCCATGATCTGGCGCCTGATCGCCACCATCGTCGGCCTCACCGGCCGTTTCCTGGCGATGGTGATCGGCCTGGTGTTCCTCGTCGTGGGCGTGATCGTAAGCCTGACAGTCGTCGGCGCGATCGTCGGCATCCCGATGGCGATCATCGGCGTGCTGTTGTTCCTGCGCGGCATCTTCTAGGGGGGAAGAATCAAGCGGCGGGCGTGCCGCCAGCGAGGCGCGCGCCCAAGCGGTTGCGCCCGGCCGCAATGAATCGCCTGACGGGCGGCAGCCTGAGCGAGAGCAGCACCGCGACGACCAGCGCGTAGATCAGCGGGCGGACGATATCGCCCTGCAACCGGAAGATATCGCCCTTCTTTGAGAGGGCGTAATGCAGAACGGCCACGGGGGCAATGAGATAAACGAGCTGGTGAAGGCGCTTCCAGTTCCTGCCCAGGCGCACTTTCCACACATCGAAGGAAGTCACGGCCAGCGGGATCAGCATGATGAAGGTCGCCATGCCGAACAGGATGTACGGTTTCTGCGCGATCGTCTGCGCGAAGAAGTCCCACGCCAGGCCATTATCCAGATCCAGGAAGATCAGTATGTGCAGGAACGCCACCATGAAGGCGTACAAGCCCAGTGTACGGCTGCGCTTGATGAGCTCGCGCGCCCCGAGGAGGTTGCTGAGCGGCGTGCAGGCCAGTGAGAGCACCAGCAATGTGATCGCCAGGCGGCCCGAGCGCTGCTGCATGGCCTGAAGAGGATTGGCACCCAGCCTGCCGGCGAAGAATTCGAAGAGGATCCAGGCCAGCTCACCCAGCGCATACACGTGCACGGCGATCTGCAGGGGCGTGAAGGGCAGGCGCTTAATGCGGTCGGCGATGTTCACGGCGAGTCCTCGGCGTTGTCCGGTATGTGGCGCGGTGCGGGGATCAGATGGCTTGCTTTGCCCGCGGCAGCGAGCCGCGATCAGTAGTTCCTGGAGAGGTCCATGCCGGCGTACAGGCTGGCGACCTGTTCGGCATAGCCATTGAACATCAGCGTTGGGCGGCGGCTCAACTCGCCGATGCGGCGCTCGGAGCTCTGGAGCCAGCGCGGGTGCGGCACGTCCGGGTTGACATTGGCATAGAAGCCGTATTCATTCGAGGCGATGGTCTTCCAGAATGTTTCGGGCTGTTCGGCCACGAGCTCGATCTTGACGATGGCCTTGATGCCCTTGAAGCCATACTTCCACGGCACAACGAGCCTGAGCGGCGCGCCGTCCTGCGGAGGCAGCGGAGCGCCGTACAAACCGGTGACCATGAGCGCCAGGTCGTTCATCGCCTCGTCAAGGCGCAGCCCCTCCGTATAGGGCCAGGGATAGAATCCGCTGGCCTGGCCGGGGAACTGCTTCGAATCGTGCAGCGAGGTGAAGGCGACGTACTTCGCGTCGGTGGTGGGTTCCACGGTCTTCAACAGGCTGGCGAGCGGGAAGCCGCGCCAGGGAATCACCATGCTCCACGCTTCCACGCAGCGCAAGCGGTAGATGCGATCCTCCTGCGGGAACATCT
Organism: Anaerolineales bacterium; assembly: GCA_036524055.1. Classification (GTDB taxonomy): domain Bacteria; phylum Chloroflexota; class Anaerolineae; order Anaerolineales; family Villigracilaceae; genus Fen-1038. The sequence continues at coordinate 3,411 of DATDCZ010000122.1, read as the reverse complement.
TGAGCAGGTCTTCCATGGCGAAGGTGCGCGGCTTGCTCACCAGACCGGTCACCTCCACGCTCCAGGGATCGGACTTGAAGCCGGCGGAGAGGGGCGCGACCGCTTCCTTGCCTTCGCTGAACTCGTAATAGTTGTTGTAGTTGGTGATGTCCTGATAGGTATTCAACGGATCGCCCAACTCATCGGTCTTGCCATTGTAGGTGGCGGCGCTCGAAGGAGCCTGCTGCGTGCCGCCTGCGACGGAGGGCGCGCAGGCTGCAAGCAGGGCGCTTCCACCAATGAAGCCAGCGGCTTTCATGAAGTCGCGGCGCCGGCGGTAGAGCGACTCAGGCGTGATCTCCGATGACAGCACCGGCACGGAGCGATATTTGTTCTGCATGATCACCTCTAATCAAGTATACGATTCAGCCAGCAAGGCCTGGATATGGCCTTCGATCTCGTCGTAAGCGCCTTCCCCGATGTGAGAATAGCGGAGGCGGCCCCGCTTGTCAATCAGGTACAGCGTGGGCCAATATGTATTGCGATAGGCGTTCCAGGTGAGGCCCTTGTTGTCCTGCGCCACAGCATATTGGATGCCGGCTCGCTTCACCGCCTGCTTGAGGTTATCCAGGTTCTCCTCATAGCTGAACTCAGGAAAGTGGTTTGCGATCAGAACCAGGCCGCGGCTTCGATACCTGGCATCCAGATCCTTAAGATGCGGGATGACGCGCTGGCAGTTGATGCACCCGAGGGTCCACATCTCGAGAGCCACCACCTTACCGCGCAGGTCTGCTAGGCGCAGCGGAGTGCTGGTGTTCAGCCAGACGGTATTGCTCAGTTCCGGCGCGGGCCCCAAGTCGGCCAACTCCTTCGCCTGCGGGCTGAAGTGCATGTTCATCCCGCTCCTTCATCATCCATAGAAAAGTGAGCCTGGGCAAAGCAAGGTGGCCAGCCGCGAGGTCTGCCACTGCTCTGCTCCAGACGGGCCGATTCTAGGAAAGCTTTCTTACACGCCAGTGACAATGTGCTGAGAGTCTTCTAAGGGGTGGGCGCTGCCCGCAGCGATCACAGCCGGGGCAGCCTGGTGTGGAGCCAGACCCGCGGCCGCGTTGCTGGATCACAGGCCGGTTGCCGGCGGCGGCCAGCGGAATGGACAAATACGCGGGGATTGCCCAAATATGCCGCCGAAATTGCCCTTCGGACCCACTGTTGGGGGTAGGCTGGCGGAGCAGGGCAACGGGAGGCGGGGCAGCCCGCTTGGTGCCAACCCGCAATCCACCAGACCGCCTAACACATCTGGTAAGGCACTGCTTGAACAGACACCTTATAATCGACTCATCTCGCACCACCGATATCAGTGGAGAAATCCACGAGAAAGGAGAAGCTGACATGTTATTCGCCGTAAAGGGCCGCAAGGCCCATGGCCAGGGTTTGGTCGAATACGCTTTGATCCTTGTTTTGGTTGCCATTGTTGTCATCGCGGCCCTGATGATCCTCGGCCCGATCCTTGGCAACACATTCAGCACCATCAACAGCAGCCTTGTGAGCGTCTGATCTCACATCATCGCATTCACAACAAAAGGTTCTGCCCTGCGGCAGAACCTTTTTTGTATGCGGGCAGATCGCGGGGCGCCGGCGGTCTACATGCCCTTGATCAACCCTCCGGGCTGGCACGAACGGCAGAAGTTGGTGATGCGCTGGTTGGCGCCAACGAGGGAGATGGGCGTGCCGCAGCGCGGGCACGGCTCGCCGGTCTTCATATGTACGGCCAGGAAATCGCGCGGCTTGAGGTGGATGTCGTCCTGCATCTCGAGGCGGACCTTCTCCACCGCCGCGGCCAGGGTGGCGCGCATGGCTGAATAGAGCGCATCCACTTCAGCGGGCGTGAGCTGCGTGCGCTTGCGGTATGGATGAAGCCGCGCGGCCCAGAGAATCTCGTCGGCATAGGCGTTGCCGATGCCGGCGATGAACTCGCCGCGGGTGAGGATGCCTTTGATCTCGCCGCGGAACGGGCGCAGGCGCGTGCGAAATTCCTCCAGGGAGACCGCGAACGGCTCGGGGCCCAAAGCGGAGTATTCCGGCACGGCAGCCAGCTCACGCGTCAGGTACAACTGGCCCATCTGCTTTTGATCGACATAACGCAACTCCTGCCCATCCTCGAGGCTCAAGACCAGATGGGTCCTGGGGAGGCGCTTTGAAGGTGGATGGGCGAGCTGGAGCCGGCCCGTCAATTTGGGATTGACGGCAAGGAAAAGCGGCCCGGGCTGCAGGTCGAACACGAGGAATTTTCCCCGGCGGCTGATGGCAGCGATGGCAGTCCCGGAGAGGGTGCCCTCGAAACCGTTCCCCGTCAGATCGCGCGCGACGATCGGCCCACCCGGCGGGATGAGGCTGGCGCGGGTGATGCTGCGGCGCATCACGCGGCGCTGGAGCACTTCGCGGACAACCTCGAGCTCAGGAAGTTCGGGCAAATTGGTGCTTCCGGTTTGAGAGGCTGCTAATCCAGCCGCAGGGTGAGCTCGGCGACGGGCTCCGCTCCCGGTTCATGCAGGGCGCCGGCCACGCCCGTGACAACGAAGCCACATTTCTCCAGCACGCGGCGCGAGGCGACATTGTGCCGGACGACATGTGCAAACAAGGGGCGAATGGTCATCTCTTCAAGGAAGAGGGCCAGCGCCCGAGATGCAATGCCCCGGCCCCAGAACTCCCGTCCAATCCAGTAACCGACCTCGCGGCCTTCGGCGCCGTCCCAGCTCACGATGTTGCCCGCGACCACACCGTTGAAGAGGATGGTGCGCAGGGTCCCGGACGGATTGGCCATGATCTTGGCCCAATGCGCCATGTGAGCCTCGCGCTCGCGCGAAGGAAAATCCGCCATGGCAACGGAAAGCGGATCCTTCTGGTGCTCGTAGAAGATCGGCAGGTCGCTTTCGACGACAGCCCGAATTGAGACCTTCGGTGCGGGCGGATCAACGCGACGCATTGGAGTTCCTCAACCCTTGCGCCCCGAGGCCGATTCATGCTCGGGCGCCAGCCGGATGAACACGATCAACACTCCGGCCACCGCCGCGATCGCCAAACCAAGCCAGAGGATGTCCTGCGCCTGGCCGGTACCTTCGAACAGCACCTCGGCAAACCGCACAGCCAACACCAGCACGACCACGCCGCTCAACTTGCTTTTCAGTTCCCACAGGTCGCGCGCCACCAGCCTGGAGGGTAGACCTGGATCGTCGATGAACAGGCTGTAGATACTCGCGGCAAGTATGTAGAGCACGATGGAAATAAGGAATGCATCCACGGTCTTGATCAGCAGCAGGCTGATGGAACTGTCCTGTCCATAGCTCAGGATGATCTCCGTTGCCGCGGCGACCGCGCGGCCAACGCTCCAGAGGGTAGCCAGCAGGAATGTCAGCAGGAGGGTAAGGACCGCGA
>DATDCZ010000121.1:0-6324 GCA_036524055.1 Anaerolineales bacterium | reverse complement strand
TAACCGGCGCGCTAAGTGCTCTGGCAGCCGAGGACGGCCATCTTGATCCGACTGCACGTCATAGCCTCATCCAGACCGCTCATGAGGAGGCGGAACGCCTCAATCGGCTCGTCGGAAACCTGCTGGATATGACGCGGCTCGAAGGCGGCGCTTTGCAGGTCCGGCGCGAGGCCTGCGATGCGGAAGACCTGATTGGCACGTCCATCGGTCAGATGGATGAGCGCCTCCGGGGTCGCAATGTGAAGGTCGACGTCCCCGAAGACACGCCAATGGTGTCGGCTGATTTCGTCCTCATGGTGCATGTACTTAACAACGTCTTGGATAATGCACTGAAATACTCTCCCGGCGCCTCTCCGCTGGATGTGGAAGCACGCAAACAAGATGGGGAGGTCTGGATATCGGTTTTGGACCGGGGAATCGGCATTCCTTCGGACGACTTGGAGAAGGTCTTTGACAAGTTCTACCGGGTGCATCGCCCTGAGAGCATCACCGGGACCGGTCTGGGCCTGGCCATCTGCAAAGGCATCGTCGAGGCCCACGGCGGGCGCATCTGGGCTGAACCGCGGGAGATCAAAGGCACTCGCATCACCATCGCCCTCCCGGTCGCGGAGGAAGCATGACCGGGGACCTGCCGCGCGTCCTGGTCGTCGACGACGAGCGCCCGATTCGCAGTTTTCTGCGGGCTTCACTCAGCGGGCAATATCAGGTCCTCGAGGCTGCCAATGGCGATGACGCCATCCGGACGGTGGTCCAGGAAAAGCCTGATGTCATCATCCTCGACCTGGGCCTTCCGGATATCGACGGCGTGGAGGTCACGCGCCGCCTTCGGGAATGGACGCAGATTCCCATCATCATCGTGTCCGTCAGAGAACAGGAATCCGAGAAGATCAAGGCGCTGGATGCCGGAGCCGATGACTACCTGACCAAACCCTTCGGTGCGGCGGAACTGATGGCTCGCCTTCGCGTTGCGCAGAGGCGTGTCCCGCGGCCCGAGGCCGACTCCATCTATGTCCACGACGATCTCTCTGTCGATCTGGCCCAGCGGATCGTCTCAGTCGCGGGGAAGGTAGCATTCCTCACGCCAACAGAGTTCGACATTTTGCGCACGCTGATAGAGCACGCAGGCAAGGTTGTTACGCATCGCCAGCTGCTGCGGATGGTCTGGGGTGCTGCCTACGAAGAAGAGACCCACCTTCTGCGCGTGAATGTCAGCAACCTACGCCGCAAGATTGAACAACATCCTGCCAAGCCCCGTCATGTCATCACCGAGCCCGGCGTGGGGTATCGACTGAAGGTGGCCTGAGGCCGTTGGCGTCATTGTCCCTCGTTGTTTCATCCCCGGCGCTCGCGTAGGGCCGCCCCTTTTCATCCCGGCGCCGTGAGGCGCAGGGAGATGCGGTTCCCTAGCCTCCGCGAGCTGCCATTGTCCACCATTGTTTGGGCAGCGGCGCGATTATCCGGCCTAAAGGACGGCGCCGGGCGCGCGGCGGCCCTCCCTACGGGTGTTTTCGCCTCCCGCGCCCGCCATTGTTCACGATTGTCCCTATTGTTCCGCCTCTTGTTTCTCCCCGGCCATATCCAGCCCAACATGAAAAGAGAACGGGCGGCCATTAGGGCCGCCCGTCTGCTTGTGACTGCTGGCGAAAGCTACTTGGCGTATTCCGTGGCCCGCGTCTCGCGGATAACCGTCACCTTGATCTGGCCCGGGTACTGCATGCTCTCCTCGATCTTCTTGGCGATGTCGCGGGCGAGGCGTGCGGAAGCGAGGTCGTCGATGTTCTCGGGCTTGACGATGACGCGCACTTCGCGGCCGGCCTGGATGGCGAAGGCCTGGTTGACGCCCTCGAAGGACTGCGAGAGCTCCTCGAGCGTGCGGATGCGCTTGATGTAGGCTTCCAGGTCCTCGCGGCGTGCGCCGGGGCGTGCGCCGGAGATGGCGTCGGCGGCTTCGGCGATCACGGCCTCGATGCTGAGCTGGTCCACCTCATGGTGGTGCGACTCGATGGCGTTCACGACCATCGGGTTGACGCCGTAGCGCTTGCAGAACTCGGCGCCGAGCTTGGCGTGCGTGCCATCCTGGTTGTGGTCCATGGCCTTGCCGATATCGTGCAGGAAGCCACCCTGCTTGGAGAGCTCGATGTTGGCGCCGATCTCCGCAGCCAGGATGCCGGCAAGCTTAGAGACCTCGACCGCGTGCGCCAGTTGGTTCTGCCCGTATGACGTACGGAACTTGAGCCGGCCCATCATGCGCAGCACCTCGGGATGCAGCCCCGCTATGCCCGCCTCGAAGGCTGCCTGTTCGCCGGCCTCAGCGATGATCCGATCGACCGCCTTGCCTTCCTCCTCGAGGATCTTCTCGATGTGCGCGGGATGGATGCGCCCGTCGACCGTCAGGCGTGTGAGGGCGCGGCGGGCGATCTCGCGCCGCACCGAGTCGAAGCACGAGATGGTGACGGCCTCGGGCGTGTCGTCCACGATGACGTCCACTCCGGCAGCCTGCTCGAAGGCCTTGATGTTGCGCCCATTGCGGCCCACGATGCGCCCCTTCATCTCCTCGTTGGGCAGCGGCACCACCGAGGAGGTGACCTCGGCGACGTGGTCGGAGGCGACGCGCTGGATGGCGTCGGCGATGAGCTTGCGTGCCCGCTTCTCGCCTTCCTCGCGGGCCTCGCCCTCGATCTGGCGGTAGATGCGGGCCATGTCGGCGCGGGATTCCTTCTCGACCGCCGCCATCAGCTCCTTCTTGGCCTCATCCGGCGTCAACTGACCGATCTGCTCGAGGCGCTTCATCTGGTCCTCGTAGAGCTTCTCGATTTCGTTGGCGCGCTTATCCACCAGGCTCTGGCGCTTGTTCAGGTTCTGATCGCGCTGCTCGATCTTCTCGGCGCGGCCGTCCAGCTCGGTGCGGCGCTTGTCGAGCCGGTCCGATTCCTTGCTGAGCTCGATGCGGCGCTCCTTCAGCTCGGTCTCGGCGGCCTGCACGATCTTGGTGGCATTCTCGCGGGCCTGTGCGTCGATGAGGCGGGCCTGCTCGTTGGCCACGCGCAGGATGTTCTCGGCCTTGTCCTGCTGGTTCTTGAGCAGTCGGTCGCTCTGATAGCGGTGGAAAAGATACCCTGCGATGATTCCGATGATCAGGGCGACGGCGGCAATGAGTAGTGCGACAACAGGATTCATGGGCTGTCCTCTTCGTAGGCGATGGATTGCCCGGCGTGCGCTTCGGACCACAAGCGCGACACGGTGGGTGCGATGACGGTTCCGGGGAACCCGCGCCGGGCGAGAAATGCGGAGACCTTGGTGCGGAAATCGGGCCAGTCGGCGGCGCTCAGCTGCCTGGCCTTCTTGAGTCCTGCCTGGTAGGCAAGGGTTGTTTCGTCGATATTGGCGATGACCGTTTCGGCAACCTCGGTAGAGACGCCTTTTCGGCGGAGCTCCCAGGCGAGTGCCCTGCGGCCGCGCGGACGGAAGGCGCTGCGGTTCTCGACCCAGGCTTGCGCGAAGTGTGCGTCGTCGGCGTGCTGATGCTCACGCAGGCGCGCCAGTGTCCGCTCGAGGACCTCGTCGGGCGTCTTGTGCTTGCGCAGGAAGGTGCGGAGCTCGGCCTCGGAGCGTTCGCGCAAGCTCACCAGGCGTAGAGCGCGCTGGTAGGCGATCTCGTCGGCGTCCTTCGCCTGGAGGCTTTCGATGCGCGCCTGGTCGAGCGCATGCCCGACTTTGAGGCCCGCAGCCAGTATTACCGCAAGTCCGAAGGCGAACTGACCATCCAGATCGATGTTGACGCGATCCGGGTGGCGCTTCTGAACCTCGATGGCGGTGATAGTTGCCATGAAAAACACGCAGCCGATAGCCTGCCGAGGCGGCCCTGACTGCGTGCAGATGGGTGATTGCCGAAAATGGCCCCAGGTCTCTTAATAGCTTGGACGAGACGAGGTACGTGTTGCGTGATACGCGAAACTCACGCCAGTCGGCGGTCCAATTCGAGAATCAGTTGTCTTACACTAATCCGTTGGATCAACGGCGACTACTTGAAGCTCCTGGAGCCAGGATCCGTGCAGTCCAGATTTCTGTAGGCAGGTCAGGCCGCCCAGAAGGCGGCGAATTGTAGTGCGAATCCGTCTGGATTCGTCCGTATTATACACGAATTCTTAAGCTTGGGTGCCAGATGCTCTCAGGCGGCCGGCTCCGCCAAAACTTCCGAGGGGGTGCGGGTTTAACATAACTGGGGAGCACGTCGGAAGCATGACAAAAGCAACTGGCAGGCGTGCAGGCAGCATGTCATAATCCGTTCGTTCGATCCGAGGCAGAGTCCCTGGGGGCGCGTGGGGTGGGCTGCCAGAACCAAATTCTGGAGGACATATGGCTAAAGTGACACGCGAAGAAGCGCTGGAATACCATCACTTGAAGGGCAAGCCGGGCAAGATCGAGGTCGTCTCGACAAAGCCGATGGACACCCAGCGCGATCTCAGCCTGGCGTACACGCCCGGCGTAGCCGAACCGGTCCTGGACATCGAGAAGGACCCGGAGCTGGCCTACGAGTACACCTCGAAGGGCAACCTGGTGGCGGTGCTCACCAACGGGACGGCAATCCTCGGCCTGGGGGACCGCGGGGCACTGGCTTCCAAGCCGGTGATGGAAGGCAAGGGGGTGCTCTTCAAGAAGTTTGCAGACGTGGACGTGTTCGACATCGAGGTCAACTCGCACGACCCGGACGTCATCATCCAGGTGGCGGCAGCGATCGCGCCGACCTTCGGTGGCATCAACCTGGAGGACATCAAGGCGCCGGAGTGCTTCTACATCGAGGAAGAGCTCAAGAAGATGCTGGACATCCCGGTGTTCCACGATGACCAGCACGGCACGGCCATCATCTCGTCGGCGGGGCTGGCGAATGCGCTGGCGATCGTCGGGAAGAAGCACAGCGAAGTGCGCGTCACCATTTCGGGCGCGGGCGCTTCAGCGATCTCATGCGCCGAACTGGCCATCCGCTGGGGTGTGAAGCGCGAAAACATCATGCTGGTGGACTCGAAGGGCGTGGTGTACAAGGGCCGCACGGAGGGCATGAATAAGTACAAGGAGCGCTTCATCGTGGACACGGATGCGCGCACACTGGCGGACGCCGTGCGGGGCGCGGATGTGTTCTACGGGCTGTCTGTGGCGAATGTGCTGAAGCCGGAGATGGTCAAGACGATGGCCAAGGATCCAATCGTGTTTGCGATGGCGAATCCGGATCCTGAGATCATGCCGGAGCTGGCGAAAGAGGCGCGCAAGGATGTGATCATCGCGACCGGCCGCTCGGACTATCCCAACCAGATCAACAACGTGCTGGGCTTCCCGTTCATCTTCCGCGGGGCGCTGGACGTGCGGGCGAAGGCCATCAACGACGACATGAAGTTCGCGGCTTCCAAGGCGCTGGCTGCGCTGGCGAAAGAGGATGTACCCGATTCAGTGCTGCGCGCCTACGACGCCGACAGCATCAAGTACGGGCGCGATTACATCATCCCCAAGCCGCTGGACCCGCGCGTACTGTTGTGGGAGGCGCCGGCTGTGGCCGAGACGGCCATGAAGACCGGTGTGGCGCGCAAGACCATTGACATGGACGAGTACCGCCAGCAGCTTTCCTACCGCCAGGGGCTGGGTGCGCAGGTGCGCTACTTCATCATGAACAAGGCGCGCTCCTCGGGCGGCACCAAGCGGATCGCATTCGCCGAGGGCGAGGAGCCCAAGGTGATCCGCGCGGCGTACCAGATCATGGACGAGAAGATCGGCATTCCCGTGTTGATCGGACGTCGCAAGGTGGTGGATGACCTGCTGAAGTCGCTGTCGCTGGATTTCAAGCCGGAAGTTGTTGACCCCGCGGAGTTCAAGGACATCGAGAAGTACGCCGACGAGTTCTACGGCATACGCAATCGCAAGGGGATCACGCGTCCGGACGCGCTGAAGAAGGTGCGGGAGCCGAACGTGTTCGGACCGCTCATGGTGAAGATGAAGGCCGCGGACGCGTTCGTCTCCGGGCTGACGTACGATTACCCGGATGTGATCCGCCCGGCGCTGCAGATCCATCACACGACGAAGGGTATCGCCCGTGCGGCGGGCGTGTACCTGATGATCATCGAAGACCGCGTGTACCTGTTCACAGATGCCACGGTCAACATCGAGCCGACGGCCGAGGACCTGGCGCAGATCGGCGAGCTGGCGGCGGACTTCGCTCACCAGCTTGAAATCGAGCCGCGAGTGGCTTTCCTCTCATTCTCGAACTTCGGGTCGACGCCGCATCCGCTTTCGGACAAGGTGCGCCAGGCAGTCCGCATGCTCAAGGAGCGCCGGCCG
>DATDCZ010000120.1:0-6683 GCA_036524055.1 Anaerolineales bacterium | reverse complement strand
TGATGAACAGGCTCGCCGACATCCTGAGCGGGCCCGGGCGGGTCACGATCCCGCGGCGGCTTGTGATCGCATTTCTGGCGGCGTTCTTCACGCTGGCTTTCGTACTGTCCCCGTACTGGTCGCTCATGCCGACACTTGCCGGCAGGCTGCTGGCACTCTTCATTATCATCGTCGTGGGCGCGGCCTGGTCGTATTTCTCTGCCAGTGACATTGACCTGCGCGACGTCCCGCGGGCTGTGGTCTGGGCCGCGGTATTGTTCGTTCTGATAGCGCTGCTGAATGCCCGCGCGCTGACCGCTGTGATCCCATGGCGCGGGGATGAATCCACCTTCATCACGCGCACCCGGGACCTGATCACGCGCGTTCCGCTGGCGAAGATTCTCATCCTCAAAGTGCTCTTCATTGCGATCCTGGTGGGCCTTGCGATCCGCTCACGCGTCCTTACGATCGCGGCAGTGCTGCTTGAAGTGGCTGCGATTGGCATTTTCCTCGCCGCCGCGCCTTTCGACGGCGTGGGCGCCACGGTGATGATTCGTTGGCCCTATCTCAATTATTGGCTGTTCTCGGGGCCGCCGATGCTGGCATCCTATGTATGGGACCAGAACCACGAATTCCTGTATCGCCTCCTGCCACTGGCCTCAGCCGTGGGTGCAGCCTGGGCGGTACACAGGAAGCTCACGCGTATTCAGCCGCTCGGGCGGCTGCTGTGGGCGCTGGCGTGCGCCACCATTCCGCTGGTGCTCTACTATTCGTCGGTGCTGTATATCGATGTCACGGCCATGTTCTTGATGGTCATCGCATGCTTCCGTGCAGAGGAACTGCTGGGCAGCGAACCCGCCACCTTGCGGCGGGAGCCTGCATGGCTGGCCCTGCTGCTGCTGGGCTTCCTGAAGGACACGGTCATCATCTTCCTGGCTTGCTGGCTCATCTGTCGAGTGGCCATTCGCGCGGGCGCGGCTTTCAAGAACGGGGCAAGCGCCCTGCGGCGAACTCTTGGCGCAGAGGCGGTGGCGGCCTTCAGCATATTGGCACCCTATGCCATATATACTGCGTTCCGGCTGTACCTGATCAACATCCGTACGTACACGCGGGGCTATTCTGCCGATGTACAACGTCTGCTTGATCCGGCGTTCTACCGCATCACGGGTCAGGCGCTCATGGAGCAGTTCGGTCTCTTCCTGGTGCTGTTTCTCGCAGGCCTGGTGCTGATCCTGTGGAGGCGTCAGTACCGCCTGGCCGCCTTCCTGCTGCTCCTCTTCGTCGCTGTACCGGTTTTCTATGGACTGGACGCGGGATCGGCGGGGCTGTACGGCTACAGCCGGTTCAACCTGTTCGTGCTTCCGGCGATCCTGACCGGAGCAGTTGCAGCCATCGACCGCATTGGAGCGTGGCGCCGGATCGCGGCCGTAGTCGTTGCGGCGCTGGTGATCGCCGAAAACGCCGTCGCCTCCCCGGTCAACCCCGACGGCACCAAGCAGCCTTTCTGGGGCAACTATCAGATCGACGTATCGGAACATTACTACCCTTATGATGTGGCGCTGCTGTGGCTTAAGGATCATCATGAGGGCGAGCGGGTGCTCTTCAGCCCCATGTTCTATCGCTACTACCTGAGTTTCTACTTCGCAAAGTTCGAGTACCATCCGGATTACGACATCCTGCTCACCGATGAGAACGCAGACGAGGCCGGCGCCCTCGCGGAGGTGCTCTCGGAGGCCGCCAACAAGGGCTTTGACGCAGTGCTTTTCCAGGTAAAGGATGAACCGCTGCCGCTGCCGGACGGAACCGGCGCATTCTGCCTGGAGAAAACGTTCCGGAACCAGGCCCACGTCCTGCTGTTGTTTTCAAAAGGCGGGCCGTGTCAGCAAGCCGCACTGCCTCGCGTAGTCCCGGCAGTTTGGCAGTAACATAGCGGTGATATTGCGACAGGAGCTCACATGAACCCAACCCTGCCCTACATCATCATTTCCAGCGCGGCGCTGCTCGTCCTCGCACTGCTGGCGTACGCTACATTGAAAAGCGGCCGCCCACAGAAGCTTACGTTGCTGACCGGCCTCGCCTTCGCGCTTGTTCTTGCCGGAATCCTGTTCGGCCCGGATCGCGTCATCGGCTACGGCCTCATCGCGCTGGGGGTGTTCCTGGCGGTCATCGAGGTGATCAGGAAGAGCAGGGGACCGGTCGGATAGTGCAGGGAGCCGGCCTGCATGTCGATACTTGACAACGTCCTGGCGACGCTGCCGGTTGGCACGGACCCGGTCCGCAATGTGCTCGTCGGTCTCCACTGGACGGTCGTATGCAGTCGTCACTGCGGCATGGCTGCCAGCCTGACCTCCGACGGGATCCCCCGAGGCGCGCAAGTACCGGACGTAGACCGCCTGTACGAACAGACTGCCCGCGACCTGGCAGAACTGGCCCGCTCAAGCGATCTGTTCGAGGCCAGCATTGGCGTGGCGGCCATCAACTCACTGTTGGATGTGGATGAGACAAAAGGCCGTGAGATCAACGCAGCGGATGTGCTGGCCGCGCGCGGTGCCGGCAAGAGCGTCGCGCTCGTGGGCCGCTTCCCCTTCATTGAGCGCCTCCGCCCGGCGGTTGGGAAGCTGTGGGTGATCGAGCTTCGCCCCTCAGAGGGCGAATACCCGGCCGAGTCTGCGGCCGATCTGCTGCCGCGAGCCGATGTGATCGCCATCACCGGCAGCGCGTTCGTAAATCACACTTTGGATGGACTGCTTCGGCTATGCAAAGGCAAGCCGGTGGTCATGGTGCTTGGTCCGAGCACTCCACTATCACCCGTGCTCTTTGATCATGGGGCAACCATCATCTCGGGCACGCGCGTGGTCGACGAAGCCGCTGTATTGCGCGCGGTGAGCGAGGGGGCCTCCTTCCGCGAGCTGCACGGGACCAGGCGGCTTACTTTCACACGCGCAAGCGCGGCCCAGGGTGAGCGGCGCGGCCTGCTACCCTGAACGGCCCAACTTATCCGATCTTCGCTGAGGCTTTCGCCTGCCGCGCGGCCCACCGAGCATCCGGCGGTGCAGGTGCTCGATCTCTGCCAGCACATCTTCCGGCTTGGTCTCCCTTTCAAGCTCAGCCAACTCAAGGTCCTGGTCGTTCTCGATCCCCAGCTTGTCCTGGATGGCGTCCAGCATTTGCAGCGCGCGGGTCAACTCATGTTCCGTCAGCAAGCCGATGTGCATGGCGAGGTCGGCGCGGTATTCTGCCTGGTGGCTGATGCGGTTCTGGCTGATCAGGACAAAGGCCGAGAGGAAGATGGCTTCGAGTGAAACGATCATCGTGAGCAGGCCATAGGGGAAGGGGTCGAACGGCTGCGCTCCCACGAGGCCGGTGTTGAGCAGGATCCAGGCCGCGAACCAGAGGACGTGGACATACACAAAGCTCATGCGTCCCGAGAAAGATGTGATAGTGTCGGCGAGCTTCTCCTGCACAGCGCGCTCGCGCTCCTCTTTCAGACGCAGCCGCAGGATGGTCTGGATATTGCGTACGATGACATGGCTGAGGGCGGGGATATCTCCGATCTCTTCATTCATGGGGCAGTCTCCTGGTTCTGGCGCAAATGCGCGGTATGACCTTTGCGGCCATACCGCGCATTCTACAGCCAAACTAGCTCGTCGCTAGACTCTCACGCCCGCCATCTCCCGGCAGGACTCGGCGCAGCGGCGGCAGGTCTCGGCACAGGCCTGCATGCGTTCGTCACTGGGGAATTGCTCGCAGCTCATGGCGCATGCCAGGCAGGCATCGGCACACACGCCGCACACCTGGGGGTGCAGTCCCGAACCGCGCAGCATGAAGTGCACGCTGGAGGCGCAAGCCTCCGCACAATCCAACAGCGACCGGAGGTGTGGGGCATCCACGTGCATTCCACCCATGTCCATGCAGTAAGCGATCGTCCGCATACAAGAGTTGTGACACTCGGTGCAGATCCGCACGGCCTCCTGCATTCTTTCGTCCAAGGGGTCATTCAATGGAAGCGTCATTTTCAAACTCCTCTCATCCGATCCATTTCACAAGCGGCCAAGCAGCCACAGGACGATCAGAATGATGATCAGCAGCTCCAACATGGCGTACTCCTTTCCGTGGCACAGGGCCCGCGTGCATCCTCCTCACAGCCTGCGCGGCTGCGTCAGCTGAGCAGAATCAGGACCACGATGATCACGATCACCGTGGTCACAAGATTTCCGCCAAGGTGAAGAGGTGAGGGGCCAAGCAGCCCCAGCAGCCACAACAGGAGCAGTACGATGATCAGCAGCCGCAGCATGTGCATATCCTTTCTGCACAGATGTCCGGTGAGGCATACCGTGGGGAGGGCAACGGCCCCGCCGAGGCTGTCCGGCAGACGCCTCCATCATGGTCATCCGCCGCGTCATGGGCTTTTACGTAAGTCGAAGGATGATCAGTATCAATATGATCACCAGCAACAGGTGGATCCAGCTCCCGCCTCGACGAAAAGGGGCCGGCCCGATCAAACCCAGCAGCCACAGTATGAGCAGGATGATGATGATGGTTTCCAGCATGGAGTGCTCCTTTCGATGGAATGCCGCGAATTCTCAAAGTGCCGCGATCTTCGGCGTCTCACTGCGGGCGGTCTGCGATCACCGCCCGCAGCGAGACGCCCATCAGGCGCCGCTCAGCCGCGACTGCCCTGAAGGTTCTTCTTGCCGCTCTCGGCGGCCGCGGATACACGGTCGAGCTGTTCGACCAACACATCACGGCCCTGTTCCTTGAGTACGCGAGCTTTGCTGCTCACGCCAACCTTCACCTGGTCAGCCTTCGTGCGGATCTGCCCGACAGCGCCTTCGACCTTTTCGCCGGCCAGGTCGCGCACTTCCGTGGCTTTATTCTTGATCAAGATCCGGGTCTCTTTGCCGGATTGAGGGGCGAACAGCAGCGCGGTGAGCGCACCGGTAAGGCCTCCGATCAATACACCGGTGAAGACCGCCTTGCCATGTCCATTGCTGTTCAGGGACTCTTGAGACTGATGCTCGTTGTACGTCATTTTGAATTCTCCTTATGTAAACTGGAAGTCTCGGTTATATCGGCAGCTCAGGCGGTCAGGGGCAGTCTGCGGGCACCCGTGAACAGGATCGTCAGCAGTATCCCGGCCAGGAATCCACCGATATGTGCCATGTAGGCCACGCCACCCGAACCGGTCGCGGCTGCAACGATGGAACCAATCCCGCTGAAGAGCTGCAGCACGAACCATAGCCCGATGACCAGCAGCGCGGAAACAGGTATGACTTGCTGCCCTTGCAGGACCCTGACCGTGCTCTGCGGGAACAGCAACAGGTAGGAGCCCAGCACACCCGCGATTGCGCCGGAAGCGCCCAGGTTGGGGATACTTGAGTTGGCCGTGAAAGCCAGCTGGGCTGCGGTCGCTGCCAGGCCGCACAACAGATAGAAGACCAGGAACCGGCTGTGCCCGAAACGGTCCTCGACGTTATCGCCGAAGATCCACAAGTAGAGCATGTTGCCTCCGAGGTGCAGCCAGCCTGCATGCATGAACATGGAGGTGAAAAGCGTCAGGAACTCTCTTCCCGGATTGGCCATGAACTGGCTCGGGATGAAAGCCCACTTCTCCACGAATGCATCTCCACTGCTCAGCTCTACCAGGAAGAACGCGATGTTCAATGCGATCAGGATGTAGGTGACAACCGGAGTGGTTCTGCGAAAGCGATCATCATCACCAATCGGTAGCATGGTATTCCTCCTACTGATACAGATTGAGCCGGGCCGGCAAAAACCAAACGGGGCGCAATGCGGGAGTCCGCGCTGAATGCTGAATTGCCGCGACGCGCCATTGTCGTGCTGCCCACCAGATTCTCGATCCGCACAGGGTTAGCCTTCCCTGCCGGCATGGCATACTGGCGGCCGGTCCACGGCTGGGGGCAGATGTCTCTGCCCATTTGGGTTTACGATGAGCACACAGGTGCGTTATGCGCCCCCGCAGGCACGCTGGTCACCCCCGCGGATACTTAGGAAGGCGCTCACGTCCGGCTAATGTGGTTGCCTAGTTTCAATTACGAGTACAATCCGCAAACACATTCATCGGTGATGCGTGCAGTGCGTGAACACGTGGTTGTCTGAGGCCGGCATGAAGAAAAGATCCAGTTCCCCGGGTACAAAGAAGAAACCCAGCACCTCATCCAGGCGCAGCGCCTCGCAAAAAAAGGCGCCGCGGCGGTCGCTGCCCGCGGCCGTTGTGCCTGAGACCGATGCGCAGCATCTCGCTGCCCGACTGGCCGTCATCGAAAGCATCCAGCAGGGCTTGGCCAGCCAGCTGGATCTCCAGAGCATATACGAGCTGGTGGGTGACAAACTTCGTCAGATCTTCGACCGAGCCGATGTCGCTCTCGCTATCTACGATTCGCGCTCCGACATCCTCGCGACACCGTATGCCTATGAACGCGGCAAACGCATCCAAGTGCCGCACCACAAAGTGGAAGGTGGCGGCTTTACGGGCGAGATCTTCCGGACTGCGCAGCCCATTCTCATCAACGAGAACATGGCCCAACGCGCGCAAGAGGTCGGCGCCCTCGTCCTGGCTGGCGAGATGGAAAAATCAGCTGTTTGGGTTCCTCTCGTGACCCTTGGCAAGCCAAGCGGCTTGCTGTGGATCGGCGACATGGAACGTGAGCACGCCTTCACAGATGGAGATGTTCGCCTACTTG
>DATDCZ010000119.1:0-3228 GCA_036524055.1 Anaerolineales bacterium | reverse complement strand
ATGGCCGCCATTGTAGGTTTGCTGACGCTGCTCAACGGGCTGGTGCGGGCCCTGGCGGGGAGTGGAGGAATTGATCCGGGGAAGTTGGGCGGATTTCCCTATTTCCTTGACCGGCTCGCAGGCGCGGGTGTTTTCCTGCTGGGCGGCGTCATCTCTGGAGTGGCCATATTGCTACTGGTCGCGCCGGATGTAGTGACGACCGCCCTCGACGGACTGAAGAATCTGGTGGTGGGGCCCTAGGGCCCTATGTTAAGGTTCGAGGCAGGGAATTGTTTCTTGCGCGCGAAGCAATTAGAAACAATTCGGGGATACAGGTGATTCTTGGCGTGGCGCGAGGGCAGGAGAGCAGAAAGGGCCATGAGCACATACGTGTGGGCCCGTGTATTATAGAACTTATGTTCTAGTTTGTCAAGAGGCGGGTTCGTTCAACCCAAGGTTGAGGCGATTGAACTGAGTCTCATACAGCTGGCTGTACAGGCCACCCATCGCCAGCAGCTCCGAGTGCGTGCCTCGCTCGAGGATGCGACCGCGGTCCATGACCAGGATCAGGTCGGCGGCCAGGATGGTCGAAAGACGGTGCGCGATGACGATGCTGGTACGCCCCTTCATCACGCGTTTGAGCGCCTCTTGAATCAGCGACTCAGATTCACTGTCAAGTGAGCTGGTGGCCTCGTCGAGGATCAGGATCTTCGGGTCCTTCAGGATGACGCGAGCCAGGGCGATACGCTGCTTCTCCCCACCGCTGAGGCGATAGCCGCGTTCGCCGACGATCGTGTTGTAGCGCTCCGGCAGGTCCATTATGAAGGAGTGGATGTTGGCAGCCTGGGCAGCGGCCTCGATCTCGGCCTGCGTCGCATCCGCACGGGCAAATGTGAGATTGGTCGAGATGGTGTCGTGGAACAGGTAGGTTTCCTGCGTGACCATGCCGATGGCTGCAGCCAACGATTCAAGCTTCAGGTCGCGCAGGTCGTACCCGTCAATGCGGATCACGCCCCCGGTGGGATCATACAAACGCGGTATCAGATAGGTGAGGGTCGTCTTTCCGGCGCCGGACGGACCCACCAGGGCCACCAGCTGCCCGGGCTGCGCCACGAAGGAGACGTCATCCAACGCCTCATCCCTGGCCTGAGATGAGCCTTCGGGTTGCTCAAGTGCGCCGTCGGCAGGCGGCCTCGACTCAGGCGCCTTGTCTGCCAGGGAAAGCACGGCAGTGACATTCTCCATGCGCCCCCAGCGCTTGACATCGCTCAGGAGTTTGCCTTCGTCGACGGTATACCTGAAGTTCACGCGGTCGAACTCCAGCTTGCCGCGTACATCGTGAAGTGAGTGAGCCTGCGGCTTCTCAACGATGTCCTGGGGCAGATCAATGACCTCAAACACGCGCTCGAACGAGACCATCGATGTGCTGAACTCCACCGGCGCTCCCACCAATCCCTGCAGAGAATCATAAAGGGAACCGATGTAGGAACCGAAGGCCACGATGGTGCCGATGGTAAAGGCACCCTGAATGACGAGGTAGCCGCCGAGGCCATACGCCAGGGCCGTTCCGATGGCCCCGATGATTCCCAGGATGGCAAACAGCGAAGTGCCGAGCACGGCGCGGCGGACGCCAATATCGCGTACGCCTGCGGCGCGCGAGCGGAAACGACGTTCCTCGGCTGCCTCGCGCCCGAAGAGCTTGACCAGGAGCGCCCCGCCAATGTTCAATGTCTCGTTCATGTGCGCGTTCATCTGGGCGTTCAGGTCCATGGACTGCCGGGCCACCACGCGCAGCCGGGCGCCCAGGTTGCGGGCCACCAGAGCCAGGAAAGGCATGACCACAAGGCCGACAAGCGTGAGCCGCCATTCCAGCGTGAGCATGACCGCCAGGATGGCGATGGTCTGTATCAGGTTCGTGATGATGTTGGTGATGGTGTTGCTGATGGCGTTCTGCGCGCCGACCACGTCGTTGTTGAGCCGGCTCATCAGCTCGCCGACGCGGGTATTGGTGAAGAACCGAAGCGACATGTGCTGCAGGCGGGCGAACAGCGCGGAGCGCAGGTCGTAGATGACGCCCTCGCCAACGGCAGCGTTGAGGCGGCGCTGCACAACAGCGATGGCGCTGGTCAGAATGGGAATGAGCACCAGCAGGCCGGCATACAAGATCAGGCGATTGAGATCCTTGGCAGGCAGGATCTGATCGATGAGCGTGCGGAAAATGAGCGGCGAGGCCAGCGAGAGGCCTGTGCTCACCAGGATGGCGGCCAGCATGCCAGCCAAATGTCCCCAATAGGGCCGCGCGTAACGGAGCACGCGCAACAAGAGCTGCCGCGTGACCTGCGGCTTCTTCTCATCCGCAGTCATGAATTGGAACCACATACCGCCATGCATTCGCTGTTCGTCTCCGCCGGGACGGCGCTACGAGAACCGCCAAACCGGTGCATCACTATAAGACCATCGAGTAGATTTGGCAACTACTCGTTCGGCTACGTGGAAGTTGCCATACCCAGGAGGCCGTACTCGGCGGGGCTGCGATAGAATCAGCGGAGACTTGCGAGGCGAGGAGTGCCCTGTGGCGGCCCCTGATCCCCTGGAACGCGTTGCTGCTCTGGCAGGCGCGGGCGCGTCGGTTGTGCTGACGGCGCTCGTATGGCGCGTACTGTCCATCCAGCAGCCGATGTGGCCCTTTCCGGCGTTGTATTTCGTTGAGCTCATGGCGGTAGGCGTGCTCGTAGCTGCAGCGTACATCAGCGAGCGGAGGTTCAGAGCCGCGATCGCCTGGGCAGCGGGCGGCATCTTCGCGGCTTTTTCGCTCCTGGCCGCATGGACGGTGGGGCTTTTGTATGCCCCGATCGCCTTGATGTTCCTTGCTGCGGGGCTGATTTCAGATTCCCGGCAGAAACAACATCCACTCGCGCACGCAGGCATCGGAGCACTGGCCGGCCTGGCACAGGCGCTATTGGTGTTGGCAATGGTGCGCGTGTTCTAGCATGGTATGGCCCCGCCGCCAGCGTCTGCGGCAAACGGCGGGAATCCCGAAAGGTCGTGTTGGCACAAGAGCAAAGACAGGAGCCCCGATGAATGAAGAAGCGTTCAACCTCAGCATCCGCAAGTTCCTTAAGGTTGTGGGGATCAGCTCGCAGCGCGAGATCGAACGGGCTGTGACCAAGGCCATCGAGGAGAAATCAATCACAGGAAACGAAGCGTTTCCGGCGAGCATGACGCTGGAAGTCCTGGGTTTGAAACTGA
>DATDCZ010000118.1:0-1688 GCA_036524055.1 Anaerolineales bacterium | reverse complement strand
CGAGAAGATCGCCAGATTTTTCGACGATAAGTACCTGTACGCGGGTCTGACCTACAGTGGGCATGCCCTCGCCTGCGCGGCTGCCCTTGCCACGATCGAGACCTACGAGTCCGACGGGATATTCGAGAATTCCAGGCGGGTCGGAACCTACCTGGGTCGCAGGCTCGAAGAACTCAAAGTCCGGCACCGCAGCGTCGGTGATGTGCGCTACATGGCCCTCTTCGCTGCGCTGGAGTTCGTCACAGACAGGGCGACCAAGGCGCCAGCTGACCTGACGAGGCTTAAGAGTTTCCTGCTCGAGCGGGGTGTTTACGTGTTCAATTTCAAGAATGTTCTATTCATCGTGCCGCCTCTCATCATCTCAGAGAAGGAGCTCGAATCAGGACTCACTTTGCTTGACGAGGGCATCGCGGAGCTACTGCCCTGAGGGGCACGTCTCCTGATGGGTGGAGCAGCATGGATGTCTTGAACTTCATCGACGGAGCCTGGACCAAGCCGGCCACCACGGAGAGCCTGGATGTGCTCAATCCGGCGACTGGGGAACTCCTGACGCGGACGCCGCTCTGCGGCGCCAGTGAGATCGGGGCAGCTGCCGAGGCCGCGTCGCGTGCATTGCCCGCCTGGCGGCAGATTCCGGTGCAGGAGCGCGTTCAGTATCTCTTCAAGTTGCGGGATCTGCTGTTGCAGGATCTGGATGGAATCGCGACGACCATCACCATGGAAGCAGGCAAGACCGTCGATGAGGCCAAAGCCGAGATGGTCAGGGCGATCGAGAACGTGGAAGTCGCCTGCGGCATGCCGATGATGGCCAAAGGCGAAGTTGTTGAGGATATCGCGCCGGGCATTGACGAAATCATGCTTCGCCAGCCCGTGGGAGTGTGCGCCAGCATCGCCCCCTTCAATTTCCCCGGCATGATTCCATTCTGGTATCTGCCGTACGCTGTGGCGTGCGGGAACACCGTCATCGTGAAACCTTCCGAGAAGGTGCCTCTCACGATGCAGCGGATCTTCCAGCTTCTCGAAAAGGCGGGCTTCCCGAAAGGTGTGGTCAACCTGGTGAATGGCGGCAAGGCCGCTGTCGATGGCATCCTGGATCATCCGGCCATCCGGGCCATTACTTTCGTGGGTGCAAGTGCGACGGCCAGGTACATCTATGCACGCGCCTCCGCCAATGGCAAGCGCGTCCAGGCCCAGGGTGGCGCGAAGAATCCCGTGGTCATCCTGCCGGATGCAGACATGGAGATGGCTACAAAGATCGTGGCGGATTCAGCCTTTGGCTGTGCAGGTCAACGCTGCCTGGCGGTCTCACTCGCAGTAACGGTGGCTGAGGCGCGCGACGTCTTCATGGAGATGATCTGTGACGCGGCTGCCTCGCGGGTCGTCGGCTATGGCCTGAACAAGGGCGTGGAGATGGGACCGGTCATCAACGCTGCCAATAAGCAGCGCATCGAACACCTCATTGGCCTCGGCGCTGGGGAGGGGGCGAATGTGGCAGTGGACGGCCGCGGCGCCGTCATCAAAGGCTACGAAGGGGGCAGCTTTGTGAAGCCCACGATCCTGGCGGGTGTGCCGCGCAACTCCGAAGTCGCCCGGACGGAGATCTTTGGCCCGGTCCTCGGCCTGCAGCACGTGGGCAGCGTCGAGGACGCCATCGAACTGGTGAACGGGGGCCAATATGGGAACCAGGC
>DATDCZ010000117.1:0-6092 GCA_036524055.1 Anaerolineales bacterium | reverse complement strand
AGCGACTCAAGCGCGAGCGCCGCGTCCGGGCTGCCGTTGCCGGAGAGCACCCCAAGAATGGCGCCTTGCCGCACAACGCGCTCAGAGGCATTGAGCGCCTTGCGCACCTCGGCAGCTGACCGCGAATTCCCAAAGGTCGCGAGTACCCTGATAAGCATCGAGCGCACATCCGCTACTTGCTCATACTCGAGCCGACCAAGGAGAATGGGCAGCGCCTCAGTCACCCGCAGCATCAGGACGCGCCTCAACGACTCGACCCGGACATCGGCCGACGGGTGAGCCAGCAGCTGTGGCAGCTCTTCCAGCAGGATTCGGGCCCATTCCTGCGGGGCAAGCTGCTCGAGTTGATTCATTGCATAGAGTGCGGAGCCGGGGCGGCTATCGCGGAGATGGCGGCGCAACAGTGCAATACTGGAGGCGTCGAAGAGCGGCACCGTAGAATCACCCAGCGACCTTCTTCTCAATGCCTCGCCCATCGCAAGCGGGTATCGACGCGCGAGCTGCAGGATGCTCCACAACCACGGCACAGCGACGACCAGGAAGATGAGCGACAGCCCAACGGCGTCAAGATTGAGAGTGGTGTTGAAGATGAGCAAGACCACACCGGCCAGACCGATAGCCAGGGGTTGCATGATGCCCTCGGCGACAGTCTGGGCAGCGCTGCGCAGACTGCCGAGCAATGGCTGGAAGAGCAGAGTGCCCATGGCCTGAGAGATGGAGAATCCGAGGGCAATATTCAGCGTGCGGGCGATCGTGGCCATCCAGAAAAGAAAGTCAGTGCCCCATCCCAGGGTGCCACCAACGACCAGGAGCATTACCGTGACGCCCACAAGCACGGGCATAACCAGCAGTCCATTTCGTAGCCCATAGCGACGCGCGACGCGACTGGTGAGAAAGGATGTTGTGAAGAGGGCAATCACGCCCATGACGGCGAGCTGGCGGCCGAGAAAGGTCGCCAACGACCCGCTGGACTCAAACTGCGACTCGACCTGGTGGAAGAAGACATTCTCAAGCACAAAGAGTTCAAGCCACCACAGCACGGTGTAGATGAAGATCAGGCGGGCATATCGATGCTTCAGGACAGATGTAAAGCCCGCCCGCTTCCCGCTGCCTGGTGCCGCCACGGGCACCGCGGGCGGCGCTTGTTGGAAATGCCGCGCAAGGATGGCGCGCAGCACCACGGCACTCAAGGCTATGGCGATGGCAGCCAGGAGATACAGATCGGCGGCGGGAATCAAACCCAGGATGGAGCCAACCAGGACTCCGCCGATGATGTTGGCAACCCAGTTGCCAGCAACGATCAGGCCAAAGACCCTTTTTGCCTGGCGCACATGAAACAGGTGGCTCGCGAGGTGCCACACAACGAGATTCGCGAGGATGACGAGCGTCTGAAACCAGAAGGGAAGCAGGAATATGAACCAGCGTGCGGCCGATGTACGCAATCCGACCCAGAACACGATGCAAACGCCCGTCAGGAACGCAAGGTTGATGTAGAGGCCGCTGACGAACGACACGCGCCGCGAGAGCTGCAGGAAGGCATAGGCGATCAGTGAAGAAAGGATCGCCACTGAGAAGTAGGCATACGGCAGCGCGTGCGCACTGAAGGTCTCAATAAAAAGGGCGAAAGCCGACGTTTGCACAAGCACAAACGCGGCCGAAACCGAGAAATTCAGACCCGCCATCGACGCGACGGGCCGCCCTTCGCCAGGCTCCACGCTGAAGAGCGCCGCGAGCCGTGATGGCCGCGCGCTGGATACCGTCTGCGAAGTTGTCATGAGTTCATGAACGGTGAATTCACCCGCCCTACTCCTCGTTGGTCGGGCGGGATTATACCGGAATCAATAGAAAGCCCGCCGCTTGGTGGGGCGGGCATCGCGTGCGGAATCCCCTAATGGACGTGGAGGTCCATCACTTGCTGGAAGTGGAAACCGTAGATGGTGAAAGTTATCGCGAGCGGGAAGAGTCGAGGCTTGCGGAAAAGCGCCCAGAAGAAGAAGCGCCAGTACTCCAGGCGTGCCTTGCCCAGAATTCCGAGCCTGAGGATCGAGCGGAAGAGGGCAAGGACGTGTTCGAAATCGAGAGGCACGTCGACTTTGGGAACTTTGAATTCCCGCAGAAAAGTCCGAACGCGGGCATAGTAGTTTGCCGGAGCATAGAGCGACTGCATCACCTGGCGATAACCCTTCTGCAACACGTCCAGCGGCATTCGAGGAATGATGTTGGTCATGCCATCGACATTATCGCCGGAGAACGGACGCAACAGGCGGCCTTCCTCGGCCAGGCGCTGGTAGAGGCGCGTGCCGAGCGGCGCCTGCAAGAGACCCACCATGGCTGTGACTACTCCGCTCTTCTGGATGAGCTCGATCTGACGGCGAAAGATCGAAGGGGTGTCGCTATCAAAGCCAATAATGAAGCCGCCCTGCACCTGCATGCCGTGGCGTTGTATGCGCTTGATGTCTTCCACCAGATCACGGTTCTTGTTATGTTTCTTGCCGCACTCGGCAAGACTTTCTTCGCTCGGCGTCTCGATGCCTATGAAGACCATATTGAAACCGGCCTCTGCCATCAGGCGCATGAGCTCCTCGTCATCGGCGAGGTTTATGGAGGCTTCGGTGTGGAAGGTCATCCCGGTCTTGCCCTTGCGCCATCGAATAAGGGCTGGAAGCAGGCTTTCCTTCAAGACCCGCTTATTGCCGATCAGATTGTCATCTACGAAGAACACGCTTTCCCGCCAGCCGAGCTGATACAGGGCATCCAGCTCGCGCACGATCTGGTCAGCTGTCTTCAATCTGGGACGGTGTCCGAGCATGACGGTCACGTTGCAGAAATCGCAGTTATACGGGCAACCGCGCGAGAACTGGATGGCCATCGTGGCGTAATGCCGGAGGTCGATCAGATTCCAGAGGGGCGCCGGACTTCGCTGCATTTCTGCGTAGTCGGCCGTCTCATACACCCGCCGCGGAATCCCCCGCGCTTGATCCATCAGGAACTCAGGCAGGGTGAGCTCAGCCTCGTTCAGAACGAAGTGGTCCACCAGGGGGAAATCCTCGTGCTCAGTAATGAAGAGGGGTCCGCCAGCAACGACTCTCACCCCAGCGGACTTGCAGCGAGCGATGACTTCCTTGGCGGATTCGCGCTGAACCGTCATGGCGCTCACGAAGGCCATATCGGCCCATTCGAGATCCAGCTGCGTCAACTTCTGGACGTTCATATCCACAAGGCGCTTCTCCCAGCCGGTGGGCATGAGGGCCGCAACCGTCAGAAGCCCGAGCGGAGGCAGTGAGGCGCGCTTACGCACGAAAGCGAGCGCGTGTTTGAAACTCCAGAACGTGTCCGGGAATTCCGGATAGATCAACAGAACCCGCATCTTGCCCTCCCAGGCGAAACGGTTTCATTATACGTCTCTCACGTTCATGGCGGGCGCTGTATCTCCACCTGTTCAGAATTGACCCGTATCTCGAGTTGTACTCCCGCCCCGAGTCCCGGAATGTAGTGAGCGATGATCTCCAGCAATGAGGGGCTCTGGAAGTTCCGGAGTTTGGTTTCGGGGTGCGGATAGTAGATCCAGCCTGCGTATTGCCTGTCCGCATGCTTCACGTGGCAACGCGAGAAAGAGAAGGTCTCAGGGGGGTGCAGATCAGTCCAGCGCACTTCACGGATTGTGTATTCGGGATTGATCAATTTGAAAGTACACGGCGCGATATCGACGTTCAAGGTGCCCCGGTAGAGACGGCTCAGATCGAGACCTCTTTCCTTAAAGATGGGAATTTGGCGTTCCAGCGCGCCATAGGGGTAGTCAGGCGACGGCCCAGAGGACACACCGTAGCCCCGGCGCAGGATTCCAGTTACCAAGACAACTTGCGGAGACATCCCAAGGATTCTACCTTCGGGCCCCCGTATTCAACTTGATTTTTCTCCCGGGTTTCGTATACTTGGCAGACTGCCTGCGGGCGGTGAGAGAGGATCTGAACGCGCGTCCCATGACTGAGAGCAGCTCGTTGTCAAGCCGGGATCTGGCATCGCCCGAACGGAAGCATCCGCCCATCGCGACCGGGCGCAACCTGCGTCGATTGGTGCGCGACCCACTGAGCTACTTCCAGGCCATCACCGCGGAGTTCGGCGATATCGTCTGCTACCGCACGGCACCCGAAACGGCATATCTCGTCAATCATCCAGACTACGTGCGTCATGTGCTGGTTGACAACAACCGCAACTACAGCAAGGAAACCCATACAAATCAAACCTTCAATCGGGTAGTGGCCGAAGGGCTGCTGACCTCAGAGGGAGACGTGTGGCGCAAGCAGCGCCGAATGATGCAGCCTGCCTTCCACCGCACGCGCCTGGCTCCACTCGACCAATTGATCGCAGAGGAGACCGCGCGGATGTTGGACCGCTGGCGCCGTGTACAAGAACGGGATGGGACCGTGGACATCGCCGCGGAAATGGCCGACCTTACGCTGACTGTGACGACGCGGGCACTGTTTGGCGTCGTCCTGGGTGAGGACGTGCGTGAGATCGGTGAAACCGTCAACGGAGCAGTTGCCCTGCTCGAGAAACCCAGCGACCCGCGGGTGGGCGAGGCGGTGGAAAAGCTCTTTCGCGTCGTCGACCGCATCATCCGGCAGAGACGCAGTAATTTCGAAGACCGCGGCGATCTACTCAGTTCAATGATCCTCGCCAGGGACCCAGAATCCGATGCCCCAATGCGCGATGAGGAGATCCGGAATCAGGTGATGACGCTAATGCTGGCAGGATACGAGACCACCGCCAGCGCGCTCACTTGGACGTGGTACCTGCTGTCACAGAGCCCGGCTGCCGTTCGGCAACTGGCGGCGGAGGCTCGACGCGTTCTTGGCGGCCGGGCGCCGGCCTACGCCGACCTTGATCATTTGCAGTATACGGGGCAGGTGCTTAACGAGTCCATGCGACTGTTCCCTCCGGCGTGGATATTGGGCAGGCGCGCGCTTGGCGACGACGAGATCGGTGGATACCATGTGCCGGCGGGAACCACGGTCGCAATATGCCTTTACACACTGCACCGCCACCCTGCATTCTGGGAGCATCCCGAGGATTTCGATCCCGATCGATTTGCGCCGGTGAATTCCAGGGGCAGACACCGGTTCGCGTTCATTCCCTTCGGCGCCGGTCCGCGCCAGTGCATTGGCAATAATTTCGGCACCATGGAAGCCACCCTGGTGATCGCCCATGTGATCCAGCGCTTCGCGCTGGAGTTGGCGCCGGGCGTGCAGGTCCAGCCGGAGCCCGTGTTCGTTCTCCGGTCCGGGCGCAATCTCCTGATGACCCTGCGCGGCTTCCCGCCATCTCAGGGCAACGCCGACCCCGCTTAATTGATCCGCGCATTAGCTGGTGCAGCCCGCCAGCTCATAGATCGCGGCCGAGGGCAACAGCAATCGCGGTCGATAGAAGTCCGGCCTGCTCGCCAACAGGTGCCTATCGAAACTCTGCGGCAATGCTCCGACGTAAATGAACTGCGTGCCTGTCGCGCATAAGGAGGCCCATGTCATGCTGTCGGCAAAATCAATCTGATAGGGCACTTCGCGCGCTCGCAGGCCGGTAAGGGGCTGCACCCAGGCGCCGGCATCTGAGGGCGCCTCAAGCAACGACGTATCCGCATCTACGAGGCGAAGAGGCGCCAAGGCGATGCCAACTACCGAGTCCGCAGGGGCATCTCTGCCAAGCCAGCGAAGGGCCACCATGTCGTCGCCTCCGACGATCACGCAGCAGGCGGAGGGATGAAAGCTGTAGTTGCCGAGTGCATTTGCCAGGATAGCCAGGCTCAGACCCATCGCTGCCGCGTACCTGTAGATGGAGTGGACGGGTGGAAGTGAGTCCATGAGCCCCCCCACGCCGACGGCACCCAAGACTGCCAGCGGCATATAGAGCCACATCTCAACCAATGGCCGATCCAATAGGCTGCCTATCCCCGCAACGGGCACGGGTATCAGCATGCCGGTGAGCAGCAGGAACATGGTCAGAATACAAGCAATGGAAACGCGCGGATGCGCACGGACGGCAACGGGGGCAAGTGCAGCTACCCCGAGCATCATCCAGCGGCCGGCGCCGAGATACGG
>DATDCZ010000116.1:0-26592 GCA_036524055.1 Anaerolineales bacterium | reverse complement strand
GCCGCAGCTGCAGCGGTGCTCGTGGCCGCGGCCGCCGTCTGGAGCACGGAGAGAGTCTGGACCACCATCGTGGCTGCCGTGTCCAGCGCCGGACTCGCGGGCGCAAGGTTGCAGGCAAGCATCACAATCAGTGCCAGCGCGACGACGCCGAGCTTGTGCAGGATGTGCGATTGCATATGGCCTCCGAGTCGAACGCATGCCCACTTGTTCAGGAGATTATACCAACCGCCCTGTGAGCGGCCCGAGCTGCTCAGCGCGCCAAACGCGAAGGAGCCGCGACGATGCGTGCGGCTCCTTGGATCGCGGCGTGCGCTGAACGATTCACTCGCTGGGTATGATGATCCACATGATGATGTAAGGCACCAGGCCGGGCAGTCCGCCAGGAATTAGCAAAATGAAGAATCCGAGCCGGAACCAAAATGAGCTGATCCCGAAGAATTCGGCCAGGCCGCCGCATACGCCCGCCAGCCAGCGGTCGTTGCGCGAGCGCCTCAGGGGTTGTCGCTGTGCAGTCATCGATTGCCTCTCTTCCTTTTCAGTTATTCGCAAGTATATACGCAGGCAAACGCGAATCGTCGCGGCGGGAGTCGCACTTGTATAATCGGGTAACCATGAGCAAGCCTACCCTCGGCATTCTCAGCGGACTTGCAGCGGCCGGCATCTGGGGCGCCATGTATGTTGTAAGCAAGGTGGTCCTGGATATCATCCCGCCGTTTGCGTTGATCACAACACGCCTGCTGCTCGGCGGATTAACGCTTTACCTGGTGCTGCGCGCCCGCGGGCCGGTCAAGATCTCCGGCAGGGACTTCGGCCGGGTGTTCGGTGTGGGCGTCATCGGTTATGGCATTTCCCTCGGCCTGCAATTCATAGGGACGAAAATGTCCACCGCAGCCAACGGCGCTCTGGTCACCTCGGCCACGCCTGCGTTTGTGCTGCTGTTCGCCCACTTCCTGCTACGCGAGCGCATCGGCTGGATACGCCTCGCGGCCCTCTTGCTAGCGACCATCGGCGTGGTATTGGTCATCGACCCGCGCAATGCCGGGCTGGATGCGTCGCTATTCTGGGGCAACATTGCGCTTCTGGGCGCGGCGGTCACCTGGGCGCTTTACTCGGTCCTGATCCGCGTGGTGACGCGCGAACTGGATGTGGTCCTGGTGAGCCTGGTGGCGTTTCTGGGTGGCTTACCGATATCGGTGGCCGGCGGAACAGCGGAGGTCCTTACCGTGGGGGTAGGTCAGATCACGCTCTGGGTACTGGCGGGGGTGCTTTTCCTGGGCATCGTGTGTACCGCGCTGGCCATGTATCTGTGGAACAACGCCTTTGCTCTCATCGACGCCGGCCGGGCCTCGCTCACGTTCTTTGCCCAGCCTGTGGTCGGCACCCTGCTGGGCTGGCTCTTCCTGCACGAACAAATAACCCCCCTATTCCTGTTCGGGGGGTTGTTGATTGCCATCGGTCTCGTGCTCGCAAGCCGCTAAAGCTGTTCAACCTCGATTAACTTGGTTTCTTCATCCCAATCATCGTCTGGTTGCTGCCGACGGTATGCAGCAGCGCCATATTGGGTGGGCGCATGGCGCCGACCGGGAAACCGCAGATCACGACCACCTGGTCGCCCGGCTTCACCGTCGACGTCAGGGCTGCATCCACATGCCGCAGCATGTCGTCCAGGCTGTTCACGTAGGGCACCAACCGGGGTTGGACGCCCCAGAAGAACGCCAGGCGCCGGTACGTCTGCGGTTCGGGCGTGAAGCCCAGGATCGGGACGCCTGCCCGGATCTTCGAGATCAACCAGGCCGACTGCCCGCGCATCGTGAAGCTGGCGACCGCGGCCACGTTCTTATCGTTGGCGAGAGCGCGTGCTGCCAGGGCCATGGATGCGGCATCGTCGGCCCCGCCGTCGGCGTCAGCCTGGAGCTTGCCCCATTCGAGGAAGTGCGATTCGGCCTCGCACACAATGCGGTCCATCATCTGGACGGCTTCCATGGGGTACTTGCCCGAGGCACTCTCGGCTGAAAGCATCACCGCATCGGTGCCGTCAAATATTGCATTGGCGACGTCGGACGCCTCCGCGCGCGTCGGCAGCCGGTTGGTCACCATCGATTCAAGCATCTGGGTCGCGGTGATCACGAGCTTGTTACGCCGATTGGCGGCGCGAATGATGCGCTTTTGAAGCGCGGGCACCTGCTCGGGTGGAAGCTCCACCCCCAGATCGCCGCGTGCCACCATCACGCCGTCCACAGCATCCAGGATGGCCTCGAGGTCATCCAGCGCTTCGGGTTTCTCCAGCTTGGCGATCAGCAGCGGCAGGTGCGGCCCATCGATCATGGCCTGAATGGCTGCGCGCACCTTCTTGACATCGGCCGACGAGCGGACGAATGAAATGGCGACCGCGTCGACTCCCTGCGAGATGCCGAACTTGAGGTCTGCTTGGTCTTTATCTGTGAAGCCAGCTATGCGCAAGCGCACACCGGGGAGGTTGATGCCCTTGTGGGCCGAGAGCAGTCCACCCACGGCAACCCTGGCCATCAGCCAGTTGTTCTCAACCGAGACCACCTCCAGCGCCAGGCGGCCATCGTCCAGGAGCAGCTTATCACCCTTGTGCACGGCTTCGAAAAGCTCGCGGAAATCGACCGGAATTGCCTGCACGGCCTTCTCGGGCGCTTTGGTCTGGGCATCGAAAAGCACGACCTGCTCCCCCTCTGAGAGCTGAAGCGGCGCCTCCAATTGACCCACGCGGATCTTGGGGCCCTGCAGGTCCTGCAGGATGCCGATGGCGCGACCGGTCTTCTCTGAGACGCGCCGGATCGAGGCGATCACGGCGGCGTGCTCCTCGTGGGTGCCGTGCGAGAAGTTAAGGCGCGCCACGTCCAGGCCCGCGGCCACAAGTCGCTCCAGCATTGCCTGGTCGCGGCTGGCAGGTCCTATAGTTGCGATGATCTTGGCTCTTCTTATCACTGGCCCTCCTCCACAGCCCGCGAGTATAGCAGACTCCGGCAGGCTACCCAGTTCCTGCCGGATCACAAAGCCAGCCCGGGAGTCCCGGGCTGGCTGTCAGTTGTGTCCTGCCGAGCTAGATGTAATGCAACTCGCTGGCTTGCTTCTCCAGGTCCTTGCGGAAATCCGGGTGCGCCACGTTGATGAGCTCGCGCGTTCTCTGGCGGATCGACTTGCCGTACAAGCTCGCAACACCGAACTCCGTTACAACATAATGCACGTGGTTGCGGCTTGTCGTCACGCCGGCGCCAGCCTTTAGCATATTGACGATGCGGCTGAGCACCTTGCCATCGCGCATGGTGGCGGTGCTGGACAGGGCAATGATCGGCACGCCGCCCTTGGAACGCGAGGCGCCGTAGACGAAGTCCAGTTGTCCGCCAACGCCGCTGTAGAACTTGGTGCCGATGCTGTCCGCGCAAACCTGCCCTGTGAGGTCCACTTCCAGGGCCGAGTTGATGGCCACCATCTTGTCATTCTGTGCGATGACGAAGGGATCGTTGACGTATTCCTGCCGGTGGAAGTCGCACAGCGGATTGTCATGTACCCAGGAATACAGCTTCTGCGTGCCCAAGACGAACCCGACCACGATCTTGCCAGGGTGCAGGCTCTTGCGCGCATTGGTGATGACGCCGGCCTCGACCAGCTTGACCACGCCATCCGAGAACATTTCGCTGTGGATCCCCAGGTCCTTCTTGTTTCCCAGGAACCCGAGCACGGCGTCGGGAATGCCGCCGATGCCCATTTGCATTGTGGCGCCATCGGGGATCAGGTCGGCGATGTAACCGGCGATCTTCTTGCTGATCTCGTCTTCGCCGTCGCCGCCCATCGGAAGCTCGGCCACAGGGTAATTGACGGGCACAATATGGTGCAGGCGGCTTACGTGAATGAAAGAATCACCCAGCGTGCGCGGCATCTGCTCATTGACCTCGGCGATGATGATCTTGGCCGACTCCGCGGGTGACTTGGTCAGGCCGACCTCCACACCCAGGGAGCAGAACCCGTGCTCATCCGGCGGGGAAACGTGGATCAGAGCCACGTCGACCGGCAGCACCTTGTCTTTGAATAGCAGCGGGAACTCCGAGAGGAGCACCGGGGTGAAGTCGGCACGCCCTTCCTGCACGGCCTTGCGCACATTGGCGCTGATAAAGAGCGTGTTCACCCGCAGGTGCCCCCACATGGCCGGATCCACGTAGTCGGACGGACCGATGGATAGCGCCTGGCAGATCTCTACATCATGCAGATTTGGCGCATACTTGCACAGCGCTTCCAGGAGTCGCTGTGGAACGGACACGTTGCCGGTCATGAAGACGCGCGTGCCCGAGGTGATGGATTTCACGGCTTCCTCGGCCGTCATTACGCGGGATTGATACTGCGATGTCCAGTCCATCTTAGTGCTCCTTCGTGCCGTTGAGGCGGGTCAGGTGCCGGATTTCGCCCTTGTAGGTGTTCACGGCCGCCTCGATGGATGGATTCACCAGTACCGCTTCCAATCCGCCCCCGGCGATCAAGCTGATGTACGGCATGGCTGCATTCGCAAAAGCGTGCGTCGCCGTGCGAGCCACAGCGCCCGGCATGTTGGGGACGCAGTAATGCAGGATGCCCTCTTCGATGTAGACGGGATGTTCGTGCGTCGTCGGTCGGGAGGTCTCGACGCAGCCTCCCCCATCGATGCTCACATCCATGATGACCGACCTCGGCCGCATGGATTGCACCATCTCGCGCGTCACCAGGATGGGAGTCCTTTCGCCCGGCACGAGCACCGCTCCGACGACCACGTCGGCGTATGCCACCGAGCGTTCGATGTTTCGCGGCGTGGAGATGAGGGTCACGACATGCGGGAAGCGATCCCAAAGCAGCTGCAATGATTTCAGGCTATGGTCAATCACTGTGACGTGTGCGCCCATTCCCAGGAAGGTCTGCGTGGCGTAGGTTCCGACCACGCCGGCTCCCAGGATCACGGCCTCTGCAGGCGGGACACCCGGCACGCCCCCCATCAGGATGCCCTTTCCGCCCCAGTTGTTTTGCAGCAGACGGGCGGCGATCTGCGCCGCCATGGCGCCGCCGATCTGGCTGAATGGCCGCAGCAGCGGCAGCGAGCCGTCGGGCGCGGTCACCTGCTCGAATGCGATGGCGGTGATCTGCTTATCCAGGAGCACCTGCAATTTTGCCATTCGGGCAGAGGCAAGGTGCAGAAATCCGGCCAGCATCGCGCCGGGCCTGAGCATGTCGAGTTCGTCCTCGAGCGGTCGGGCAACTTTGAGCAGCAGGTCTGCCCGGCCGAAGACCTCATCTGGAGCATATGCGATCACCGCTCCGGCCTGCTCGTAATCGGCATCGGTGAAGCCCGCGTTTGAACCGGCCTCATGCTCGACATAGACGTGGTGACCTTCCTGCACCAGGGTCAGGACGCCTGCCGGCGAGAGGCCCACGCGGCATTCGTAGGGCCGTCTTTCTTTTGGTATTCCAATGTTCATGTACCCTCCGTTATCAGTCCCCTCACCCCCGAACGCCAGTGGGAACTGGAGCTAACGCATGTTGAGCACTTCGCGGATCGGCGACAGCGCCCAGTCGATCGTGTCCTTGTCGATCACCAGTGGAGGCGCGAACCGAATTACGTCCTCGTGCGTCTCCTTGGCCAGGATGCCGCGCGCCTGCAGGGCTTCGGTGAAACGCCGCGCTCCGCCGGCCGTCTTCTTCAATTCCACCCCGATCAGGAGGCCTTTGCCGCGCACCTCACGCACATGCGGGCTGGGAATCTCCGCCAACTGCTCGGCGAAGTAGGTTCCGAGCTTCTCCGCACGATCCGCAAGCTGCTCGTCGCGGATCACTGCCAGGGCTGCGCGGGCCACGGCCGCGCCCAGGGGATTTCCGCCAAATGTGGATCCGTGTTCCCCGGGTTCGAAGAGACCGAGGATGGACGAGTCCGCCAGCACGGCGGATACGGGGTAGAAACCGCCCGCGAGCGCCTTACCGATGATCATGACATCCGGCCGCACATCCTCGTAATCACATGCAAACAGCCTGCCGGTCCGCCCCAATCCGGTTTGAATCTCATCCGCCATGAACAGGACGTTGTGCTTCTTGCAGATATCGGCTGCGGCATGGAGATACCCAGCCGGCGGAATGATCACGCCGCCCTCACCCTGGATGGGCTCAAGCAGCACAGCCGCAGTATTCCTGGTGACCGCCTGTTCGAGGGCGGCGGCATCGCCGTATTTCACGCTGACGAAGCCCGGCGTGAACGGGCCGAAGTCATCGCGATAGGACGGCTCGGTCGAGAAAGAGATGATGGTGGTGGTACGCCCATGGAAGTTGCCGGCGGCCGTGATGATCTCAGCCTCATGGCGCGGCACACCCTTGACCCGGTAGGCCCATTTTCGGGCCAGCTTGACCGCGGTCTCGACTGCCTCTGCCCCGCTGTTCATTGGCAGCGACATCTCGTAGCCGGTCATGTCTGCCAATTCCTTGTACAGGAGCGGCAGCTGGTCGTTGCGGAAGGCCCTTGAAGTCAACGAGAGCTTCGAGGCCTGCTCCAGCATGGCCTGCAGAACTCGCGGATGGACGTGCCCCTGGTTCAAGGCGGAGTACGCCGAAAGACAATCCAGGTACCGCTTGCCATCCACGTCATATACCCAGACGCCTTCGCCGCGCGCGATGACGACATCCAACGGATGGTAGTTGTGCGCGCCGTACTTCTCTTCCAGTTCGATGTAATCTGCTGTTCGCATTTCCACACCTGTATTGTTCGTCTCTAATTCCCCGTCCAATGTTGGCTCATGCCACGCCGAGCAGGCGCGCCAATATGGCCTTCTGCGCGTGCAGGCGGTTGTGGGCTTGTGGGAAGATCACCGATTGCGGTCCATCTGCGACTTCATCAGTGAGCTCGTGATTGCGATGCGCCGGCAGGCAGTGCATCACGATGGCATCCTTTGCGGCCATGCTCACCAACTCGGCGTTGACCTGGTATGGAGGGAACACCTTCTCGCGCTTGGCCGTCTCGGCCTCCTGCCCCATGCTCGTCCAGGTATCCGTGTAGATCACCTGCGCACCGTGGACCGCTGCCTGCGGATCACGAACGAAGGCCAGCTTGCTGCCCGTCTCCTTGGCACTGTTACGCGCCACGGCGATCGCATCCGGGTTCAGGTCATAGCCCTCGGGGCTTGCGAGAGTGAAGTTCCAGCCCAGTTTCACGGCTACGTGCATCAGCGAGACGGCCACGTTGTTGCCGTCCCCAACGAACACTACGTTCAATCCCGGCGCCCGGCCGAACTTCTCCTGTATCGTCAGCGCGTCCGCCATACCCTGGCAGGGATGGTTGTAGTCGCTGAGACCATTGATCACGGGCACGCTGGCCCATTCGGCCAGCTCCAGCACGTGCGCGTGGGCGAAGACCCGGGCCATTAGCACCTGGACGTAGCCGGAAAGCACCCGAGCGACGTCGGCAATCGACTCGCGTTGTCCCAGGCCGATCTCGTTCGGCGACAGATAAAGCGCATCGCCGCCCATGTGGCGCATGGCCATGTCGAACGAAACACGCGTCCGCAGGCTGGGCTTCTGGAAGATCATTCCCAGGACCTTGCCTTTGAATAATGGACGATTCCCCTGGTCGAAATACTCCTTTTTGAGCTGGATGGCCAAATCAAGAAGCTCTTGTACTTCGGCTGGAGCAAGATCGGATACGGCGATGAAATCTTTCATGGCTAAACCTCCGTCAGTATATCTGCAAGGCTATATCCTGCCATGTTTCATGCATCATGGCTTGGGTGTGACATATGTCTGACAAACGGCCCTATGTGTTCGATGTATTGCGGATCTTGTGCCAGTACCTGAAGAGTCCGTCCGCTGACATGCCCAGTGGGTTTGCCAGGTCATAGGCCCGGATGGCATCCGTGCTGAGTCCATGTCGAGCGCCCTCGGCCGTGGTCCAACTCAGGAATTGGCGGCGCAGTTCCTCGACGTCGGGTTCGGTCTGCATCACCTGTGCGAGCCAACGCGTGGTTTCGTCGATCGCTTCGGCGACTGCACGCAGCTGCCAATCAGCATCCTCAAAGATACCGAAGTGCGTCGGCGCGATGCGGCTGAAGCCCAGCCTCTGAAGCCGCGCGACGGATGCGCGCCACTTCTCAAAGTGAAGCTCAGGTGGCGGCATCGGGATGCGCAAATAGGGATAGCCGGGAATCCGCACGCCGCCGACGTCACCGCTGAAACACAGGTCCTCAAACACGTAGGCGAAATGATGCTCTGCATGACCCGGCGTATCGATGGCGGTGAAACCGAGTCCGCCGACGCGCAGCTCCTCACCGTCGGCCGGAATATGGATGCTGGCCTCGGGCACAGGCAGGACGTCGCCCCACAGGGTCTGCATCTGATCGCCGTAGATCCTGCCCGCGCTCTTGAGCAGCTTGGCGGGATCAATGAGATGCGGCGCGCCAGCAGGATGCACGTGGATCGTCGCACCCTGCGACGCGAACCAGCCAGCCGCGCCGGCATGGTCCAGATGAATGTGCGTCAGCAGAACATCGGTCACATCACGCGGCGACAAGCCGTTCGCGGCGAGGCCCGCCGTGAGCTGAGCAATGGTGGAGCCGGGGCCGGATTCCACCAGCAAGGCGCCATGTTGGTGGCGGATGAGGTAGGCCGCGATCGCTCGCGGCATGCCTTGGAAATTCAGGTCAAGTGTGACAACGCGGGTCGCTGCCATCGGATCACATCCTGTGACATTTGCGAACTGGCGAAGCCGGACAGGGCATCGCCCAGATCTACGCCGCAATCGATCACGCGGAACGGAATACCCTGCATGCGAAGTGCTTCAGCGATCGCCGGAGTGCCCTGCGGGCCGCCAAAACTGGCGGCATTGAGAAGCACCACGATCGGGCGGAGTCTGCGTCTCTGGAGATCGTCCGCCGCCATCAGCAGCAGGTCCGAAGTCGACGGCGTGACGAGGATGACGCTCGAGCCTTTCGGGAGGAGAGGGGCGTGCGCGCTGACCAGTGCTGAGATCGATTGATCTCCCTTCCCCTCGATGAACGCCAGCGTTTCCAGTATCTTGGTTGCCTGGCGCTGGCTGCGTTCGGCGGCGATCATGGCGTGCGCGCGGTCGCGCGCGATCAATCCCACGGCACGCTGCTGGTCCAGCAGGAAGCGGGCCAGTGAGGCGGCAATGCTGATGGAGTATTCCAGGGTCGCAGGAGGCAGGCTCAGTTTTGGCTTTCGGGTGAACAGGAGGCTTTCCAGCGGCAGTTCGGGCGCCTCATACGCCAGCTGCGCCTGCACGCGCTTTTCCGCGTCTACGAAGATCCAGGCCTCGGCCTGCGGATCCTGATCGAATTCCTTCACGAGCAGCTGGCCGCGGCGCGCTGTGGTGGGCCAATGGATCCGGCGCATCGGGTCGCCCGGCACGTATTGGCGCACGCTGGAGGCGTGCGGGGTGATGTCAAGGGATCGGCGGCTGATCACCTGGCCTCCAGGCAGGAAGCCCGGCTGCTGGACAAAGCTCCGAATGGGGAACACCATCGGAAGGACCACGAGATTATGTTCAGCCGGAAAGCGGCGTTCCGATCTGAACAGACCCAGCGGGTCGGCCACCGCCAGGCGCGTTGGGCCTACAGGAAAGCCGCCTCGTCTGGTGAGCCAGGTGCGGGCGACGAATGTCTGATTCTGCCTCGGTCCGATGCGCGTCAGCAGCCGCGAGCCCGAAGCCAGCGGCAGTGGCATATCGTTGTGGAGCTCCACCCAGCCCCCTACCAGCCGGCTGCCATTCAGGATCTCAAACTGCTCCTTGAAAATATCGCCGACGCTGGCGCGCAAGAAGTCCGGGCGCCGCGTCAACCGTAGGCCGCGGGCTACGAGCCGGACCGCAAACCACGCCCAGACCAACAGGATCAGTCCGAGGTACAGGAAATGTCCGTAGAACGCGGCGCCATTTATGGCCAGGCCAAATGCGCCGACCAGGACAAGCAGCAGGACGATTGTCCGACCGGCGTTCATGCGCGATCGCTGGGCGCCCTGCCGAAGTCTCCCCCGGGTACCGGCGTGTTGCGCACGATCTCCTGAGTGATGCGGTCGGCACTCAGCTCGCGCAGCCTCGCGGAAGGGCTAATGATGATGCGGTGCCCCAGGATGGGCACGGCAACGTCCTGCACATCGTCCGGCAGAATATGATCGCGGCCGCTGAGGGACGCACGAGCCTGCGCGGCTCGCGAAAGGGCCAGCGTACCGCGCGGGCTGGCGCCGAGATATATGTCCGGACTCTGGCGGGTCCGCCGCGCAAGATCGGTGATGTATCGCTTTGCGGCAGAGGACACATACACCGACTTGATCTGCTCGGCCGCGGCAAGCACATCCGCAGACGTCAGCACCGACTGTAGCGTTTCGATCGGGTGCCGGAGCCTTTGCCCATCCAGGATCTTGATCTCATCCACGAACTCCGGGTAGCCAAGCCGCAACCGCAGTAGGAACCGGTCCAGCTGCGCCTCCGGCAAAGGGAATGTGCCCTCATACTCGATGGGGTTCTGCGTGGCGAGCACCATGAACGGGCGCGGAAGCGCGTGTGTAATGCCGTCCACGGTTACCTGCCGCTCCTCCATGGCCTCCAGGAGCGCGGCCTGCGTCTTGGGTGTAGCCCGGTTGATCTCATCCGCCAGGATGATCTGGCCGATGATGGGCCCGGGCCGGAATTCGAATTCACCTTTCTTCTGGTTGTAGATGGAAACGCCGGTGATATCGCTGGGGAGCATGTCCGGTGTGAACTGAATGCGATTGAACTGGCAGTCGAGCGACTTCGCCAGGCTGCGCGCCAGCATGGTCTTGCCCACGCCCGGCACGTCTTCAATCAAAACGTGGCCCTCGCAAAACAGGCCGATCACGATCAATTCCAGGGCATCCCGCTTGCCCACGATGACTTTCTCAAGGTTTTCGATCAGTCGTTCGCCAACGGCTCGGATGTCCGGCATGTAATCCTCTCGGTCGGGGATGCCCCCATTCTACCGTGCAATCTCTGGCGCTTATCCGTCGCAGACCATCGTGTATAATCGCGAAATCCGCCCCCGTAGCTCAATGGATAGAGTGACAGACTTCGAATCTGCAGGTTAAGGGTTCGAATCCCTTCGGGGGCGCCATTTTCTTGACAATGCTCGAACAAGGCTCCCTGATCCAGATGATTTTGGCGCGCCTTGAGAGAATCTCTGCCGACTCGCCGCTTGCGCATCGAGCCAGCGGCGTGCGCGGCGGACTGCTCAGATGCATGGAGAAGCAGATCAACGGCATTGCCCTTGAACCGGGGGAAATGGATCGATGCCTGGAAGCCGCGCTCGCAATCCTCAATAAGGCTGCGGCGGCAGTTGGAACCGGCCGAAGAGGTCTCCCTTGACCTCAGGCGCGTACACGCCGCATGGGAAGCGTGTGGTCGTCTGCGGTGCAGGGATCGCCGGCGTCAGCGCGGCCTACTTTCTCAGCAGGGCTGGCATCCGAAACATCCTGCTGATCGATGAACGCGCACCCCTGACGCTCACGAGCGATCGCTCTACGGAGTGCTACCGCAATTGGTGGCCGGATGCAGCCGTGCTGGCCCTGATGAACCGCTCCATCGATCTGTTGGACCAACTTGCCCAGGCCAGTGGCAATCGCTTCCGGCTCAATCGACGCGGCTACCTCTACCTGACTTCAGACTCCAACAGGCTCACCGCCCTGCGCCAGCAAGCCGAACAGATCTCCGTGTCCGGAGGTGGGCCGCTCCGAATCCACGAGAAGATCGGTTCTGCATATACAGCCGCGGCGCCCGATGGTTTTCGCGATCAGCCCGACGGTGCCGACCTGCTGCTAGGTCGTGAAATCATCCAGCAGCACTTCCCCTACGTATCGAGGGCTGCGGTCGGCGCCTTGCACGCGCGGCGCGCGGGTTGGCTGAGCGCGCAGCAACTCCGCATGTATCTGCTCGAATCGGCGCGGGAAATGGGCGTCGAGTTCACGCGCGGTCGCGTTGTCGGCGTCGAGCAAACCGCCGGCGCGGTTAGCGGTGTGGTGCTTGAAACCGGGGCAAGAATTGCCTGTGATGTTTTCGTCAATGCTGCCGGGCCATATTTCCGCACAGTTGGAAATCTGTTGGGTATCGAGCTCCCCGTCGAGGCCGAGGTGCATCTCAAGCTGGCTTTCGAGGACCCTCTGCATGTGGTGGCGCGGGATGCGCCTTTGCTCATCTGGAATGACCCGCAATTCCTGGCTTGGAATGAAGACGAGCGGCTCGCCTTTGAATCGGAAGGGGCCGACGTGTGGCTGACGAAAGAATTCCCGGGTGGCGCCCACACGCGGCCGGAAGGGAGTGGAGAGAGCGCGACGATCCTTATGCTGTGGGACTATCGGACGCACTCGATCGATCCGGTTTTTCCTGTGCCCCTGGACCCGCAGTATCCAGAGATCGTCCTGCGCGGCCTTGCGACCATGCTGCCGGGACTCAACGCGTACATCGGTCACGCGGCCCGGCCCAGGCTTGACGGCGGCTATTACGTCCGGACCCGCGAGAATCGTCCATTGGTGGGTCCCACGAAGATCAAAGGAGCCTACCTCATTGGAGCGCTCTCGGGCTTTGGCATCATGTCCGCGTGCGCATGCGGAGAGCTGCTCGCAGCGCACGTAAGCGGCGCCGAGCTCCCCACATACGCCTCGGCTTTCTCGCTGGCGCGCTACGACGACGCTGCCTACGTTGCGAGTCTGAATCAATGCAGTGAAACCGGGGAACTTTGACCTTAATAGATGGCCCCGCCGTTGGGTGAGGGGGGCACCCAACAACGGGACCAAGTGCATTCTTGCACGATTCGATGGAATTGGCAAGCGCGCCGCCAGCATCCTTTCCAATGCGCCGCACCGTGCATGATTTGTTCAATAGAAATCCTCCGCATTCGCCAAAGGCTGACCAGTGGAATGGCTAAGGTATAATGGAAATCGTGACTGACGAACAGATTGCAAACCTCCCCCGCCAAAAGATCGCCATGCTGATCGACGGCGACAACGCGCAAGCCAATTTGCTGCCCGAAATGCTGGTTGAGGCAGCCCGATACGGCCAGGTGACCGTCCGCCGCATATACGGCGACTGGACGACTCCCAGCATGAATTCCTGGAAGGAAACGCTTAATTATCACGCCTTCCAGCCCATCCAGCAGTTCCGCTACACCATCGGAAAGAACGCAACCGACAGCGCCATGATCATCGATGCCATGGATGTGCTGCATTCGAGTGTTGTGGACGCCTTCTGCCTGGTGTCATCCGACAGTGACTACACGCGCCTTGCGACTCGCATCCGCGAGACCGGCATTTTCGTGATGGGTATCGGCGAGAAGAAGACCCCGAAGCCCTTTGTGAACGCGTGCGATGTATTTGTCTATACCGAGAACCTGGTCTCCGCATCCAAGGCCGCCAAGGCCCGCTCCACGCAGCGGAAATCGACCAGCAAGCAGAAGCCCAAGGGCGATGCGGACCCCATGCCGCTCCTGGAGCAGGCGTTCGACATGGCCGTGCAGGAGGATGGCTGGGCACGGCTGGACCTGATGGGAAATGCTCTGTACCAGCTCGATCCCGGCTTTGACCCCCGCACATATGGCCAGCGGCAGCTTTCGCGACTGCTCCGCAGCCTCAAGGAATCTTTTGACATGCGCTCGCAGGAGATGGACGGCAGCACCCTGTTCCTGGTCCGAATGAAGGACAACAACTGAACCGCTGAGACGTCCGCCAAGCTCGGACCTGCGACAATGCCATGAACAATCGACGCCGCCATTCGGCGGCGTCCTGCTTTGTGTGTACAGCGTCGACGCTTTACGAGACGCCGGCGCGCGGCCCCGGGGCTCTATCGCTCCCTGACGGCGGTCAGCTCCCGATAGACCGCCGCAACCTGTTTCGTGATCCTATCCCAGGAAAAATCCCGAGCGTAGCGGGTGCCTGCAGCGCCCATGCGCCTCCTCAGGTCCGGATCCCCGAGAAGCATTGAGAGCCGAGCCAACAAGAATTCGACATCGCCATCCGGGACAGTGAATCCAGTTTCCCCATCCTGGACCAGGAAGCTGAGCCCGCCCACGTCTGAAGCGATGACCGGCGTGCCGCACGCCATGGCTTCCAGGGCGACCAATCCAAACGACTCGTAGTGCGAAGGCAGGACCACCACCTCGGCTGCGGAATAGTAGTACTGCAAGGTGTCCTGTGCCCGCTTGCCCAGGAATAGCACGGTCTGATCCAGGCCCAGCTCGTCGCAGAGCTGCTGCAGTCTGCGCATCTCCGAGGTGATCTCATCCGGAGAGGCATCCGGTTCGCCACCGATGATCGCCAAGTGCACGGGCCGTCCCTCGCCGCCAAGCTTGAGTCGCGACATCGCGCGGATCAGCGTTTCCAGACCCTTGAGGCGCTCGATCCTGCCCACAAAGAGCACCATGCGATCATCGGGTTTCAGTCCGACAAAGGCCTTGGCCTCGTCCGCGGGAATAGGATAGAAGTGAGCGATGTCCACTCCGGGAGGGATGATCTCCAGTTTGCGCTCGTCAGCTTTGTACAGGAAACGCAATTGTGTCTGCTCGGCCAGCGTCGACACCACGATCCTGTCGACCTGGTCCACCAATCGCTTCTCAGCGCGGATACGTTCCGGCCCTTCGCGCTCCTCATCCGATTGCGCCACGCGATTCTTCATTTCGCCGAGCGTGTGGAACATCTGGACTATCGGGGTACCCGGCCAGGCCCCGACCAATGTCTGCGCGGCCATGCCCGAGAGCCAGTAATGGCTGTGGATCAAGTCATAGTGGATGTTCTTGCTTTCGGCAAAGGCCAGCACGCCTCTGGAGAATTCGGGAACGTGCTCGATCAGCTGCTGCTTCGGCACGGGGTACTCGGGGCCAGCCGGCACGTGGACCACCCGGTTTCCAAAACCCAGCTCATGTACGATGTGCGGGACATGTTCGTCCTGCGAGCGCGTGAACACGTCCACGTGCACACCGCTTCGCCCGAGTTCTCGCGTCAGGTCGCGGACGTACACATTCATCCCGCCGGTATCCTTGCCGCCAAGAGTGGCCAGGGGGCAGGTATGGTAAGAGAGCATGGCGATGTTCATGGGTGGGGTTGGCTTCAATGTAATCGACGGGCTGACTCAAGTTTACGACGATAGGGCCCAATACGACAGGTCTGCGATGCAACGCAGACTGGACGCGGTACTACAGACGCTGCGTGAGCCGCGAAACTTGCGAGTTTGCTGCTATGCCTTTATAATCCGGCCCGCCTAAGCAGGCCACCGTAGCTCAGTTGGTAGAGCAGACGATTCGTAATCGTCAGGTCAAGGGTTCAAATCCCTTCGGTGGCTCCAGTCGGTCGGCGGGGAATTTCGGCTCTGCCGACTTTTGTTATATCCCGTCGAAGATACCATCCAGGGTCTCGTCCGGAACGTCAAATACGCTGTTGTGCGGGGGCAGTTTCTGCGTCGTCATCCATGCCGGGATGCGATCGTCCTTCGCAGTGAAGCCCGCGCGGCGATTGAATTCGCGTTCCATCTTGATCGTCTGCTTGCCGAGGTCCTGCAGCACATTATCGGGCAGGTCCTCCCAGCCGTAGCGCGCATGCAGCAGCCGCTTCACAACCGCGTCTGGCGTGGCCGCATAACCGAAGCCCGCAAAGATGCAGGCGCCGATCGTGTCGTAGCCGGCCATGTTGAGCTGCGCATTCAGCGACACATCGCGCTGCACGCTTGGATCCAGGTGATTCACCTTGGCCCGGATCGTAAGCCCGGCGGTGTGATCGGCCCCCTGCGGAGAAGTCGCATATGTGACGCCGGTACCCTTGATGGCGCGCGGCTCATACGCAGACATGGCCTGGCCCTTCACCACGGGCACTCTCTCGATGCCGTACTTCTTGCCGGTCGCGGCGGCGCCATGACCCAGGGTCATGCCGACCTCAGAACCTTTGCGGATCTCGAGGACCAGGTTCATAGCACCCTGGCAGTCGCCCCATTTCATGAGGCCAGCCTCGGCCGCCACACCGAGCGCCGCCCCGACCTCAATGGAATCCAGGCCCAGGTCGTTGACTTCCCAATTCATGCGCGCGATGCAATCCAGCGATGCAATTCCGAGGTTGGCCCCCATCAGCCCGATGGTTTCGTACTCAAGCGGCGAAACGATCACCTTTCCGTCTTCCCCGCCAAAGATGTTCGAGCACTTAATGGTGCAGCCCGCCATGCAGGCGTGCGACGGCTCGGATGGATGTCCGCGCTGCAGCAGGAACTCACGCATCGTCTCGCCGCTAATATCTTCCACTTGCTCGAAGTGGCCGGCCGAGAAGTTGCGGGTGGGAATCCCGCCGAAGCCGTCGCTCATGTGCGCCATGCCGGCGGTCCCGAAATCGCGATAGGCAATGGACTGCGGGTGCTCCAGGACGGCCTTGGTGAAATCCTTCTGC
This sequence comes from Anaerolineales bacterium, assembly GCA_036524055.1. Lineage (GTDB taxonomy): Bacteria > Chloroflexota > Anaerolineae > Anaerolineales > Villigracilaceae > Fen-1038. The sequence continues at coordinate 10,182 of DATDCZ010000116.1, read as the reverse complement.
GCCGCCTTGAAGAGATCCGGATGCGCAATCGGTGGCCGGCCTCCGCCGGCGTTGTCGAAGACGACCGCTTTGAGGCCTTTGGTAGCCATCACGGCGCCCAGGCCTCCCCGCGCGGCAAGCCTCGCCGGCACCCGATCCTTATCCAGATTGACGATGGCGGCACCGCGCATCAGGTGCTCACCCGCCGGCCCGATGATGGCCGCAGCTACTTTGTCGCCATACTTCTCGAGCAGCCGTCGGGCAGACTCATAGCAGCCCAGCCCTGCGAGTTCGTCCGCCTTGTCCCAGCGCGCGCCATCAGCTGAAAGATGAAGGACCCAAAGCCCTGGTTCGGCGGGCTCCCCCTCAATGATGAGCGCGTGCATTCCAAGATAGGCCATATGCAGACCGGTCCTGCCGCCCGCGTTGGCCTCCTTGATGCCCCCGGTGAGGGGTGATTTCGCGCCGATGGATATGCGGTCGGTGGATGACAACATGTGTCCGACGAGCAGGCCGGGGGCAAAGATCAGCTTGTTATCCGGGCCCAAGGGGTCGCAGCGTGCATCGACCTCGTCGAGAAGCACGCGGGCCAGCAGTCCCCTTCCACCTAGGCGCTGCCAAGTTTCGGGGACGGGATCGCGCTTTAGTGTTCGATTTCGGACATCAACTCGCCACACGCGTGCGACGTTGTCATTCATGATTTCCCCAGGGTCCTTTCGAGCGCCGAGCCGAAGATGCTGAGTCCCTGCTGCACCTGGGCCTGCGTAACGTTCAGAGGCGGGATCCAGCGGATGGTGTTGTCATACGTCCCGCAGGTCAGAAGCAGGAGGTTCTGCTGCTCGGCCGAGTGAACGAGCTCCTTGACAAGAGCCTTGGCCTTCTCAGGCCGTCCGTCAACGGCAAATTCGGTTCCCACCATCAACCCCAAACCCCGGACATCCGCGATCTGGGGATATTCTTCCTGCAATTTCCGCAGGCCCGTCATCAGTTGTCCGCCGCGTTCGCGCGTGTTGTCCAGCATCTTTTCGTCGCGAATGGCGCGAATCGTCGCCACGCCCGCGGCGCAGGCGATCGCATTCCCACCGAACGTGCCGCCGTGTGAGCCCACGTCCCACTTCTTCATCAGCTCCAGGCGGCTGAAGACTCCTGAAAGCGGTAGACCCGAGGCGATGCCCTTGGCAACCGTCATGATGTCGGGCTGGACACCAAAATGCTCCAGCGCGAACCATTTTCCCGTCCGTCCCATGCCAGACTGGATTTCGTCCAGGATGAGCAGAATGCCATGTTTCGTGCAGATCTCTCTGAGCCCCTTCATGAACGAAGCCGGTGGTACGACATAACCGCCTTCGCCCAAAACGGTTTCGATGAGAATGGCGGCGGTCTCCTTGGGGGCGGTCTGCGACGCCAGTAGGTACTCAAGCTGCTCCAACGCGTATTCCGACGCCTGCTCTTCGGTCATGCCAAGTCGCAGCGCGTATGGGAAGGGCGCCACGAAGACTCCGGCGGGCAGCGGGCCGAAACCGGCACGGTAGATCGTCTTGGAGGTTGTGAGCGCCATCGTGCCGGCGGTCCGTCCGTGAAAGGAGCCGCTGAACACAATCACGTTTTGCTTGCCGGTTGCCGCCCGTGCCAGCTTTACGGCGCCTTCAATGGCCTCCGCGCCGGAATTGGAGAAGAAGAAACCGTCGATGGAGGGCGGCACGATCCGGCGCAGCTCTTCGATCAACTGAAGCATGGGCTTATGGATCACGATATTGGCCTGGGCGTGGATGAACGAGCCGGCCTGTTGCCGGATCGCTTCAACCACTTTCGGGTGGCAGTGGCCCGTGTTGGTGACGGCAATGCCGCAGGTGAAGTCCAGAAGCTGGCGGCCGTCCGATGTGAATATGTACGAGCCCTCCGCCCTCTCCGCCACAAAATCGAAGATGCGCCCCCAGACGGGGGACATGTGCGCAAAGTTGTCTTTGTAGAGATCCGACATGCTCAAGCCTCCCAAATACGTCACCTACGCACTAGGCGGTCCAGGCTATCCCAAGCTTTTCCAACGTCGGCTGCGTGGGAATGCCATTCGGCGTCCATCCCGCCAGCCTGTAGTACTCATCCAGGGCCGCCTCCATCTCCTCATGCGTCAGCGCAATGCCGGCCGTCGGGCCGGTGCCTCTTAGCGCTTTGAAGAACTTCTTCGGAAGCTTGTCCTGCTTCCGGTCAAATCCTTCGCGGGCATTGAACATCCGCATCATGTTTAGCCGTCGCGCGCCGACCTGCATCAGCTCATCGATCGTCACATCCCAGCCCGTCACCGCCTTCACCATGTCCGCGGTCTCCTGCGGGCCGTACAGCGTCCAGGCCGGCCCCCACACGAACTGGCACAAATCCAGCGTGTCGAGCATCGAATAGAACACCTCGGTGAGATACGCGAACTTGACCTTCTCCGGTCCCAGGGACATCGACGGCAGCATATTGTTCATGCCCATCAGGGCGAGCCGCTTCATATACAGGTCCGTCGCCATCCCGTCCTCGATCATCCAATCGTGCTCGCTGGACTGGTGGTCCGCGCCAAAGGGATTCACCGCATATATGAGCCCCAGGCTGCGCTTGGCCTGAGGCATATGAGCTGGCGCCTCGGCACCCTTCACCGTGATGAGGCATTCATCGGCGCCATTGCCCCAAACCTTGGCGGCGCGCTCGGACCCCTGAGAAAGCACCGTGCCCAGTGGACCGCTGTTCGTCACGATCTGCTGCAGCGTTTGCAGCATCGCGTCGGCATCGCCGAATTTGAGCTGGATGCCCCCAGTCTGTGCGTCGGTGATGATGCCCTTCTCATAGCATTCCATGGCGAAGGCGATCGTGGCGCCGCACGCGATGGTGTCGACGCCGCTCTCATTGCAGATCTGGTTGGCATGTGCGATCGCGGCCAGGTCGGAAATGCCGCAATATGAACCCAGCGTGCCGATGCTCTCGTACTCCGGCCCACCGTAATATGGATCTGCCCGGTAGGCTCCCTCCTGGATCTCGACCACGCGCTTGCAGCGCACAACGCATGCATAGCAGGTCTCGCGCTTCTTCAGGATGGTCTCCGCCATCTTCTCGCCGGTGATCTGATCCACGCCGGCGAATTGCCCCTCGTTGTAGTTGAAGGTAGGGAGCGTGCCGTAGAGATTCTGGGAGCTTACAACCCCGGCGGTACCGTACTTCGCCAGGCTGTCCATGTCCGGATTGTTGGGTACCTCTTTGGGCCCCAATCGGTTGATCGAGGCTATGCTCGCCGAATCGGCCAGTTCCACCTTCTTGGTCCCGCGCACAACGATGGCCTTGAGATTCTTGGACGCCATCACCAGGCCCATGCCGGTGCGACCATTCTGCCGGTTCGACATGTTCACCAGGCTCGAGAATAGAACGCCGCGCTCCGCCGCCGGACCGTGCTGCATGATCTCGATCTTCTTGTCGCCCAGTTCTTCACGCAGAATTGCATCCACCTCGGCGGTCTTCTTGCCCATCAGCTTGGCCGCATCGCGCAGTTCAGGCTTGCCATCCCGGATCAGGAGATACTGGGGCTTGGAGGCTTTCCCTTTGATGACCACGCCGTCAAAGCCGGCGAACTTGAACTCCGCCGGGAAGAAGCCACCCGCCTGGGAGTCTCCTATGGCTCCGCTAATTGGCGACTTGGCATTGGCATTGATCCGGCTTTGTCCGGAGATCGGCGCGCCGGTGGTGACACTCGCGAATATGGATAGCACGTTTTCCGGACCGAGCGGGTCTGCCCCCTTGGGAACGTCTCGCAGCACGTAATATACGCCCATAGCTGATCCGCCCATGTAGGTGCGGTAGAACGTCTCGCTCGGGGTCTCTACGTCCAGGCTTCCCTTGGTTAGGTCCACATGCAGGATCTTGCCTTTGTATCCGAATGCCATGGTGTCCTCCGGGCTGGATGAGTTCGGGCGATTGTACGATTGATAATTCGAGGTTACAAGCTCTTGGCTCAGCGGGCGATTTCCCTCTTACCATAGGGAAAGCCATACTCTGCCATCTTTTCCATGAACGGCACGGCATCGAAGGCCTCGGGGCCCAGCACGCCAATACCCTTCCATTGACCGTGCTCGATCAGGTCCCAGCCGATGACCGGGCTGAACGCGGTCTGGGCCACCACTGCCTGGCAGCCCCAGCGTTTCATGCACTCAGCATTGTCGGCCACCTGATACAGGTAGACCTCCCGCGGCCGGCCGCCCTTTATGCCCTTGATCCATGTGCCGGCGCACGTCTTGCCATGCATCTTGTCACCCAGGCGGGCCGGGTCCGGCAGCACGGCTGCCACTACGTCGCGCGGGGCAACTTCCACGCCCTTCACGCGGATCTTCTCCTTTTTGTCGAGCCCCAGCATATGCAGCGTCTTCAGGACGCCAATGAACTTGTCGCCCAATCCATACTTGAAGGTGACGCGCTTCGCCTTGATCCAGCGTGGCACCAGCAGCACCTCTTCATGCTCGACGTTCACCACCTCAACTTTGCCGATACCCTCGGGGAATTCAAATACTTCGGCCTCGGAGAACGGCTCGGTCGTGAACCAGCCGCGGTCTCGTTCCCATATCACCGGCGGATTGAGGCACTCTTCGATGGTCGTCCAGATCGAGAAGCTGGGCGCGAACTCGTACCCATCCACCTCAAGGTTGGCGCCATCTCGCACGCCGATTTCCTCGATTTCGTCAAAGAGATGGTCCTGCGCATAACGCGCGAACACGTCGGCCATTCCGGGTTCAACCCCAAGCCCGACGAGCGCGAGCAATCCTTTCTGCTCCCACGCCCGGGCACGTTCGAACTGATAGTCGCCCAGCTTCACACCCGGCTGCCTGAAGGGCTCGGTCGGGTGCGGAGTGGACAGCGTCATAGCCATGTCCATATACATGCAGCCCACCTCGAATGCCGCGTCGAAGATCTGCGGATTGAAGATGGGATCCACCGAATTCATTATCAGGTCGACCTTGTGGCGGCGCGCCAGCTCCGCCACCATTTTTTGATCGCCCGCGTCCACCTTCTCGACCGGAAAGCGCTTCGCATCGCCCAGGCGGCCCTGCACTTCACGCGCCCGATCGATGTTGTAGTCGGCCAGTACAAGCTGTTCAATCCAGGCGCGTTCCCTGGCGATCATGGCGATCGCCTCCCCAACTCCTCCAACGCCAACCAGCAGGACTCTCATGTTCCCTTTCAATGGCTCCACCGTCCACTCTCACGTGGCGGCAGACTAGAATCGCGCCTCCTCAAGTGGAAGTTAGGAGGGCGTACCCGGATGCTGAGCACTCGTTGGTACGCTCAGCATCCGGGGCGTGCATTTTCACGTATAGACCAGCCGTTGCCCCCTCGATCAATTCAAATGCCGCGAGGTGCGATCACTCGCCCTTGAAATCCGTCCAAAGTTGGTCGTACAGCGTTGTCGCCTCGGCCACATCCTTCACAGGGACGGCTGCCTTAAGGAAATCGGCGGGCGGATTGGTGGCCGCGTAGCCCATGTAGGCCGCGTAAGCCTCTGCGTCGTTGGTCTTCAAGTACTCCAGCGCAGCTGCGTTCGGATTCGAGTACGGGAATTCGGCGGTGATCAAGACGCTCTCTTCCGGCTCCAGCACGTGATTGATGAAAGCCATGGCGGCATCCGGATGAGGAGCGCCCTTCGGCATCGCAAGGTTGTCAAACCACAGGCCGCAGCCCTCGGTTGGGCATATGTAGGCGATGTTCGGATCCTCGGCGTAACCCAGTGCGGCATTCCCGTTGTAGACCAAACCAGCCCATGCCTCGCCGGTGATGAGTGGCGTCTCGGGATCATCGCTGTTGAACAGCAGGATATTGGGCTTGAGCTCGATCAACTTCTGCTTTGCTTGCTCGAGTTCATCCGGATTCGTGCTGTTCTTATCGAAGCCCAGGACCTGCAGGGCCATTCCCGGAACCTCGCGCGAGTCGTCCAGCAGGACGAGCTTGTTCGCAAAGGCAGGATCCCAGAGGTCGGCCCAGCTCTTGGGCTCGAAGGGGACGTTGGTCTTGTTGTAGGCCATGGCCGTCGTGCCCCACATATACGGAACCGTGTACTTGTTGCCCGGGTCGTAGTACTGATTCGTGAACTGCGGGTCGACGTTGCCAAAATTCGGGATCTTGGACATGTCCAGCGGGTCCAGCAGGCCAAGTTTCAGCATGGCTACAACCATATAGTCACTGGGGATTACGAGGTCGTAGCCTGAGGCGCCAGCCTGGAGTTTCGCCAGCATTTCTTCATTGGAAGAGTATGTGTCATAGTTCACCTTGATGCCATGCTGGGCGGTGAAATCGTCCAGCAGCTGCTGGGGCACATACTCGCTCCACGCGTACAGGTTGAGCTCCGTCGATTTCGCGCCGCCACCCGAAGGCGCGCACGCTGCTACCAGGAGCACCACGGGCATGAACACAGCGATCAGCACACGCAACTTCATTTCTGCCTCCTTTTGCATCCCTTTTCCTCGGTCTTGGCCTACGCCCTGCGATTCTGGGCAAACTGGCCCGCGAGCAGCACAAGAAACACGGTCAACACCCAGATCGTTGAGAGCGCGTTGACTTCAGGAGTGACCATGAATCGCACCATCGAGAACACCCTCAGGGGCAGGGTCGTCGATCCCGGCCCGGCCGTAAAGTACGTGATCACATAGTCGTCCAGAGAAAGCGTGAACGCCAGCATCGCCCCCGAAAGGACGCCCGGCATGATCGTTGGCAGTGTCACGCGACGGAAGGTGGTCAGCTCATCCGCGCCGAGGTCCATGGCCGCCTCATCGATGGAGTTATCGTAGCCATGCAGGCGCGCGCGAACAACCAGCGCAACAAAGGGTATGTTGAAGGCGATGTGGGCCAGCGTGATGGTGAACAAGCCCAGCGTGAAGTTCAGCATGACAAACAGCACCAGCAGCGAGATCCCCATGATGACCTCGGGAATCACAATGGGGATATACATCATGGTCTCGGAGGCGCCATATCCCGGGAAGCGATACCGGTGCAGGGCCAGCGCCGCCATCGTGCCCACCAGGGTGGCAACAATGGTGGACACCACCGCGATCATCAGAGTGTTGCGCGTGGCCAGGATCACCTGTTGATCATTGAACAGCACGCCGTACCAGCGGAAGGTAAATCCCTCCCAACGTATGTTCAGCTTCATGGTGTTGAAGGAGAACACCATCAAGATGATGATCGGGACGTATATGTAGGCATATGCCGCAACGCCGTACACGCGCAGCCAGAGCGGAAGCCGCTTCTCGCTCATACCAGAAGTTCCTCTGAGAAACCGGCCTTACGTGTATAGAACAACGTGAGCACCAGGGTCATGATCATGAGAACCATGGAGGCCGCCGCCCCGAAAGGCCAGTCGCGCGCCGTCAGGAACTGATTGCGAATGACGTTGCCAATCAGCAGGGTCTTCGCGCCGCCCATCAGGTCTGGCAGGACAAACATGCCCATCGCAGGGATGAACACCAGGATCGTGCCCGCGATCATGCCCGGGACGCTCAGCGGCAGAGTCACCCGCAGGAAAGCGCGCCAGGGCGGAGCGCCCAGATCGGCCGCCGCCTCCAACAGGGAGTTCTCGATCTTCTCCAGGGAGGTATACAGGGGCAGGACCATGAAAGGCAGGAATTCGTACACCATACCGATCATCACGGCCGTGGGCGTATATAGGATACCGAGCGGTTCCTGCGTGATTCCCAGACCTTGCAGCAACGAATCCAGCAAGCCGCCCCCTCGGAGGATCATGATCCATGCATAGATGCGGATGACGAAATTCGTCCAGAATGGGACCAGGATCAGGAACAGCAGCATTGAGCGTTGGCGCGCCGGCGACCGCGCAATGAAGTATGCCAGCGGATAACCGATCAAGATCGTAATGACCGTCGTGCCAAACCCGACGGCGAGAGAGTACATCAGGATGCGCGCATAGACCGGATCCAACAGCCGCGCATAGTTGCTGGGGTTGAACCTGAATTCCACGTTTCCGTATGCGCCGCGGGAAAGGAAGCTCAGGACCACGATCATGAGCAGCGGCAGCACAATGAACAAGAACAAATAGGTATTTGCGGGGCTGATCAAGGCAAGACCCTGAAAGACACGGCTCTCCCTTAAGCGCGACAATAATCCCACCGTGCGGTTCCGCGTGATCGATGTCGCCTGTTCGCTCATGTTGTCACCTGGGAGGCCCCCGTTTCGGATCGCCTTTTGCTTATCTCGTTCCTGCGGCTCGACGGTTTGGCCCACATCCGCATTTCAGGCCCTCGCCAGGACCAGAGTGTTCTCTGCCGGTAGCGTGATCCAGGCCTTGGTTCCGGCGCGATACAGCCCTCGCCGATCCAGGACGGATGTGCGATTCTGCTCCCATACCTTGATGCGCTGTCCCCGAACATCAAGGTATACGTGCGTGTCCGATCCGATGTAGGTGCTGGTAGTGACCACACCTTCGAGGCAGTTCTTGTTACCCTCTGGCGCATCGGTCAGCCGGACCTTCTCCGGCCTGATGCTGACCGCAACCTCGTCACCCACGTGCAGCTTCGCCGTGCATAGCCCCGCCAGGTCAGCGCCCCATGCTGGAATCGTCACGACGGCATCTTTACCTTTCAGGCTCTTCACGCGTCCGTCGAGGAAGTTCGCCTCGCCGATAAATTCGGCCACAAAGCGCGTCGTCGGTCTCTCGTAGATCTCCACCGCTGGACCCATCTGCAGTACCTTCCCCTGGCTCATGACCGCGATGCGGTCCGACATCGTCAGGGCTTCCTCCTGGTCGTGCGTCACATATACAAAGGTGATGCCGAGTTGCTGCTGAAGTGCTTTGAGCTCAAGCTGCATCTCCTTGCGCAGCTTCAAGTCGAGCGCACCCAAGGGCTCATCCAGCAGGAGCACGCTGGGCGTCTTCACGATCGCCCGGGCAAGGGCCACCCTCTGCTGCTGGCCGCCCGAGAGCTGCTTGGGGTGGCGGCGATCCATGCCGCTCAGCCGAACCATCTCAAGCGACCGTCCCACCCGTTTCTTGATCTCATCCTGCGTGGCCCCCTCCATCTCCAGACCGAAGGCCACATTCTGATACACGGTCATATGCTGAAACAGGGCGTAGCTCTGAAACACCGTGTTTACGGGGCGCTGGAAGGGCGGCTTGTGCCCTTGGGGGATGCCGTCTATGAAGACCTCACCAGCCGTGGGCCATTCGAACCCCGCGATCAGCCGGAGCGAAGTCGTCTTCCCGCAGCCGGAGGGTCCCAGCATGGAAAAGAACTCTCCATTGCGGATCTGCATCGTTACATGATCGACCGCCTCAAGATCGCGGCCCTCGGGAGTGATGAAACGCTTTAGCACATCTCGCAGCTCAACCGCGTACTCACCGGGCATCGATCGTCTCCTGAATTCGGCTTTTTAGACCAAAGCACAGCATGCGACGTATCCGACAGTCCCCTCACAAGATCGCGGCCGGAGTGCCACTTAGAATTTGCGGCTCCAGCTCCTGGGCCAACGCTCCACAACCACCTTCTTCTGCGTGAAGAACTCCACCGCGTCCATGCCCTGGCCGTGTAGGTCGCCGAAGAAGGACTCCCTCCATCCGCTGAAGGGGAAGGACGCCATGGGGGCTGCCACGCCGATGTTTATGCCGATGTTTCCCGCTTGAGCCTCATAGCGGAACTTCCGGGCGGCGGCGCCGCTGGAAGTGAAGAGGCTGGCCTGGTTCCCATATTGGCCCCCGTTCACCAGTTCGATGGCCTCCTCGACGCTGCCCACGTGCTGCAGACCGAGGACCGGGCCAAAGATCTCCGTCCGGGCGACTTCCGAGTTGCGCGGCACATCCGCCAGGATCGTGGGCTTTACAAAGCTGCCCCCTTCGTAGCCCTTGATGACCGCGCCGCGGCCATCCACTGCCACATTGGCCCCCTCCCCAGCGCCGAGGCCAATGAGATGTTCGATACGCTGCTTACTGGCAGAGTTGATCACCGGCCCCATCTCCACGCCCTTGTTCAGGCCATAGCCGACTACCCGCGAGGCAGCCGCGTCGCAGATCATCTCCATGAAAACGTCGCGCGCCTCGGCGACTGTCACGGCGAGCGAGACCGCCAGGCAGCGTTGCCCCGCGCAGCCAAAGGCTGAATCTGCCACGATCTTTGTGGCCATATCCATGTCTGCATCCGGCAGGATGACCACGGGATTCTTCGCGCCACCCTGCGCCTGGAC
>DATDCZ010000115.1:0-2304 GCA_036524055.1 Anaerolineales bacterium | reverse complement strand
CTGGTACTCCGCCTCCGACTCCGGCCTGGGGAACACCAGCGTAATTCGCGTCCTGCCGCTGCCGATGTCCTCGAACAGGATCGTGTAGAACGACTCCTTGGCGAAGTTGGGATCCATTCCGTACACGGTGGGGTCCACCATGTTACCGTCCTTGTCGGACATGTATTCGGTGAGCACGAGCTTCTCGTTGGGCACCACCTCCTTGAAAACACCGGCGTTGTACCCCACCTGTTCCAACTGGGAGCCGGGAGGGCCCTGCATTGCGAAGATGTACCTGCCTCCCACCCGTAGATCGATCTTGATGGACGGGGCCGTGAAGCCCTCCGGCCCCCACCAACGCTTCACCATCTCAGGGTCGGTCCATGCCTTCCATAGGCGCTCGCGCGGCGCCTCGAACTCACGGGTGATGACCATCTCCTTGATGTGTGCTGAAGTTTGGTCTGCCATTGTGGTTGTCCTTTCTACTGATAAATCGGGTTCAGGGTGCCTTCGCCGGTCGCCTCAGCCCGCTGCCCCGGTCAGTGCCTGCGACAGCTTGTTGAAGCTGGAGTTCCAGCCGTCCACCATACCGCTCTTGAGCAGGGCCTGGTACTGCGCCTCGGTCTCGGGCTCGGGGTAGGTGATGGAGAGCCGGGTCTTGCCCTTTGCGAGCTCCTCAAACTGTACCGTGTAGGTCATCTGGCTCGGGAAAGCGCCCTGCGGGCCGTTGCTCCCCATGGACTCGAGCCTCTCGCCGTTCTCATCGGAGCGGTATTCGACGACGACGAGTTTCTGGTTGGGGACGATCTCCGTGTACACACCCGCAACGTACATGAGCCTGTCCATGGGAGATCCTGCCGGGCCGCGCATCGACCAGATGTACTTGCCGCCGACCCTCAGGTCGATCCTGATCGAAGGCGCCGTGAAGCCTTCGGGGCCATACCAGCGCTGAACCATTTCGGGAACGGTCCACGCCTGCCAGACTTTCTCCCGCGGCGCGTCGAACTCGCGGGTGATGACGATCTCCTTGATGCTGCTTGCCGTGCGATTAGCCATGACGTTTTTCCTTTCTACCGCTAGTATGGGGAGCCGGGGCGTCCGCCCCTTCCTTCAGCAGTCCATCCAACCGCTCGAAGCGCTCGCTCCACAGCGCCTCGATGTTCTTGACCCAGGCGTCCACCTGCCGGACGGCCTCCGGATTGATCTCGTAGATGCGCTGCTGGCGGTGCTTGTGCATCCGCACCAGGCGCGCCTCGCGCAGGATCTTCAGGTGCTGCGAGATGGCCGGTGGGCTGACGCGGAACCGGCTGGCGATATCTGAGACCGTCAGCTGGCCGCCGGTAGCGAGCATCTCCAGGATGCTTCGGCGGGTGGGTTGGGCAATGGCTGCGAACACGTCCATGCCGAAATACTACAGCATCTGCTTAATTAAGTCAAGGCTTAAATAATGTCGGAAATGAAAGGGCCCAGGGGGCCCGAAAACGGTAGCTGAACTGCCACATGGATTGGGTCGACCCGCCGCTACTGCAACAGTCCCCATGTCACATCCGGCGATCCCTTCAGAAGCCACAGCTCCACGCCCTTATACGTTGCCCGCACGTAGTGCAGCTCCATCCAGGCAGTGATGTCCTGCCGGCCCCACATACTGGTCTCCGCGTACGTCGGCAGCAGCTTTTCCACCGAGTATTCCAGGTCGTACTTGTTGTGTCCGGGTACGCTGCGCATGCCGCCCCAGCCGACCGCGCCGGAAAGGTCCGCAGGCAGGCGCGCGATGTATGGGTCGCTCTTGCCCAGCATGTCGTATGCATGCCGATCCGTGTAGTAGGGGATCACGCCTGCCGCCAGCACCGAAACGCTGGCGTTCTCCGTGGTCACCGCGTTGACGGCCACGGCGGCATTGATGCGCACATTGTAGAAGTCCATCGGGAACCACTGTTCGCGGAAAAGGATGTAGGGCGTGAAGATCAGGTTGACGCTGAGTGTTGCCAGCGCTGTGAGATAGCCGAAGACCCGGCTGCCGCGCGGCGCTGATGGTGACAGCCGCCAGCGTCGCAGCAACTCCACAGCGGCAAGGGCGAACAACAACGCCGCGGCAGGTTGGGATGGCGTGATAACGCGCCACATCCGCACCGGGTCGCCGCCGACGTAGATCTGGTAGAGGATCGGCATCACCGCCAGCGTCAAGTAAAGCACTTTGCGCCGGTCGGGGTTCAGGGCAGTACCCCAAATGCAGACGCCGAGGAAGATGAGATGTGTCACGAGATACAAGCTTGTAAAGCCGAGCCCGTCCCGCAGCCGATCGAGTAATGGCATCCCGGTCAGCTT
>DATDCZ010000114.1:0-25266 GCA_036524055.1 Anaerolineales bacterium | reverse complement strand
CGTTGTGCTCTTCAGTTACTTTGGCGTGTCGCTGTTCGTGATGCGCCAAGGCGACATCATGAGCCTGCTTGGCAGCCTGAGCGGACGCAGTTCCGGCGGTTCCAGCTCCTCGTGGACCAACCTCAACCGCACCATACTCCTGGATACCAGCGTCATCATCGACGGGCGCGTGGCCGACATCGCGCGCACCGGCTTCCTGCCGGGCACCTTGCTGATCCCGCGCTTTGTGCTCAATGAGCTGCAATACATCGCCGATTCGCCCGACGGGCTACGGCGACAGCGCGGGCGCCGGGGCATGGAAGTGCTCTCGGAGCTACAGAAGCTGCCCAACGTGCTGGTGCGCGTCAGCGACATCGACGTGGAGGGCGTGCGCGAGGTGGACGACAAGCTGGTGGTGCTGGGCAAGCAGCTCAAGAGCCCGGTCCTGACGAACGACTACAACTTGAACCGTGTGGCGGAGCTGCAGGGCGTCACGGTACTCAACATCAACGAACTGGCAAATGCCGTCAAGTCTGTGGTGCTGCCCGGCGAGGTGCTGAACATCAACGTATTCCAGGAAGGCAAGGAAGTGGGCCAGGGCGTGGGCTACATGGACGACGGCACGATGGTGGTGGTGGAGAACGGCAAGGAATACATCGGCGAATACATGGACGTCCACGTGACCAAAGTGCTGCAGACTGCGGCAGGGCGGATGATCTTCGGTCGCGTGGAAGAGGCCAACGGCAAGTCCCGCAGGAAGGGCAGCCCGACCGGCAAGTAGCGCGGAGAAGGGGCGGCGAGGTGAGCAGGCTGCCCAGCCCTGGAGCCCCCACGGCAGCCGGCCCGAGGAAGGAACCGCAGACATGCTTCGCATCTACAACACGCTGACGCGCAAGAAAGAGGACTTCAAAACCATAGAGCCCAACGTCGTGCGCATGTACGTCTGCGGCGTCACGGTCTACAACGACGCGCACGTGGGGCACGCCATGTCTGCAGTGGTGTTCGATATCATCCGGCGCTACCTGGAGTATCGCGGCTTCCAGGTACGCCACGTCATGAACTACACGGATGTGGACGACAAGATCATCGCCCGCGCCAATGAGCTCAAGGAAGATCCATTCCACCTGGCGCAGCGATATATCAACGATTACGCCCAGAACCTGCGCGAGCTGAACGTCCTGCCCGCCACCAGCAATCCGCGCGCCACCCAGACGATGGACAAGATCCTGGCGATGGTGAAGGGCCTGGTGGACAAGGGCTATGCGTACGCCGCGCCGAACGGGGATGTGTATTTCCGCGTCACCAAGGACAAGGAATATGGAAAGCTTTCGGGCCGCAAGCTGGACGACATGCAGGCCGGAGCGCGCATCGAGGTCGGCGAGGCCAAAGAGCACCCGATGGACTTCGCCTTATGGAAGGCGGCCAAGCCAGGCGAGCCCGCATGGGACTCCCCGTGGGGCAAGGGGCGGCCCGGCTGGCACATCGAGTGCTCGGCAATGAACCTGGCCGAACTGGGCGAGCAGATCGACATCCACGGCGGGGGCAACGACCTGATCTTCCCGCATCATGAGAACGAGATCGCACAAAGCGAATCATTCACCGGCAAAGCATTCGCCCGCTTCTGGATCCACAATGGCATGCTGCAGCTGGCCGGCGAGAAGATGTCCAAATCGCTGGGTAACATCATCAGCATCAAGGAGTTCCTGGCCAAGCGCGACTCGGACGCCATGCGCATGATGGTGTTGAGCAGCTCCTACCGGGCGCCGCTGCTCTTCAATGAGGAGACGCTGGACGCGGCGGAGAAGAACGTGGCGCGGCTGCAATCCGGCTTGCGGGAAGCGTCAGACACAGCCGCAGGGCTTTCGGCGGAGGCCGCGGCTGCATTTGCATCCCAGGGCGAGGCGACCCGCAAGGCATTCATCGATGCAATGGACGATGATTTCAACACGCCGCTGGCGCTGGCGGCGCTGTCCAACCTGGTGAAATCCATCAACACCGCGCGTGATCAAGGCGCGACAAATGCGCAACTACAACCGGCCCAGGCCGTGCTGCGCGAACTCACCGGCGTGCTGGGCTTGAGACTGGCGGAGAAACAGGGATCGGCGCAGGCGGATGAGTTCGTGACGCTGCTGATCGAAGTCCGCGACGAGGTGCGCAAACAGAAGCTGTGGTCGGTCTCCGACCTGATCCGCGACCGGCTTGCAGCGTTGGGCGTCGCCATAGAGGATGGGAAAGAGGGCACGACCTGGCGGTGGTCATAGCGCATGTCAGCGCAAGAGCAAGCCGGGGCGAGGGAGATACGGGACTCCGGCGAGGAGTATCAGCCGGGGAGCCTGAGCATCTACGATCTCACACGGGCGGACCTAAGGGCGAACCAACGCGGTTACCTGACGGACAGCCAGCGCGGCTGGCTGCAGAGCACGGCCCGCGGCATCGTGGGCTCCATCTGGCTGGCACGCCGGCAGGCCTCGAAGGTAGCGGGGGCGCAATTACAGCGTGTGCAGGGCAAGGTGCGGCTCGATCAAGACTATTCGCTGCGCAGCGGGATCAACCCCTACAAAGTGATCGTTGGCAGCCACAAGTTCTCGTTCCCGGATGACATGAGCTCCATCTTCCATGAGGGTCGCGACTACAGCATCTACTTTTGCCAGTCAGGGCCGTACGAGTTGATCATGTCCTGCGAAGCTCTGGGTAGCTAGACGCGGCTGAAGAACATGCAGCCGGCAGACCTGTTCCCCGCAAGTGACTTCAACCAATGGGCTGACTCCTACGATAAGGATGTGCTCCAATATAGGGACACATTCCCGTTCGCGGGATACGACCACGTGCTCGACCAGCTCGTTGAGTGGGCCAACCCGCAGGCCGGGATGAGCGTGCTGGACATTGGCATCGGAACC
This sequence comes from Anaerolineales bacterium, assembly GCA_036524055.1. Classification (GTDB taxonomy): domain Bacteria; phylum Chloroflexota; class Anaerolineae; order Anaerolineales; family Villigracilaceae; genus Fen-1038. The sequence goes on along the minus strand of DATDCZ010000114.1, from coordinate 22,390 downwards.
GGCAACCTGGCAGCCCGGTTCGTGGCGAAAGGCTGCGACGTATGGGGCACCGACTACTCCGAGGCGATGCTGAACAAGGCACGGCTCAAACTTCCGCAGGTACGACTCGTATACCACGACATGCGAGAACCCTGGCCAGCCCAGCTGGAGCGGCGCTTTGATCGAATCGTCTCAGGATACACCTTCCATCACCTCGAACTGGATCGCAAGATTGCGCTCATCCTGGACCTGAAACATGACCGACTGGAGCCAAACGGCCGGGTAATCATCGCGGACCTGTCTTTCCCCAGCGCCGCTGAAATGCGAGCATACGCGGATTCGATCGGGGAAGCTCTGAACGATGAACCCTACTGGATCGCAGACGAGGCAAGAGCTGCGCTCACCAAAGCCGGACTCGTCGTCCAATACAAGCAGGTCTCGGCTTGCGCGGGCGTGTACCGCATCGATGCCGCATAGCATGTTCGCTCATCGTACGGATGACCTTGCCCCTGAGGGCGCGTACCAAGTGCTGGCACGCGCCCAGGCCCTGGAGGCCGCGGGCCGCGACATCATCCATTTCGAGATCGGCCAGCCGGACTTCGATACTCCCGAGAACATCCGTGAGGCGGGGCGGCGGGCCATCGACGGCGGGTTGACGCGCTACACCGCGCCAGCAGGCATGCCTGCGCTGCGCCAGGCTATCGCGGAGTACGCGGGCGCTCGCCGGGGCCTGCGGTTCCAGCCCGAGCAAGTTGTGGTGAGCCCCGGCGCCAAGCCGAACTTGTTCTTCGCGGCCCTGGCGCTGATCGAGGCGGGCGACGAGGTGTTGTACCCCGACCCGGGATTCCCCACATACAAGGCAATGATCGAAGTGGCGGGGGGAAAGCCTGTTGCGGTGCCTCTCGACGAGGAAAACGACTTCTCCCTGGATCTGGAGGCCTTTGACCGGCTGATCAACGACCGCACCCGGCTGATCATCCTGAACTCGCCGGGAAATCCAACGGGTGGCATCATCCCCAGGGCTGACCTCGAGCACATCGCGGGGGCCGCGATCCAGTATGGCAGCTGGGTGCTTTCAGATGAGATCTACGCCGGCCTCACGTACGACGGAAGTGAGGCGCCCTCGATCGCGACGCTGCCGGGAATGATGGAACGAACGATCATCGTGGATGGTTTCTCCAAGACCTACGCCATGACCGGGTGGCGGCTCGGCTATGGCATCATGCCAGTGGAACTTGCGCGGAAGATCGACCTGCTGCTGACACATTCAGTGGGCTCGACCGCTCAATTCACCCAAGTGGCCGGCATCGAGGCGCTGAAGGGGTCGCAAGAGGCGACACGGAGGATGGTGAACGAATACAGGCAGCGGCGCGATCTAACCGTTTCAAGACTGCGGGCCATCCCGGGTATGACGTGCCGCATTCCACCCGGCGCGTTCTACGCCTTTCCAAATATCAAAGCCTTCGGGCGAAAGTCCGCCGAGCTCACGGATCTGCTATTGGATGAGGCGGGGGTGGCGGTGCTGCCGGGATCCTCGTTCGGCCAATACGGTGAAGGCTACTTGCGGCTGTCGTACGCGACGTCGATGAAGAACATTGAAGGAGGATTAGCGCGAATGCGCCAGACACTAGAGGAGCTGGGCACAACGCATTAGATCACCGCAAATCGCGGCTCCACCAAATTCGCCGGAGCCGCCCCGGAGGAGTGCTGCATGGCTCGCAAAGTGAAGATCATTTTGAATCCGATGGCCGACATGCACAATGCATGGAGGGTCGCCAACGATCTCAGACCGACGATCAATGAGTACGGCGGGGCAGACTGGAGCGGCACCGTATACCCGACCCATGCCACCGCGCTGGCGAAGCAGGCTGCCGAACAGGGTTACGACATGGTGATCGCCATGGGCGGGGACGGCACAGTGCACGAAGTCGTCAACGGCCTGATGCAGGTGCCCGAGGGTCAGAGGCCGGTGCTGGGTGTGGTGCCCGTGGGCTCCGGGAACGATTTCGCGCACGCGATCGGCGTTCCGATGCAGTCGGACCGGGCGCTGGCACACGCGCTCAATGGCGCGGCAACGCCCATTGACGTCGGCCTGATGACCGACGAACACGGGCGACGCGAGTACTTCGACAATACCCTGGGCATTGGCTTTGATGCAGTGGTCACGATCCGCTCGCACAAGCTGCCCGTGCTGCGCGGCTTCCTGATGTACCTGACGGCGGTCCTGCAGACCATCGTACTCAACCACGATCCGTCATTGATGAAGATGCAAACCGACGGCCGGACGTGGGAGCAACAGAACCTGATGCTGGTGATGTGCAACGGTCCGCGCGAGGGCGGGGGATTCCTGGTGGCGCCCGACGCCCGGATCGACGATGGCATCCTGCACTATGCCATCATCGAGAAGTGCAGCCGCTTTACGATGTTCCGCATCGTGCCGGAGGTTATGAAGGGCACACACGGCCGTTTCAAGCAGGTGACACTGGGGTCCTGCAAGAAGATGTCGGTGAGCGCCGACCGACCGATGTACATCCATGCGGACGGCGAGATCTACACCGGATTTGGAAGCAATCTGCGCCAACTGACACTGGAGATCCTGCCCGAGGCGCTGCAGGTGGTGCGCGGCTAGCATCGGCGACCCAACCTGCGACCAAGACATCACCAGACGATGCCGACCCTGCTCCAACTGCTGCAGTCACAAGACCTTGGCCATCTGCGGCTGGTGGCTGAGCTTTGGGGCCTGGAGCAAACACCCAGGGACCTGGAGGCCGGAGCGGAAGCGGCGGCCGCGGCCATGCAGGATGCGCGCCTGGCAGCCGAAGTCATCGAGGCGCTGGAGGCCCCGGCGCGAGCCGCATTGGATGAATTGAAGAACGCGGGCGGCCGGATACCATGGGTCACATTCGTCCGCCAACACGGGGACGTACGCGAGATGGGAGCAGGCCGCCGCGATCGCGAGCGACCCCATCTGCATCCCGTCTCCCCTGCCGAGGTGCTGTACTACCGTGCGCTTCTCGGACGCGCATTCCTTGAAACCGACAAAGGGCCCCAGGAATTCGCGTACGTGCCGGACGATCTGCTCAGGATCATTCAAACCGGCAGTCGGAGTTGGACTTCGGCGACGGCGCCTTTGGGGCGTGCAGCGACGCCGGCTGAACGCAACTACGTTCAGACCGCCGACGATAACATCCTGGATGACGCCACCACACTGCTCGCGGCGCTGCGGATCAATGAGGCGGTGGCCAAGGATGCCGTACTGACGGGACTGCTGGAGGCCGCCGGCATATTGCAGCGAGGCGTGCCGCAGGCAGGCAAGGTCAAGGCCTTCCTTGAGATGACGCGCGCGGATGCTCTGAGAATGCTCGTGGACGCGTGGCGCAACAGCGATACCTTCAACGAACTCCGGCTGCTCCCAGGACTGATCTGTGAAGGCACATGGACCAATCAGCCGCGCGCGGCTAGAAAGTTCATACTGGAGCAGGTCGCGGCGGTACCAGGGCAGGCATGGTGGAGCCTGCCCGCCTTTGTGAACGACATGAAGATCAGGCACGCCGATTTCCAGCGGCCCGCCGGGGATTATGACTCATGGTTCATCAAGAGCGCCACTGACGGAAGCTACCTGCGAGGATTCGAAAGCTGGAACGAGGTGGAAGGCGCGCTGATCCGCTTCCTGATCACGGTGGTAATGCACCGCCTCGGCCTAAGCGACATTGCCAGCCCGGCGAAGGACCAGGGACCCTCCGCGTTTCGACGACGCGAGGCAGGTCCGGCGCGATCTTCGACGATCGAGACGGGCAAGGTGCATGTCCTCTCCCAGGGGCGCATCACAGCCACACGCCAGGTGCAACGATCGGTCCGCTATCAATTGGCCCGTTTTTGCGAGTGGGATGCGCAGGGTCCGGATGAGTTCCGGTATCACATCAGCCCGCGATCGCTTGAACGCGCCACCAAGCAAGGCCTGAAGGTGGAGCAACTGCTGGTTCTGCTGGCAAAACATGGCGATGCCGGCATCCCGGCGCCTGTCGTCAAGGCTCTCAAACGCTGGGAGACCGCCGGCACCGAGGCGCGCACCGAAAGCCAGGTGGTGCTGCGGGTGACGCGACCCGAGATCCTCAAGGAGCTGCGTCGCTCCAAGGCGGCAAAATACCTGGGTGAACCGCTTGGGCCAACCTCCGTCATCGTCAAGGGCGGGGCGATGCACAAGGTGGCAGAAGCCATGGTGGAGCTGGGTTTGCTCGTGGAGGACCGAACCGAAGCATCCAAGTAAAGTTGCGAGCGTGTCATGTTTGGGGGACACTGATACAGCACAATTAATCCGATTGTCACTGGTAAGCAGGCAGACGCCGTCACTATAATGCGACCGCGTCATGAATAAATGCCGTCCGCCGGAGGAGATAAAACAGAGCGGCGATGCCCGCTTTGGCGCGCCCCTATCCAGGCGTACGTATCCATATTTCTCTCAAAAAGCAGCCAGAACGCCCTCCACGTGATGCTCTCACAGCAGCAGCAAAGAGGAGACGCTTGATGTCGAATATCGGGTGCTATGAGGACAGGCTCAAAGGCTTTGACTGGTCGCTCGCGGAACGAGAGCTATGCTACAAGGCGGGCGATATCATCAATATCGGGTGGTACTGCGCGGACCGCAGCTGCGAGATGGGCAAGGCAGACAAGGCGGCACTGCTCTGGGAGGGCTCAACCGGGGAAGAGAAGCGCTACACGTACGAGGACGTGAGGGTGTACAGCAACACCATCGGCGCATTCCTGCGGAGCCTGGGCCTGAAAGATGGCGACCGAGTATGCCTCTTCCTTGACCGGATCCCGGAGCTGTATATCGGCCTGGTGGGCATCCTGAAGATCGGAGCCGTGGCCCAACCCCTTTTCTCAGCATTTGGCGATGAATCGCTGTACGTGAGACTGGAAAACGCGGGCACGTCGGCGATCATTACCCAGAGGAAGCATGTACCCAAGGTCCGCAAGATCCTGGACCAACTTCCGAACTTGAAGCACATCGTCATTGTGGACCACGATGGGAAAAGAGAGCTCAAAGAACGCGAGATCGCTCTCTCGATGGAAGCAACCAGAACCGAGAAGCTGGATATCCACCCGACCAGGGCAGAATCGCCCTCCTTGCTGCACTACACCTCGGGCACCACCGGGTTGCCCAAGGGCGTGCAGCACGTGCACTATTCACTGATCTCGCAGTACCTGACGGCCAAGTGGGTGCTGGATATCCGAGACGACGATCTTTACTGGTGCACTGCCGACCCGGGCTGGGTCACCGGGACCTCCTACGGAATCATCGCGCCCTGGGCGCTGGGCGTGACGCAGTGCGTGCTGGATGCCGGCTTCTCGGCTGAGGCGTGGTACCGGTTCATCCAGAAGTACAGAATCACGGTGTGGTACTCGGCGCCGACGGCAATCCGTTCACTGATGAAGGCGGGGGATGAGATCGTGAAACAGTTCGATCTCTCCAGCCTGCGCCACCTTGTCAGTGTGGGCGAGCCACTGAACCCCGAGGCCGTGATCTGGTCCGAAAAGGTGTTCGGGCTGCCGTTCCACGATTCGTACTGGCAGACAGAGACCGGCTCAATCATGATCTCCAATTATCCGGGCATGAAGATCAAACCGGGCTCGATGGGAAAGCCCTTCCCCGGCATCACTGCGGCGGTCGTCGACGCGAAGACGTACGAGCCGATCCGGGAACCCGGTGTGATCGGGCTGATGGCGCTGCGTCCCGGCTGGCCGGCCATGATGCGGGCGTATTGGCGGAACGAGGAAACCTACAAGGGGAAATTCAAGAACGGCTGGTACCTGCCGGGTGACCGCGCCCGCGTGGATGGCGACGGCTACTTCTGGTTCATCGGACGGGATGACGACATCATCAATACCGCCGGCCACCTTGTCAGCCCCTTCGAAGTGGAGTCGGCGCTGCTGGAACATCCGGCAGTGGCCGAATCGGCGGTCGTCTCCAAGCCGGACGAGATCAACATGGAAGTTGTCAAAGCGTTCGTGACCTTGAAGCCGGGCTTCTGCATCTCTGAAGAGCTGGAACTGGACATTATGAACTTCATCCGCAAGAAGCTGTCCGCGCTGGCGATGCCGCAGGAGATCGAGTACGTCGGCTCACTGCCAAAAACGCGCAGCGGCAAGATCATGCGCCGCGTGCTGCATGCAAAGGAGTGGGGCGAGGCGGTGGGCGATATCTCGACCCTTGAGAATGACTAGCCGACCGGGACTGAGAATCGACGGCGGGGAATTCAGTCCCTACATTTCGTGAAGGAGGGCGCTGTGGACGAACTGAAAGACACGGTTCTGAAGTACGTCATCGAGGAGTATGCCGGGGAGGGCGACAAGATCACCTACGACACACCGCTCATCTCCAGCGGCCTGGTGGATTCCTTCTCCATGGTCTCGCTGAAACGGTTCCTGGAGGTGAAATACAAGATCTCCATCCCGGACGAGGATGCGTCGCCGGAAGCCTTCGACAGCGTGAACAAGATCGCCGAGCTGGTCATGCGCTTCACAGCGGCCGCGCCAGCCCGCTGAGCGCATCACGTCACCCGAAAGCCCCGGAAGGAACATGCCATGACGTACAGCGATCGCGCGCGTGAAGTCTACACGAAGGAACTGGACGGAATTCGCGAAGCAGGGTTGTTCAAGCAAGAGCGTTTCATCCACTCTCCGCAGGCAGCGGATATCGAGGTCGAGTTCCCGACAGGCGCGGAGGTCAAGAAGGTCATCAACGTGTGCGCCAACAACTACCTGGGACTCTCGAGCCACCCGGAGGTGTTGAAGGCTGCGCATGCGGGCCTGGATTCACGCGGCTACGGGATGTCGTCGGTGCGATTCATCTGTGGAACGCAGGACATCCACAAAGAGCTCGAAAGAGTGGTGACCGAGTTCCTTGGAACAGAAGACACGATCCTGTTCCCCTCCTGCATGGATGCCAACGCCGGGGTGTTCGAGGCGCTGCTGACCAAGGACGACATCATGATCTCGGACCGGCTGGTGCACGCCTCGATCGTGGACGGGATGCGACTGTGCAGCGCCGAGCGGGACACCTACAAGCACGCGGACATGGAGCACCTGGAGAGGAAGCTGCAGCAATTCCAGGACAAGCGGCTTCGGGTGATCGTCAACGACGGCGTGTACTCCATGGACGGGGACTGTGCCAAGCTGGACGAGATCGTAAAGCTGGCGGAAGCCTATGATGCGTTGGTGTTCGTGGACGATTCGCATGCCTCGGGTTTCATCGGCAAGACCGGACGGGGCACGCCGGAGAAATTCGGGGTGGTCGGCAAGATCGACATCCTGACCACCACCTTCGGCAAGGCACTCGGCGGCGCCTCCGGTGGATGCGTCTCGGGGCGGGCAGAAATCGTCGAAATGTGCCGGCAGAGGGCGCGGCCATACTTGTTCTCGAATGCGATGGCGCCCGTGATCATCTCCGGCGTGCTGAAGGCTTTCGAGATCCTAAAGCGGAGCACCGAGCTGCGCGACAAGCTGGAAGAAAACGCCCGCTACTGGCGCCAGGGCCTGACGGATGCCGGCTTCATCCTGAAGAAAGGCGATACGCCCATCGTGCCGGTGATGTTCTTCAACGCCAAGCTGGCCCAGGACTTCTCGCGCGACCTGTATGCAGAAGGCATCTATGCGATCGGCTTCTTCTTCCCGGTTGTGGCCAAGGGACAGGCAAGAATCCGCACGCAACTTTCCGCGGGGCACGAGAAGAAGCACCTGGACAAGGCGTTGGAAGCTTTCATCAAGGTGGGAAAGAAACACAAGATCCTGGGCAAGACAGAAGAAGAGATCGTCGAGATGTACGGCATGTAAAGCGGCGCACTTTGATACAATCAAAGCATCTCCTGATGCCATGGGAGATGCTTTTTCTTTGTCAAGTCACTGCCCGACCGTGAAAGGTAGAGGATGTCCACACATTTAGACTGGCTGGATGAAGAGATCCAATCGCTCAAGGACCTGGGCTACTACAATCGCATCCGTACCATCAGCTCCCCGCAGGGCGGGCGATTGCAGATCGATGGCAAGTCGGTATTGAATTTCTGCTCCAATAACTACCTGGGTTTGGCGAACCATCCGCGCCTGATCGAGGCCGCCAAGAAGGCGGCGGATAAGTACGGCGTGGGCCCGGCCGCCGTGCGCACCATCGCCGGCACGACCGACCTGCACCTGGAACTCGAAAGGCGGCTGGCGCGGTTCAAGGGCGCCGAGGATGTGATCACGTTCCAATCGGGCTTCACGGCCAACCTGGGAACGATCGCGGCGCTGGTGGGCAAAGAGGACGTAATCTTCTCGGACAGGCTGAACCATGCTTCGATCATCGACGGCTGCCGCCTGTCCGGCGCGACCATCGTGGCGTACGAGCACAACAACCCGACCGCACTGGAAGCGGCGATCAATGCGAATGCCGGCACGTATCGGCGCGCACTGCTGGTAACAGACGGCGTGTTCAGCATGGATGGAGATATCGCCCCCCTACCCGCGCTGTACGAGGTGGCACAGAAGTACGATCTGATGTTCATGGTGGACGATGCTCACGGCGAGGGCGTGCTGGGCAAGGGCGGGCGCGGCATCGTGGATCACTTTGGCATGCATGGCAAGGTGGACGTGGAAGTCGGCACGCTCTCGAAAGCGCTGGGTGTGGTGGGGGGTCTGGTAGCGGGCAACAAGAGGATCGTCGAGTGGCTGCGGCAGCGCGGCCGCCCGTTCCTGTTCTCATCGGCCATGACCGCCCCGGACACGGCGGCATGCATCGCCGCCGTCGATATACTGGAGGCATCGACCGAGCTGGTCGACCGGCTGTGGGACAACGCCAGGTACTTCAAGGCTGAGATGCAGAAGCTGGGCTTCGATATGGGCGTCAGCGAAACGCCGATCACGCCTGTGATGCTGGGTGAGGCGCCGCTGGCACAACAGTTCAGCCGGGAGCTGTTCGAGAACGACGTTTTTGCGATGGCGATCGGCTACCCCACGGTGGCCAAAGGCAAGGCGAGAATCCGCGTAATGATCTCTGCGGCGCATGACCGCGATGACCTTGGCCAGGGGTTGGAGGCGTTCACCAAGGTAGGCAGGAAGCTGGGAGTAATCAAGTAACCGGGGAGCAATCCGGGTCAACGGGACTTTCGTCACCCAACCTGCCCCGAGAGAATCATGATATCGCGCCCTGTACACCATTTGAAGCTATAGTTATCATTCCCCCCACCGGCGCCAGAATCTCAAAGTCGTAGCCGCGACTTATCCCCTTTGCGGTCTATTCGAATACTACGACAGGCGGCCTCAAACCCATCGCTGAGGAGCCCATGTCGCACGTCATCGATCCCCTGCTGGACGATATGCTCCACCATACCCGCCATGATCCCCACCGGCGGGCGTCGAGCCTTTCGGACCTTATCCTAGGGGCCCAAGACGGCCTGGTCAACGTCCTGGGCGTCGTCCTGGGAATCGCGGCGGCGACAAATGATGCGCAGATCGTGCTGGTCGCGGGCCTGGCGACGACTTTTGCGGAATCGATCTCCATGGGAGCGGTAGCCTTTACAACCACACTGGCAGAGGCTGACCTGTATCAAAGCGAACGGGAGCGGGAGTACCGGCACATCAAAGAGATACCGGCGCTGGAGAAACAGGAAGTCGAGGGGATCTACAAGGACAAGGGTTTCAAGGGGGAGCTGCTCCAACGCATCGTGGACACGGTCACGGCCAACAAGGATGTATGGGTAGCCGTCATGATGGCCGAGGAGCATCGGCTGGCGCCCGTGGACCGAGGGGCGGCATTCAAGGCCGCGTGGGTCGTCGGATTGTCGGCGATCGTGGGTTCTCTGGTACCGCTGTTCCCATTCCTGGTACTGCCCATCTCCGCGGCCATGATCGCGTCTGTGCTGGTCACGGCGGCCGTCCTGTTTGCCATCGGCGCATACAAGGCGCGCGTCACCATCGGGCACCCGGCCCGAAGTGGATTGGAAATGGCCATCATCGGTACGCTTTCGGCGCTTGCCGGATACCTCGTGGGTGCACTCCTTAAGGTCACGCCACAGCCATGAAGGAACAGAGGGACAGATCACAGATGTCTCAGTCACAGAAATCGGCTACAAAGGAAAAGACCGCCGCAGCGTTAAGCTCGGTGATCGCTGCCATCGGCCTGACGAGCTTCAAGATCGTGGTGGGCCTGCTGACGAACTCGCTGGGCATCCTAGCCGAGGCGGCTCATTCGGCGCTGGACCTGGTGGCGGCGCTAATGACATTCTTCGCCGTGAGAGTTTCTGACCAGCCCGCGGACGAGCAACACCAATTCGGGCACGGAAAGATCGAGAGCGTTTCAGCCCTGTTCGAGACGCTGCTGCTGCTGGCGACCTCAGCCTGGATCATCTATGAGGCCGTCCACCGGCTCACAAGCCCGCAGGTGCACGTCGAGGTTTCCGTCTGGTCGTTCATCGTGATGGGCACGTCGATCGTGATCGACTTTACGAGATCGCGAATCCTGATGCGGGCTGCGAAGAAACACAATTCGCAGGCACTGGAAGCCGATGCGCTGCATTTCTCCACAGACATCTGGTCCTCCAGCGTGGTCATCCTGGGGCTGATCCTCGTGCTTGTCAGCCGAGCCTTTCCGGGGCTGGGATTCCTCGAGAAGGGAGACGCCATAGCGGCCCTGACGGTTGCACTGATCGTCATCTATGTGGCCGCGGAACTTGGGCTGCGCTCCATCCAATCACTGCTGGATGCGGCCCCGGGCAATGCGACCACTCAGAAGATCGTGGCTGCGGTGCAGGCCATGAAGGTGGTGAACGATTGCCATGCGGTGCGGATCCGGCCCTCCGGCGCACGCTGGTTCGTGGACCTGCACGTAACGATGGACGGCGAGATCAGCCTGAATGAGTCCCACCGAATCACGGAGCGCATCGAGAAGAAAGTGCAGGAGATACTCCCGAGATCGGACGTCACGGTGCACGTCGAGCCGCTCGAACTGGCAGAGAAGTAGCAGGATGGCACGATAAGAAAAGAGACCGGGCCTTTGGCCCGGTCTCTTTTGCTCTGGTACTCAGGTGTTAGCCGGGAAACGATTCCAGCGCTGCCGGGAGATCCGGGTAGACCGGAATGTTACTCAGGAACCCGGCGATGTTCAGAACGTAATAGATGTTGGAGGGCGCCGCGGCCAGCTTGAAATAGGCTGACTTGTAAGGCTCCCCGTGCTTCTCCTTCTCCCAGGCCTCGATCTCTCCTTTGGGGGTGAAGAGCTTGAAGATGTTGTGAAGCGCCCCCAAGCCAGCGCTGGTAATGACTTCCAGTTCCTGCAGGTCGAGCAACAGGAGCCGGGCGCCAGATTCGTGAGCCTGGCGCGCAGCCTCATAGAGCTGCTCGTGTGTCTGTCCATCCAGCATGCCGCGAAGGTGCATGACAAGCACCCTGCCTTCGCTCTTTGTAATCGTAAGACCATCGGCCATGAGACCCTCCCTCGGGAAACCAGTGGCAAGCATTATAACCCGCGCGTGGAGAAGGCGTTTTGCGCGAGCGCAAAGACGAGTTAGCTCAGCCGGGCGAAAGCTCTGACGGGGAATGTGCCCATGCCCTTGAACTTGGGCGGAATGGCGCTGAACGAAAACCCCTGCCCGGGCACGGACTCCAAGTTGCACAGATGTTCGGCGACGATGATTTCCGCACGCAGGAGGGTGGAATGCACCGGTCTCTCCCCGCCGCGTGTATCGTCGATATTGTGAGAGTCGATGCCGACGAGTTTTGCTCCGTGGTCGCGCAGGTACACAGCGGCGTCTTCCGTAAGAAAGGGATGGTTCTCGAGGTAGGCCTCGGTTGCCCAGCGCTCAGCCCAACCCGTGTGGACCAGGACCGCCCTGTTACGGACGTCCAACCCCTTGAAGGCATCGGCAGTCACAGCCAGACCCTGGCGGTAGTCGGCACGAACGAGGACGCCCTCAAGGTCAGCAAAGGCCTCAAGGCCAACCTCGGAGAGATCCTTGCCATCGGCAAAGCGGTGGAAGGGGCTATCGACATAGGTTCCAGTATTGGCGACCATCTCGATCTTGCCGATCTGGAACTCAGTGCCAGCGGTATAGCGCTGGCGGGAGGCCTCGCGGCTTAGATAATCGCAGATGATGGGCGCGGGAAGACCCTTGTAGGTCACCAGCCCATCGTAGATCGTGTGGCTGAGGTCGATGTGGCCTGGTTGGGCGCTCCGCTTGTGCGGCTCGGAAATGATCTCCTTCTTCAAAATCCGCACGTCCCCAACCATGAGCAGTCGCATGTCACTGACGATGTAATCCGCCAATTCCCTGTCAGAGATATCGTCGCCCGGGATATCCAGGCGAAAACCCTGACCCTGCATCCCTCCACCATTGCTGAAATCAACTGCAAAATCGAATTTGACGCGTTTCTGCATCTCTCCTCCAAAGTGCGCGTAAGGGCAAGCAGCTTACGGCAAGCCCAGCTGCTCCCATTCGCTCAACTTGCCATCCATTTCCCGCTGGATGCGCGCATATTCATTCCCAAGGCGCGTTACCTCGCCGGGATCCGGCGGCGGATTCTCCAGCAGACTACCAAGCTCGCCCAACTGCTTTTCGAGGCGCGCGATGGCATTCTCAATTTCCTGCATGTGCGCTGTCCGGCGTCGCTCTTCCTTGGCACGGGGGTCTCGCTGCCGCCGGGCAGGACGGTGAGCCTCACCGGCGGTAGCTTTTCGCTCGGCTTCACGCGCCGCCTGCTTCTCGCGTTCGTCCTTCAACTGCGAATAGGTGCCATTGAAGAGCGTGAGATGAGACTCGTCGGGATCGATCTCCCAGATCTGGGTCGCCAGCGCATCGACGAGGTAACGGTCGTGAGTGACAAGGAGAATGGTGCCCTGGTACGCGTCCAGGACCGACTGCAGCACTTCCTGGGATGGAATATCCAGGTGATTGGTTGGTTCATCGAGGAGCAGCAGGTTGGTGTCCTGCAGGGCCAGCTTGGCCAATGCAAGGCGGCCGCGCTCGCCGCCGGAAAGCATGGAGACCCGCTTGAACACGTCGTCGCCGGAAAACAGATACCGACCAAGATAGTCGCGCCCTTGATGCGGCAGCATTCCAGGAGAGGCTGCAAGGACCTCATCCAGGACTGAGCGCCCGGGTTCAAGACCCTCATGCGCCTGCGCAAAGTAACCGATGTGGAGGCTGGCGCCAAGAATCACCTCGCCCGCAAGGGGCGCGAGCTGGCCAAGGACTGTCTTGAGCAGGGTGGATTTGCCGGCGCCGTTCGGACCAATGAGAGCAGAGCAGTCGCCGCGGCGCAGCTCGATATCCGGCGCGCGGAAGAGCAACTTGCCGGGATAGCCCACCTCAAGATCGCGGGTGCGCAACACCAGGTCGCCCGAGCGCTGTGAGGAACGCAGGTGAAGGCCGAGATCCGGGATCGTACGGACCGGAGGCCGGAGGGCGCGCACGCGCCGCTCGGCTTCGTCGACACTGAACGGGCTGGTTGTGACGTCGACATCGAGCTGCGCCCAATTTGTGCTGACGACGGCATCCATGCCCACTTGCTCAATGGCCTGGACAATGCGCGTCAGGCGCCGGAGCTTGCCCTTGGCCTGCGAGACGTTCTGCCCGGCAATGTTCTTCTTGATGTACTCCAGATCCTTCATCAACTTGCCACGTTCAGACTCAAACACCTCGACGCGATGATTCCAGCGGTTCTCGCGTTCCTTGAGGTAGGTGCTGTAGTTGCCGCGATACAGCTCGGCGCCGCTCAGGGCCATCTCGAGCAGGGAATTGCAGGCACGGTCCAGGAAATAGCGGTCATGCGAGACGATCACGGCGGCGCCGGGCCACTGGCTGAGCTGGCCTTCGAGCCATTCGACCGCGGCGATATCGAGGTGATTGGTAGGTTCATCGAGGAGCAGCAGGTCCGGTTCGGACAGCAGGAGGCGCGCCAGATAAGCACGCGTGCGCTGTCCGCCGGAGAGGTGATCCAGGGGCAGCCGGAAATCCTCGGCAGAGAAGCCAAGGCCCGTGAGCACTTGCTTGATGCGAGTCTGATAAACGTATCCGCCTCGGCGTTCGAAATCATGCTGGAGTGCGCCGTACTTCTCGAGAGCCTGCTCGCGCCGCGAGGCATCCGACATCTCGGCTTCCAGCTTTTGGAGCTCAGCCTGCCGGCGGACGAGTTCGACGAAGACGGACTCGCAGGCATCCCAGACGGTGCCTTCCAGTTGGAAATCGGCCTCCTGAGGCAGGTATCCGACGCCTAGAGCCTTGGCGCGGGTCACCTGGCCGCTTGAAGGTTGTTCGAGACCGACCAGAATGCGAAGCAGAGTGGTCTTGCCGATGCCGTTAGGGCCAACGAGGGCTAGGCGCGCACCCTTGCCCACGGAGAACGAAACATCACGGAAGATATCCTCCGCGCCAAAGGACTTGGAGAGGCTTGTGGCGGTGATCAGCGACATTTCAAATTGGGGCGGGCGCGGCGCAATGAGGCGGCGCGGCCAGGATCAATTAACCGGCGGCGAGGTTCATCCGGTGAAGTACTGGAGGGCCAGCCGAAGGCGCTCCTCAACATCATCAGGGGCGTCCTTGGGCAGCGACTGGATGGCAGTTTGGGCTTCAATAACGGAGTAGCCGAGAGTCGTGAGGGCCGCCAGCACCTCCCCATCCCTGTCGGACAGGGCAGACAGCCTGGCCAACGAATCAGAAGGCTTGAGGCGATCGTGCAAGTAGAGCACGATCTTCTGCGCGGTTTTCTTGCCGACGCCAGGAACGCGGCCGAGAACCTCGCTTTGTTCAGCGAGCACGGCCTGTTGGACCGCCTCGAGGCTGAGCGTGGAGAGAACTGCGAGGGAAACCTTCGGACCCACACCATCGACCCCCAGAAGCAGCGAGAAGAGCTCGCGCTCAGCCTGCGACTCAAAGCCGTAGAGCGCCAGTACATCTTCGCGCACAATAAGATGAGTAAAGAGCGAGATCCCCTCGCCCGCCTTCATGCGTCCGCGCAACGGAGCCGGCACAAAGACGCGCAGCCCAACTCCGCCGACTTCCACAATGAAGGCGTTGTCTTCGATCTGAATGATCTCACCGCGCAGAGTCGCGATCATGCCGGTCCATTTCTACCACAAAGCCGCATTGCAGAGCTCAATCCCGCCGTGTATGCAGATGCGTGATGGCGATCGCCAGTGCATCGGCGGCATCGTCGGGCCTGGGAATTTCTGGAAGCCCCAGAAGGGTGCGGACCATCTCCTGCACCTGCCGCTTGTCCGCCTTGCCATATCCGGCCACAGCCTGCTTGACCTCGTTGGGCGTGTATTCGGCTACATCAACGGCCGCCTGGGCGATGGCCAGCAGAACGACGCCACGGGCCTGGCCGACCGCCATGGCAGTGGAAACGTTGCGTTGAAAGAACAGGCGCTCGACTGCGCACGTGTCCGGCTTGTGAAGCTTGAGGAGATCCTGGATGTCGGTGAAGAGCTCAAGCAAACGCTGTTGGGCCGGCGTGTGGGGCGGCGTGACAATAACGCCGAAGGTCACCACCTGCAGGCTGCCTTCAGGCGTGAGCCGCACGAGTCCGTATCCGGTTGTGGCGGTTCCCGGGTCGATGCCGAGCGCCAGGGTCATCTCACCCCTCGTCACCAAGCAGGCCGCCCGGGCCGGCTTGGATCGTCACGGAAGAATACGCGCGCAGCGCCGGGCGAGAGCGTGTGGAACTTTAGGCGGCTTCAAGCGCAGCGAGAGCCTGGTCAGAAACCTTGAGATTCGAGAAGACGTTCTGCACGTCGTCGAGCTCCTCAATGGTTTCCAAGGCCCGCATGACCTGCAGTGTCTGTTCCACGTCGAGCTCGAGCTCCTGCTTGGGGATCATGCGCAGGCCAGCCTCGTCGGGTTGAACGCCGGCGGCGTGCAGGCGATCCGCGATGCCCTTGAAAGTCTCGCCTGGGCCGATGATCTCGATGGTGCCATTGTCGTCGTTGACGTCGTTGGCGCCGGCCTCGATTCCGAGCTCGAACGCCTTGTCGTAATTCATGGCCGTGGCCGCGAAGGAAAAGTAAGCTGCGCGCTCGAACTGCCAGGCAACGGAACCCAGCTCGCCGAGGCTGCCGCCGGCATGGGTGAGCCTGTGGCGAAGCTCTGCGACCGTGCGATTGCGATTGTCGGTAACGCACTCGACCATCACGGCCACGCCGTGGGGGGCATAGCCTTCATAAAATACCTGCTCAAAGGCCGCGGCGTCCTTGTCCTCGCCGGTACCGCGCCGAATAGCCCGCTCAATGTTGTCCTTGGGCATATTCTCGGAGCGCGCCTTGTCGACGGCCAGCCGCAAACGGAAGTTGGAGCCGGGATCGCCTCCACCTTCGCGCGCGGCCATCACGAGTTCACGGGTAAGGCGCGTGAAGACCGCGCCGCGCTTGGCATCCGCGGCGCCCTTCTTGCGCTTGATGGTCGACCACTTGGAATGACCTGACATGGGGGGACTCCTGAGATGAAAGCCGCGGGCGCAAACTGCCCGAGGCTGCGCGGATTATACCATTCGCATTCAGACGGGCTTCCCGGCCGAGGCGGTGAAGAAGCCCAGACCCAGAGCTCCAGGACCACCGTGAACGACAATGGCAGGCGGCAACTGATAGATGGGGACTTCTGCAAGATTAAGAGAGGCCTTCAAGCGGTCAGCCAAGTCAGCGGCTTCCTGCTCGGCGGCAACCTGGATAACAGCGAGGTAGGCCTCGGGCGAGCGGGGACACTCGGCCGCGGCGATCTCCTCCAAGCGGGCGATGGAACGCTTACGCGTACGTTGTTGTTCGTAGGCCTCCGCCTGACCGTCGCGAATGGTCAGGATCGGTTTGATCTGGATCAGCTCACCCAGGAGAGCCTTCGCGCCCCCGATTCGACCGCCTTTGGCAAGATACTCGAGAGTGTCCACAACAAAGTACAGCCGGCCGCGGGGAATCATCTCCTTGATACGAGCCTCGATGACGTCCGGGGACTGCCCGACTTGCGCGAGCGTGTGGGCTTTCAAGACCATGGCGCCAAGGTTGCAGGAAACGGCAAGCGTATCAATCACACGCACATCCAGGCCGGGAAAATCCTGAGCGGCGGTCTCTGCGGAGCGGACCGTGCCGCTAAGCTTGCCGGATGGCGCCACAACAATGACAGATTCGCCTTTGGCCTGGGCTTGCTGAAAGATGGGATGGTAGAGGGTGGGCTCTGGAGCAGCCGTTCTGGGCAGGCTGGACGACGCCTTCAGCTTGCGCAGGAATTCAGCCGTATCGAAAGTGGCATCGTCATGGTAGGAATCTTCGCCGAATATGACCACTTGCGGAACAAATGGTATGCCGCGCTCACTGAGCAGGTCAATCGGCAGACTGCAGGTGGTGTCCGCAACAATGATGGTCATGAGACCCTCCGACTCACCATCATATGAGAGCACCCCGCCAGCGCCAAGTTACTTATGCCCCGAAATCGGCGGCCTTTCGTAACCCGGGCCGGCCGGTCAGTTAACCATTATGACCCCTGAGAGGCAGCCCTGGCGCGCATCTCCGTGCGAAGACCCTGTATGTCGTGCTCAATGGTAAAGAGCGCACCCAGGTAGAGAACAAAACACAAGGCCCAGGCGGCCATGCAGACCCAGAGGATGGATTCGCCCCTGCCGTACCGGAGCGCCAGGAAACCGGCAAGCGCAGGCGCGGCGGCGGCGCCGATGTTCTCGACGAAATACTCCACGGCTTGAGCCGTGGAACGGACCTCCGGAACCACGATGTCATAGACCGTGGCAACCACGTTGGGTGACGAGAAGGGCATAAAGACAGCCGTCAGCACCATCCACAGGAAGAAGTCAGTCCGCGCGGCAACGGGTGTCCGCATCGCGATGAAAAGGAAGATCGCCCCCAGGATAGCGCCCAGACTGGAAACGATAATCCGGCCCTTTGGAGTCCGCTTGAAGAGCCAGTCACCCAGGCTGCCGCCAACGAAGTAGCCTATGGCCAGGATGACGATTACCGGCGCCATTGTGAGAAGCACCGCGTTTTCATCGTAGCCCCGGTCCGCCATCAGATAGCCAAAAAAGAAAAAGGTGATTACGTTCCACGGAAACATACCTGCAAATCCCTGCGCAAAGACAAACCACATGGTTTTCTTCTTGAAGATCTGCACGGCCTCAGTCCACGAAAAGCGGAACCGGCCAATTTCGTCACGGTTCTCAAACTCGGGTTCGGCCTTGCCGCGCGGCAGATCCTTCACACCAAGAAGGATCAGCAGCCCCACGCCGAGGCCAAGACCGCCGGTAACGAAGAAAGACTGCCGCCAGCCCCCGATCAGCGGGGCAACCATGAGGGCCATCAGCATGCCGATGAGGTATCCGAGCGGCTGAGCGAGCTGCAAGAGGCCGTAGACCTTGCCGCGCAGGCTCGGACCGAAATAGTCGGCGATCAGTGAGTAGAGCCCGGGATAGGCGGAATCATCGATGCCGGTGGACGCCCGGGTCACCAGGAATGTGCGGTAGTTGGGAGCGAGGGCGCTGAGCCATGTGGTCGCGCCCCAGATGAAGGATGCCAGCGCCAGCAGCCTGGGCCGGGCGAAACGGTCGTAGAGATAACCCCACAGCGGGTACAGCAGGGTGCCCACCAGGAGGGCGCCCGAGTTGACCAGGCCCCACTGCTGATCATTGATCCCGAACTGCTTTTCGATCGTGTCCTGCATGGGGCCGATCATGAGGCGGTCGGTCTGGTGCAGGAGCATGAAAAGGAAGAAGATGACGACAACGAACCAACGATAGCGCGGGCCGCGATTCACCGATCTGGCCTCCCTTCGGCTGCAAAGTTGCCGTACTACCGGAATCATAATAGAGCGGCCTCCTTTTCACAAGGAGGCCGCTCTACATGGACGAGTTGGCTATCGCCAGAGCAGGAAGAGGACGCCGGCGATGATGGCGCACACCGCCGCGACGATGGTCCAGGGACTACCTCCGACTACGCCAGCCAGAATCAGGCCATAAATGATCAGGAACACTCCGAGCAAGACCCACTTGATACCATACATCTCCGACCTCCCTTTGGGATTAGCGCCACCAACGGCCGCGACGATAACCGCGATAGTGGCCACGGCTGTAGAGGAAAATGAACAGGATCCCGGCCACGACGCCCGCGATCCCCGCGATCAGCAGCAAGACGTTACCAATGCCCGTCAACAAACTAAGGCCCACGATGATCAGGAAAATCGAGAAGAGTACGTACATCAATCTTTCAGAGCTCATCTGGCTCCCTCCTTTCAGCGCTGGCGGACGAGTACCTCGGACTGTTTAACTGAATCTTCGAAGATACGTTACGGCAGGTGGTCCCCTTGCTCAGACGAAATGACCTCCCTGGCCAGGTTCTGCAGGGCTTCAGTCTCCGCCGGATCGGTCTTCCTTGCCAGCCAGTACTGATGGAGGAGTTCCAAGGGCGACATACTGCTGACCGTCTGGTCCCCAGGCAGGCGGACACGCGCCTCGGTCTGAGGCCTGCGCACGAGGTGGAACTCAAACGCATTCGCGACGTGCCTGCGGAGGGCCGGCTCATCGATGAGAGCGTCGTACTCGCGGGGGTATTCCACCGTGAGTTTGATGATGGCGCCTTCAAGCTCGGATGGATCCGGGAGAGCCGATTTGAGCTTCTCGGTGACGTTTTCGGCAGAAGTCTCGGCTCCGGTCGAGGGCATGGCCAGGGTGAGGCGGCGCTCAACAAAGCGACGTGTGCCCGTAAGCTCTCGCCATTCAACGCGGGTCGAGCCTCGACCAACCTCAGCGATGACAAAGCAGCGGGCATCCGCCGCCTCGCCGAAATCAATGCGCTCGATCGAACCTGGGTAGATGACCGGCGGGTGTGATTCCGGATTGAGATCCTGCGGTTTGTGGATGTGACCGAGGGCTACGTAATCCAGCCGGGGATCCCGAACCAGTGAGGCCGGGATGAGCCAGTCGGAACCCAGCATAACGGTGCGTTCAGATCCGTAGACAGCGCCCTCGACCGAGGCATGCGCCGTAAGCAGCGTGGGCACAGTGGGATCAACTTCCTGCAACCAGGCGTTGGTCTGCTCGATGATGATCTCGGTGATCTGGCGATTCGCCTCCGCAGGCTCCGCGGCGCTCAATCCGCGCGAGGCCATGATGGCCGAACGCGATAGCCAGGGCCAGGCGATGACCTGAAGGGGAAGATCCCACAAGTCGGCAGGCTTGAGCAACTCCGGCCTGGCGAGGACACGCACGTATGGGACGTTCAGGGTGTCGAATTCCTGGATGGCGTGGGCCTTGCCGATGGAAGGCGCCAGGTCGTGGTTGCCCACCAGCAGCAGGGTTGGGACGGCAGCCCGGGAGAGGCGAATGATGCGCCTGCCCCATTCACGCTGGAACGTGGGAGCCGGGGCACGATCCTTATAGGCGTCGCCGGCGAAGATGACCAGATCAACGCGTTCGGCGATGGCGGTATCCACGATGGTGTCCAGCGACTTCAGGAAGTCGAGGACGCGCAAGGGCAGGCCGGTCTCAGGATCATGCCGGCCGTAGTTCTGCATGTCGATGTGCGCGTCGGCGAAATGGAGTATGCGCATGAAGGTCAGGATAGATCCTAGGGGATGGCGCCCCACTCCTGCAGCTTGCCAATGCCTGCAGCGAAATTCACGTTGTAGTATACGCTGCGCCGGACATCTTCGATGCCACCGGCAACATTGCCCAACGCGTACTTTGCCAGGCCGCGCCAGTAGAGGCTTTCCTCCAGCGTGGGTGCACTCACCGTCTTGAAGGTGTTGTCTGCCAGGTTGATGACGTCCTGATAGCGGCCACTGTAGTAGTAGGCCCAGTAAGGCCCGGTCTGATACCACATCAGCCGGAATGGCCTTTCATTGTCATTTTCACCAAGCGCGGCGTACAAAGAGAACGCCTGATCGTATGCACTGGCGGCGTCCACATATTGCTGCAAGGCCACATGGCTCGTCCCCTTGGCGAACCAGGCAAAGAGCAGATCTATGCCTTGCAGCTGTTGGATCTCCTGATTCGCCCGGTCCAGGGCCGTTTGAGCCGCCCACGCCGAGTCGGCATAGGGCCCCAACAGCGTGAGGGCCTGGTCCTCGCGGTCCAGGGGATAGACGACAATAAAGAGGTAGTCGAAGGATCGCCAGCCCTCCATGAATTTGTCGAAGGCAATGTGGAAATTGGGGCCGTCATTCCAGGTGTCCTGAACGATCAGCTCGCCGCGCGTGTCGTCGTACCCGGTCACGAATTGATAGTGACCAAGCCAGGCAACCTTTCCCTTGTAGTCGGCCTCGTAGTAGCCCTTTTCAACGATCACGGGGATGCCGCCGGCCAGGAGCTTCCGGACCAGGTCCACATCGCCGCCGTAGCGATACAGCGCGCGGTACTCGGTTTGATCATTGACAAAATCGACAAGCTCATAGGGCATGACGTTCTTGTCGGTGAAGCCTCTATCAATGAACGACTTCGAAGGGTCGTTCTCGCCGGGTTTGACGACCTTCGCGACGTCGTCACGGTTGCCCTTCCAACCCCAATAGTTGAGGGCCATGGTCAGGTTGGCTGGGGCACAGTAGTTCCAACGATCGCGTTGGTCCACATACTTCACACCCGGCAGGGTGACCTTGGCTGGCAGCGGCGTCGGCGTGGCCGTCGGTCTAGCCGTCGGCCCGGAACGTGTCGGCGTAACTCGGGGCGTGCGTGTGCCCGCCTCCGCGGTGGCGTGCGCCTGCATGGTGGCGCTCACAATGGCGTCAATGGCAGCCTGCTGCGTGGGCAGGAAGATGGCTTCGTCTGGTGGATTGAAGAAGTATTTGATCTGGGTGCGCGCGTCGTCGATGCGCCACGCCAGACGATCGTGCACCGGTGGAAGGAGATAGATACCGACAACAGCCAGGACGATCGCCGGCACGAGCCAGAAGCGCCTGGGAAGTCTATTTAACATCGGGAGGATTATACAGCCCTGCTCATTCGCATTCTAAGAGGGCACTCATCGACATCGAATGGAAGAATCGCAAAGCGTCGGCGAGCGGCCGTGCCCAATTCAAATGAAAGCGGGTGGTCAGAAGTCTGACCACCCGCCCTGTTGAAAAAGGTTAGCTCTTTGAGGCTATTCTTTCACTTCGCCTTCGACCACGTCACCATCATCGCCGCCGGGCTGCCCGGAAGGGCCGCCGCTGGCAGGTCCCTGGCCCTCGCCTTGCGCTTGCGGCTGTCCCTGGGCATAGAGCTGCTGACTCAGAGCATGGAACGCATTCTGAGCATCGTCTGTGGCGCTCTTGATGGCATTCAGATCGTCGCCCTGGGCTACCTGCTTCAGGCTGCTGATCTTGGCCTCGATATTGGAGCGTTCGCCTGCCGGCACTTTGTCGCCGAGGTCGCGCAGCGTCTTCTCCAACTGGTAGGCAAGGTTGTCGGCTGTATTGCGTGCATC
>DATDCZ010000113.1:0-3444 GCA_036524055.1 Anaerolineales bacterium | reverse complement strand
TGAATTTCATCGCGGGCCTCGGCCGGTCGCCGCGCGATGTCAAGCGCATCCTCATCACGCATTCCGATTGGGACCACATCGGCGGGCTGCGCGCCTTGCACCGGGCCACCGCCGCGCGCACGTACGCCAGCCGGATCGAGGCCGAAGCCATGGCCGCCGGCCGCCCCTCGCGGCCGACGAAGACGCCGTCGAACGCCTCCCTTGCGCGCAGGCTGATGAAGGCTCTCTTCAAGCCGCGGCCATTCAGCGTCGACGAGATCGTTACCGATGGTCAGGTGTTGCCCGTGCTGGGCGGGCTGGGCGTGGTCGGCACGGCCGGTCACTCCCCGGGCCATATCTCCCTCTTCTCCCCCTCGACAGGGATCCTGTTCTGCGGCGACTCCATGGTCACGGACGAGCAGGGCATCCATGGGTCGCGGCCCATCTTCACCTGGGACCCGGCCCTGGCACAGGAGGCCGTGCGCAAGCAGGCCGCCCTCAGCGCCCGCATTCTGTGTTCCGGCCACGGCCCGGTGATCATGGACGCGGCCGGAAAATTCCCCGTCTGAGTTAACATGAGGGCGGGACGCCATGCAGAATCCCATCGTGGATGAATCCCGCTCCGGAAGACTCCTCGGCGTTGCCAGCCTGTTCCTCAAGCTGGGCTTCACCGCCTTCGGCGGCCCCGCGGCGCACGTTGCCTTGATGCACCATGAGGTGGTCCAGCGCCGCAAGTGGCTGGGCGAGCAGGAGTTCCTCGACCTCGTCGGCGCGACCAACCTCATCCCCGGCCCCAACTCCACCGAGATGGCCATCCACATCGGCCTGCGGCAGGCAGGCTGGATGGGGTTGCTGGTCGGCGGGTTGTGCTTCATCAGCCCTGCGGTGCTCATCGTGCTGGTGCTTGCCTGGGCCTATGTGCGCTTCGGTTCGGCGCCCCAGGTCGGCTGGTTGCTGTACGGCATAAAGCCCGTTGTCATCGCTGTCATCGCGCAGGCGCTCTGGAGCCTCGGCCGCAAGGCACTGAAGACCGTGCCGCTTGCGCTCCTCGGCGTGGCAGTCCTCATCCTTTACTTCCTCGGCATCAACGAGATCGCCTTGCTCTTTGCCGGCGGTCTCCTCTTCATGCTTGCCGTAAATGCGCCTCGCTGGAGAGAAGTACGCTCCAGCCTATTGCCGGTTCTGCCCGACGCGGGCTTCGGCGCGAGCCTTGGCGCGGCATTGGCAAGCGTGCCTTTCAGCCTGCCCGTCCTCTTCCTGACCTTCCTCAAGATCGGCGCGGTGTTGTATGGCAGCGGCTACGTGCTGTTGGCCTTTCTGCGTGCCGACCTCGTCGTGCGCTATGGCTGGCTCACCGACCAGCAGCTTCTGGATGCCATCGCCGTCGGCCAGGTTACGCCCGGGCCGCTTTTCACCAGCGCCACCTTTATCGGATACGTCCTCGGCGGCATTCCCGGCGCCCTGCTCGCCACACTTGGCATCTTCCTGCCCTCCTTCATTTTTGTGGCGCTGCTGAGTCCGCTCGTTCCCCGCATGCGCAATTCGCCGTGGGCCGGCAGCTTCCTGGATGGGATCAATGCTGCCGCCCTGGGCCTGATGGCTGCGGTCACCTGGCAGCTTGGCCGCGCCTCGCTCATCGATCCCCTTACGATCCTCGCCGCCCTCGCATCCCTGTTCCTGCTGCTGCGCTTCAAAGTAAACTCCACCTGGCTCATCCTCGGCGGCGCCGCACTTGGGCTGACCGTGTTCTTCATTCGTTAGGGAATCTTCCTGGAGCGGCGAGGGTGGCGCGTTTGCCCCCGCGATTACCATTCCTGCGCGGAGTACAATCACCCCATGCGGGAGACCATCTACGGCCGCAACGCGGTGTACGAGACCCTGAGGGCCGGGCGCCGCCAGTTCTTCAGCCTCCAACTCACGGAGACTGCCAGGGCCGCGGGACGCGTGCAGCAGATACTGGAGCTCGCCGCCTCACGCAAGGTCCCGGTGACGCGCCTGCCCCACCTCAAGCTTTCGCCCGAGGATGTGAATCACCAGGGCGTCGCGCTGGAGGCTGGCGGGTATCCCTATGCTGATCTGGCCGACATTCTCGAGAAGGCCAAAGCAGCGGACGAACCGCCCTTCATCCTGCTGCTCGACGCGTTTCAGGACCCGCAGAATTTCGGCAGCCTGCTACGGACCGCAGAGGTCATCGGTGTCCATGGCGTCATCATCCCTCTGGCGCGCGCCGTGGATGTCACGCCTGCCGTGGTCAATGCCTCGGCCGGCGCCACAGAGCACTTGCTCATCGCGCAGTCCAATCTCTCGCAGGCCATCGACTCCCTGAAGAAGGAAGATGTCTGGGTCGTTGGCCTCGACCAGCACGGCGAGGCGCTCACCAGCGCCTCCGACCGGCACCTGCGCGGCACGCTTGCCCTGGTCGTTGGCTCCGAAGGCGAGGGCCTGCATGAGCTCACGCGGAAGAAATGCGACATCCTGTTGCAGCTTCCCATGCGGGGCCAGGTCGAATCACTGAACGCCGCCGTCGCCGGCTCAATCGCCCTCTACCTCGCTTCCTTTGCCCGCCGCGCGGTCAGCGCAGGGCGCTGACAAATAGAATCTGCGCACGCACCACTGGTTCGCCAGACGTTTGCCGGTACTTTCAGATCATGAACGGAGTCCTCCAATGAGCGTCGAATTCCAACTCTCCAAGGAAATTCCGAGCACCAGGGCCGACGTCGCTATCCTGCACGTGGGCGGCTGGCTCGATGCGCAAGGGGAGGATAAATTGGTCGCGGCAGTGAAAGAGGCGCACGAACAGGGTGCAAAGTACGTCCTGATCGACCTCGGCGGCGTGAGCCTCATCACCAGTGCCGGCATACGCGCCATACAGCGATCCTATACCCTGCTCACCCCAAAACGGGGCACCACGGCTGGACGCCTCAAACTGTGCAATGCCTCACCGCAGGTGTACGAGGTCCTGAGCATCACTGGCATGCTCCTCAGCGTGCCGATGTATGAAGGCCAGGATATCGCCGTCGATTCCTTCGGCAAGTGAGCGGGGCTCGCGCTGTCACTCCGGGATAGCGATCTGGGAGCCCGAATCCGCAGGCTCGATTTGAAAACCGAAATGATCTCCGCCACCTACAACTTCACGCGCAACTTCCTCTGGGGAACAGCCACCTCCGCGTACCAGGTTGAAGGCGCAAACACCAACAATCAGTGGCATGCCTGGGAGCAGGCCGGCCGCACGCGCGACCTTTCCGGCCTGGCCTGTGACTGGTGGGGCGGACGCTGGCAGGAGGACTTCGACCGCGCCCGGCAGGCGCACCAGAATGCACACCGTCTGTCCGTAGAATGGAGCCGCATCCAACCGGCACCCGATGTGTGGGACGAGGCTGCCCTCGAGCAATATCGCACGATGCTGCGCGGCCTGCGCGAACGCGGGCTCACGCCCATGGTCACGCTGCATCACTTCACCGATCC
>DATDCZ010000112.1:0-15797 GCA_036524055.1 Anaerolineales bacterium | reverse complement strand
ACGCCCATGGCGGCGGAGTCGAGCAGGACATCCACCACATGGTCATCGAGCAAATTGACTTCATCGATATACAAGAGGCCGCGGTTGGCGTTGGCCAGCACGCCGGGCTCGAAATGCCGCTCGCCCTTCTGAATGGCCTGTTCAATATCGAGCGTGCCAACGACGCGGTCTTCAGTGGCGCTGACCGGCAGGTTTACGAACGAGGTCGTGCGCTCGTGAAAGGGCAGGCCACCATTGCCCTCAGCAAAGCGCTCCTTGCACTCGGTGCACCAAGTGGAGGGCTTGTCCGGATCGCAGCCAAAGCGGCAATCATCGACCACCTTGACCTGAGGCAGCAACGCTGCGAGCGCCCGGGCGGCAGTTGACTTGGCCGTGCCGCGCTCGCCACGGATGAGGACGCCTCCGATGCGGGGATCGACGGCATTCAGGATCAGAGCGCGTCGCATACGCTCCTGACCCACAATAGCTGTGAACGGATAAATCGCGGGCATGTGGTCTCCGGCGCACATTATATCCCCTGGGTTGCGCGAATCAAGGGCGTACACCAACTGGTGCGCGGCGGTAAAGAGCAGAATCGGACACCGGCAATCCGG
The DNA here is from genome assembly GCA_036524055.1 of Anaerolineales bacterium. Classification (GTDB taxonomy): domain Bacteria; phylum Chloroflexota; class Anaerolineae; order Anaerolineales; family Villigracilaceae; genus Fen-1038. Next base: position 15,204 of record DATDCZ010000112.1, on the reverse strand, counting down.
CTCGACGATCTACGGACCTCATGAATCCCCCGTTCGGCGCTCTCAAGCAACTGCGCAGGCGCAGAGCTGCCGGAGCAACGCGCCTTGAGCCGGGTTGCCAAGTTACCCATTCGCCTTTATAATCCAACGACATTCGCGTGACCGGAGTCTACAAGTGATGGATGAGAATGAATCCCTGCCGCCTCAGGGGAGCGACGCAGGTCAGCAGGGCGACCCGAACGCGCAGAGCATGGAGTCTCTGCTTGCCAACGAACAACTCAACGTCGACATGCCGCAGGCGGGGGAAATTCGCACGGGAACGATCGCGAGCATTGGTTCATCGCAGATCCTGGTCAGTATAGGCGCCAAGTCGGAGGGGGTGATCTCGGGCAGAGAGCTCGAGCAATTATCACCCAGCGAGCGCGAGGCGCTGGTGGTCGGCGCCGAGATCCCGGTCTATGTGCAGAATCCCGAAGACGAAAACGGCAATGTAGTCCTGTCGTTGCGGCGCGCTCAGGAGCAGATCTCGTGGGAGAACGTCGAGAAGATGCTCGACGAGGACCGCGTATATGAGAGCAAGATCGTGGGCTTCAACAAGGGCGGCCTGATCGCCATGGTTGGCGGCCTGCGAGGCTTCGTGCCCTCCTCACAGATCAGTGGCGGCCGCCGGGCGCAAGCGACTGGCGATACGCCAGAGCAACGTTGGCAGAAGATGGTCGGGCAACCGATCACAGTGCGAATCATCGAGGTGGACCGTGAACGCCGCCGCCTGATCCTTTCCGAGCGGGCAGCCTCCACCGAGTCGCGACAATCCATCAAGGAACGCGTCATCGACGAGCTTGAAGTGGGCAAGACCTACAGCGGCCGGGTCACGAGCCTGTCTGACTTTGGCGCTTTTGTGAACATAAACGGGGCAGATGGCCTCGTGCATCTTTCCGAGCTTTCGTGGGACCGTGTGCAGCATCCACGGGACGTCCTGGAAGTGGGTCAGGAAGTCAAAGTCAAGGTCATCAACATCGACCGCGAGAAGAAGCGCATTGGCCTTTCCCTTAGGGCCCTGGCGGACGATCCGTGGAAATCGCGGGCTGAGAAGTTCACGGTGGGGCAACTTGTGGAAGGTGTGATTACGCGCCTGACCAAGTTCGGTGCTTTTGCCCGCCTGGAGGGCGACATCGAGGGACTGATCCATATCTCTGAAATGGCGGACCATCGGATCGAGCATCCCAAAGAGGTGCTCAAAGAAGGTGAAGTCCGGACTCTACGAATAGTGCGGATCGACCCCGAGCAGCATAAGATCGGATTGAGCCTGCGGAAGGTCGACTCCGGGGCTTACGCCGACAAGGACTACAAGAAACTCATCGAGGAATTCGGGCATACCAGCCCGGACGATGAAGCCGGGCCGGCAGCAGAAGAAGAACAGGCCTAACGAACCAGCAGAGCGCACCGCCGGTGCGCTCTTTGCTCATCATGCCCATACTCATCGATTCGCATTGCGACCTGGCCTGGAACATGCTGTGTTTCGGGCGTGACTACAAGCGATCGGCTGCCCAGACGCGTGAGCTGGAAAAGGGAAGCATCGCGGTTGAGGTTAACGGGGATACGCTTTTGGGTTGGCCGGATTACCAGCGAGGCAAGACCGCTATCGTGTTCTCGACCTTGTATGCCGCCCCCCGGCGCGAGCAAGAGGGCAAGTGGGACAAGCTTTGCTATGACGATGCGAACGGCGCCCACACGCTGTACAGCCAGCAGCTGGATGCCTATCACGCATTATGTGAATCCGGCCCGGATTTCTTCCAGTTGATCCTGAACCGCCGAGATCTGGACACTCACATGAGGACGTGGCGGGATCCGACGAAGCAAGAGCGACCGGTCGGACTCGTGGTCTTGATGGAGGGTGCAGATGGCATACGGAACCCCGATGAACTCGCAGAATGGCACGAACGGGGTTTACGGCTGATCGGATTGGCATGGGCGGGGACGCGTTACTCGGGTGGCACGAAGCACCCGGGCCCACTGACGGATGATGGCAGGCAGCTGTTGAAAGCCATGGCAGGGTTCGGATTCGTGCTGGACCTGAGCCACATGGACGAGATGGCTGCACTGGAGGCGCTCGATCTGTATGATGGGCCCATCGTCGCCACGCACGTCAACTGCCTGGCGCTGCTGCCTGAGTTTGCGACCAATCGCCATTTTTCCGATACGGCATTGCGCCGGATCATTGAGCGCGGCGGTATCATTGGCAACATGCCCGTCAATGCATTTCTGAAGACTGGCTGGTCTAACAAGAAGGGATCGAGCCGCGACGAAGTCCCCCTGAGCGCCTTTATTGCACACATCGATCATGTCTGCCAGTTGGCGGGCGATTCGCTGCATTCGGCGATCGGAACAGACTTTGACGGCGGATTCGGAGTGCAGTCGGTGCCGCCGGAGATCGACACGATCGCCGACGTGCAGAAGGTAGCGGGACTGCTGGAGCAGCGTGGCTACGCCCCAGAAGATGCAGAGAATGTCTTCAACTCCAACTGGCTGAAGCTGCTCTCGGCGGCACTCCCCGGGTGAAATTGATGGAGCCACGACCTGACCAGCCCGCGGTTACACCGATCCAAACGCGACCAGTCCCAGCGCAACCCTCCCTCGGCCGAATTCGTGTATCACTCGGAACGAGCCTGCTGGGCTTGTTTGTTTTTGCTGTCGGCGCCAAGCCGGATTGGTTCGGATGGGACCGCAGCCCCGTCGTTGGTTTTGTGCAAATAGCCGTGTTCCTGTTCGGCTTAGGCGTCATCTGCCTGGGCGGTTATCTGGGTCTGCTGGCGCTGTGGAAGGGTCAGCCTCGCACTATCGTGGCTGATATCGGCCTGCGACTCGTCAGTACCGGCTACGTCATATCGATTTTCGCCGGCATGGCGGACGTGGCAGGAATGGGTTCGCAGCCCCTGCCCGCTGTACCTTACTTTGGCCCGTGGCAGGCAACAGGGGTATTCATTGGGGAGGCAATCATTGCGATTGGCTTCCTGATGCTGATCCCATATCGTTCGATGTTGCCAAGACATCTCGACGCGTCGCGCGCCACGTAGCGTCGCCGAAAACGAATGGAAAAACCCCGCCTACCAGGCGGGGTTTTTTGTTTGGGCGTTGTGCCCCCATGGAGATTCGAACTCCAGTTTTGACCTTGAAAGGGTCGCGTCCTAGGCCTCTAGACGATGGGGGCGCTGCTGCATGAGGCGCACAAAACGCGCCCAAGCGCGCGGATTGTAACATTCGGGCCGAGCGTGGTCAAGCATGCGCCCGCGCGGCGTCTCGTCACGGCCTGTGCGCTGGACTGGAGGCGGGATCAAGATCGGGCAGAGGGGCGTGATGCGGCTGGACGATTGCGCCGGGGCGCGGTCAGGCGTCCCTTTGAGGGCTTGCCGGCATCCGGATTCAGGAGCATCGTCAACCAAGAAATCGATTTTTCGTCATAGTCACGCCGACCGCAGACATCACAGATCCAGGCGGGGAAATTCGGCACCATCACGAGCTCATCGCCCAACCATGTGAAATAGGTTATGAAATGCAGGCGCTTCATGCCGGCCTGGCATTCGTTGCACGGAACGGGACCAGACGATTCTTCTGAGACGGAGTTCTCAGTCATATTTACCTCTAGGGTGCGGCAACTGCGATTTCCGCGTGGTCGATCGCGGCCCAATCAGGGGGCGGCCAGTAAATAACCATTGCCTTGCCGATTACATTCTTGATCGGTAACAGGCCCCAGGCGTGAGAGTCCGAGGAATCATTGCGATTATCGCCCAAGACGAACAGGTATCCGTCCGGAACACTCCATTCACCGCTGTACCGGGGATGTGCATTGATGTAGGGCTCGGTCAACACGAGGCCGTTCACATTCACCTTGCCATTCCCGATCTGAATCTTATCCCCCGGTACACCTATGACGCGCTTGATCAGATCGAGATCCAGGTTCGTCGTAGAGCGGAAGACTATGATGTCACCCCGAGTGGGTTCACCAAGCTTGTAGGCGAGCCGGTTCACGAGGACAAACTCGCCGTCCTTGAGCGTGGGGAGCATACTCAGCCCGTCCACCCGCACCCGGGCGGACACCGCGTTGATGATCAGAAAGAGCACGAATGCGAGTACGACCGTTTCCAGCAGGTCGACCAGCATGCGCTTCCATTCTGATTGAGTTGCGGGGGCAGTCTGAAGAGGCGTCGCGTTCTCAGGCGGGATTGATTCCAAGAATATCTCCAAAAGGTGCAGGGAGGATTATACCTGAGCCAGCGCGAAGTATGTGGGCACATGGAGCGTGCGCTCTCCGCGCTGCGTGGCCGCTGCGTCCAACTCCTTCAGCCGGTGCAGTTCGGCGCCTGAGAGGACACCCTTCAAGTCCTGCTCCAGTACCTCCCATTCTCCGCGAAAGGCTTCGTCCGTTTGTGGAGAGGGCGACCATGCTTCGATTTGTCCAGACTCCAGAATACCCAGACCAGCCTCGTGAAAAAGAGCATTAAGCGCAGACCCAATCCCGGTATGAGCACCCTGCCGTTCCAGCGACTGACGTTGCAGATGCCCCAGAGGCGCCAGCGTCGCAGGCTTGTCGACCCGCCCGCTGTAGTCGGGCTCTGCCAATGCAAGCACGTAACCACCACGACGGGTAACGCGCCGCATTTCTCTTACCGCGGATGGCGGATCAAGAACCCACAGAAGTAAGAAATGGCAACAGACAATATCGAATACGCCGTTCAGGAAGGGAAGCGCAAGCGCGTCGCCACGCGTGAGGCACGCGGCCGGCGCATTATGTTTGCTTTGGGAGAGGGCCTCTGAGCTGATGTCGAGGCCGTGAATTTGCGGTATGGGTGGTCGCGAAGAACTGACCCGCGCAGCCATGTCCTGGAGTATCACGCCCGTCCCGCAGCCAACCTCCAGCACTCGACGGGCGCCAGCCAGGCCAGCCTGGCGCAGAAGGTAAGCCCGTAAGTCCCGTGTCCACTCTGCTTGCTGAAGATATCGCTTATGCCAATCCATTGAGACCAGCAAATTGGTGCCGATGACGAAATGGCATGTCAGGAATGAGCAATCTGACACGCCGAAATGACAACGCCGATGAGCGTTCCCGATACTTTCACGCCGGACAGGGCGGCGCAGGGACGTCCGCAGTCGCGAGTCAACGAAAAAGCAGTGCGAACCGAGGTGCGACTTTCGCCGGCGTCAGGATTCTGGGCGATAGATGGTTTCCCAATTGTCCCGGAGTATGTTGCCCAGGATCTTACCCGGCATACCTTGTGAAGGGAGCACGTCTCCATCGGGTTCAACATAGAGCCAGGCCCGGCCTGCGCCATCGAGGACCTCGTCCTCCGAAGTCTCGCGGGAGACCGGATTATCGGCCGAGTAGGGGACAGGCAGGTCATGCTTCAATGAAAGGCCAAGTACGGAGGCGGTGTTGGAAAGCATGCCCATTGGTATGGAGGGATCCGCGAAAGAAAGGGACAGCGATTTGCAACCCAAGGAGGCGAGCTTCTCCATGTGGGCCGTCGCTCGCGGCGCCTCGCCAGGGGTGATGGTCAAGTGGACGGTGGTGAAAATATCCTCCGGCAAGATCGTTTCGATGGATTTCCACGAGTCGGCCAGATCCGGCTGAAGAATGAACAAGAGATGATCCAAGCCGCTTTGGAGAAGCTCGTTGAGATAGCTTCTGTCCGCAAGCCGCAGACCATCCGTGAGCAGGCCACAGACCTGGCCAATTCGCTCGGCCTGCCGTATCAATTCCACCAAATCGTCGCGAAGCGTCGGCTCACCACCTGTAAAAGTCACATGCGGAATGCCAAAGGACCATGCCTTCTGAAGGACCTCGCTCCATTGCTGAGTGGAAAGCTCGCGCTCCACTCTCTTGGTCGGGGCATAGTCAGGATTAGCGCCCGAAGGCAGACGGTAGGTCAGCGCGCAGTCAAGTCGCAACGGCGCCGTCAAGGTCACGGAGTGCGGTGAAACGCGGTCCAGGTCGAGGTATGCAACGGGATCGAGGTCTGGGGTCGTTGCCAAGGTCTCCACTCGAGCGGCGAAATCGCGAAAATCCTGGATAGCCTGGGATCTCGAAACGCGGTAGCGAGACGAAACCTGCCGGGCGGCCCCTTCCGCTGAATGCCCTTTGATGAAGTGAAAAGCATACTCGGCCGCGGTGGGATTGAGATGCATGACCGTGGCGGCATTGACCACCAAAATCCCGGCACCATCCGGCTGCAGCCTCAGATGGATGCGATAGGGAATTTCTTCCTGGGGACCCGACTGCTTGTGATAGACGCCCGCAGGAAGCGGTTGAACGGGTGTGGAGGAAAAGAAGCGCTTCATGTTTCTCTCCAGTAGTAGGGCTACGAACGCACGAAGTGGGGCAGGATGGCGGGTATCTCGATCGAAAGTTCGACAAGCCCGGCAAACTCGCCCTTCTTAAACCATGGCGCCTGGTAGATGAATTTCCACACCCCGTGCTTCTCGATCGTATACGCGTTGGTGCCATGCCGTTCCAGAAGAACCTGGGTCTTGGTGCGAGCCGGCTCGGGATGGCAGTCGAGGATGTTCCTGCCGATCAGCAGGCGGCCGCCGTCAGCTTCCAGCCCTTTGGCAGCGCGATCATTCATATCGAGGATGATGCCCTGAGCATCACAGATAGTGATCGATGCAGGGAACTCCTGCATCCAGTCGGGCGTAGTCATGCTTGCTCCAATAGCGCTTCGCTGGCAGCTTCCATTGGTGTCTGGTGGGCCAGGAGCGGGCAGCCGCCTCCACAACCAGGCAGCAAGGCGCATCCGCCACATTTGGCCGGCAGATCCCTGCGTTCCCGCAGGCTGACTGCCAGGTCATGTTGCCAAATTCGATGCCAGGGATCGGTCAGGACGTTTCCGAGCGCCCGATAGTATGACTGACACGGAAGGACGTCTCCATTGGGTTCAATGCACATGCTGTAGAGGGCGGCCGTGCAACCCTTGACGCCCAAGTTGTGTTGTGTCGGATCGAACTCACAGTATTGCGTTGGCGTGTACCAGATGAGCCTCTGACCGCGCGCTGCGGTTTTCGAGGCGGCGATCTCAAGGATGGGTTGGAGCTCGCGTTCTCGCAATCCAGTTCCAACCGTTGAGCCGCGACCAGAATAGATCAAGGCGTTCAGGCCGACGGTGGGTACTCCAAGTTCAGCGAGAAAATCCAGCGTTGATGAGAGCGTGTGGGCATTGCTGCTGAGCATGGTTGTGTTGGTCATCAAGTAAAGCGGTGAAGAGAGAGCGTTTTGAATACCTCTGACCGTCTGACGGAAAGCGGACTGCGCGCCGACCATCAAGTTGTGAATGGCCTCATCAGAGGACTCCAGTGTTACCTGAACGTGATCCAACCCCGCATCGACGAGACTCTGAACAAAACCCGAATCAGCAAGTCTTCGGCCGTTCGTATTAAGGCCCGTAATCTGCCCAAGAGATTCAGCATGAGCAATCAGCTCAGGCAGATCGGTTCGGAGCGTGGGTTCACCCCCGGTAAAGACGACGTGTGGGATCCCCAGATCCCAAAGGCGATCCAGGACCGTTTTCCAACTGCGTGTGTCAAGCTCAGGAAAAGAACGCGGCCGGGCATTGTAGCAGTGCGCGCAATCATTGTTGCAACGGTATGTGAGTGCCAGGTCCATGCGGTAGGGCGCCGATGGGCGGGCGCTGAACGGCATGTTCACGTCCAAGTCGAGTTCATGAATGGGGCAGGGTCCCGTCTGATGTACCAACTCCTCAAGCTGGAGCCGGAGTGCGGAGACGTCATTCCGAATCGCGGCCGGCACGTTGCTGTACTTCCGTGCCACAGCACGTGCAATATCCGGATCAGATCGGCCCTGGAGAACCATGTGCGCCATGAGGGTGGCAGTGGGATTGAGGTGCATGACGCGATCGGCGTTGACAATCAACGTACCAGTACCGCCCGGGTCAATGCGCAGATGGATGCGGGACTTCTCTTTTCCAGTGTTGCGGACGAAGTGAAATACCGTTGCGGAGCCCGGCGGTTCAGGTCGGGCTGTTGATGCGAATATTCGTTCCAGAAGTGACATTGGCGTCACCGACCCAAGTTGTCCACTGGCATCTGTTTGCCGGCGTTACCTTCCGCCACCTGCGCAGGCGCAAGCGCAGCCAGCACAAGCGCAGGCGCAGGCGCAGCTGTGACCTCCGCCCCCACCACTGCGGTAGGTAGTCGTGGAGGGAGGGGGAGGCGGGTTGGTGACGTTGGTGACACGGCTCGTAAAGGTGTTCAGATCGCCGAGGACCTTGTTCGAGAAGCCCTGAACGCCACCTGCGAGAGATGTGGCCAAGTTCGCGCCCGGAACGGATTGATTACCGCCCGCAACTGAGGCCGTTGGACGAGCAGTGCGGATGGATGAGCCGCTGCTTGAGCTTTGCCACGTCGGGTCGTAGCGACCCCACCACGTGGGGGCGTACACCGGTCCCGTGAAGACCCGACGAGAGCGATCGTCGTAGTCCTTGTCCAGCATGGTCCACTCGACGTTCTGGTCGATCTTCTGTCCTTTGACCTCCGGTGTATTCGCCGCTTCAACCTCAGCCCAAGCCTTCTCAGCAATAGCTTTGTAGTAGTCCTGACTCTCCCGGCGGCTGAAGCCCTTCATCTTCTCGGCGACAGACCTGACCAGGGCAATGACCATGTTCTCGAGCGCCTTGCGCCGTTCGGGCTGTGAGTCCAGCTTGAATGCGTCAAGGAAGCTCTTCTCGTATTCACGAAGATCCTCGGGAACGGACTGTGCCACCTGAATCGTTAACGGATCACGCGAAGTGACGGTGGCAGCGCCTTTCTTGACAACGCTGAACAGGGTCATGGTGAGCACCTTGTCCAACGGTTGTTCCAGAACTATCGCTGCTTCGACTGCGGTCAGGCCCCGCTTGATGCCGTGACCTTCAATGGAGATCTTGGGAGGGAGATACTGCATCTTCCGGCGCTGGCCCTGGATGACACCAAGGATCGGGATACCTACGAACAACAGGATAAAAATCCCGATGCAACCGACAGGCAAGATCCATGCGAGGATGGCGCCGATGATTGCTGCGATATCGATGGGCGGCGCTGTGACAATCGCATCCGCCGGAATGTACGATTTGGGGAAGGAAGCACCGAAGGTGTACTGGCTTGCGGCGCTGGCGGTGGTCGATGACCACGTATAAGTGATGCGTCCAGAAGCATCGATGCCGGAGTCGGGCTCGGCGCTGCCTGGCCAATTCTGGGCCGGGTGATAACGGGGCTCTTCGGGCTGGACTCCCGGCGGCAAGTGGAATGCAACCGTGAGGTCAGTTTGGCCCGTTACATACTGCGAGCCGAAGTAAGTCGGCATGAAGACGGCGCTGGCATACGAATCGTCGTTTGTATCCGGATGGAGCACGCCCGTGATACGGCCGATGAAGACATGGACTGTGCCGCTCCCTCCGGGCTGGATCGTGCGCGCTCCCATGACTACAGCGAAGCCTGAATCGGCTCCCTGATAGTCCCCCTGTGAGACGCTCACGGAAACGCCGTCAACGTCTGCTGAGACGCTTGACATGTCGAACGTGCTGACCGGCATGCCGACATCGACAAAGTCGATGTCGTGCGCGCCCGGTTGGTTCAAAAAGTGGAAACTGTACTCGAGCGAGGATGTACCGTCTGCATTCCAGTAGACATCGACAGTCTCCCGATCGACCGCAAACAGGTACTCCTGGGCAAGGGCGGTTGCCGGCAATGCCAGCACGCAGACCACGACGACGAACGAGATGAACAGCTTTCGAGGCATAGGCCCTCCCGGCGCGCCAAACGCGAATTGCGCCATGATGCGGTCACAATAGCCCTCCTACCTCTAAGCTGCTGTTACAGGTCAGATCACCACTTGGGCGCTTCAGTAAGCTGATAGGTGGTGCCGCAATATGGGCACACCACCATAGGCGCGCCACCGACCATCTTGATGTTCTCCGGTTTCAGGGTGCCGCCGCAATTGCGGCAAGTGACCGGTGAAATCTTGGTCTCCCCAGGGAGATCCACCCTCATCGTTACTTGCTGAATGACCTCGGTCTTCTGGCCGCGAATTGCCGCGTAAACGAGACCCGCGCCGCCAGCCAGGAGAATCAGGCCGGCGACGCCCAGGATGCCGGCAGTTCCCGAACTGCCGCCGGCGGAAGGCGCGGCTGTCAGGAAGACAAAGGCAAAGAACAGCAAGACCATTCCCACGATGAAGAGGACGACGGCGCCGAGATAGAGCAGTGTCCTACCAGACATGCGACTGTTCTCCCAGGAGGATATACGCCAAGTTTAGCATTCGGAGGCACGCGCAACAAATGACTTTTGTCCCGAATTACTACCTAGATTGGCCTTATTGATCGACCTTTGAGGCAGGCGCGCCTTGATCCAGTGCGCCCAGGACAGAGGTGAGCAGGTCGTAGTCATCTCTGAGCAGCAGGATGATCTCCTGCACCGCAGCATCGGTCCACTCGGCGGGATCTTCATGCGACATGCGCGCATTCAGGATGTGAGCTGCCACTAATTCGCCGATCGGAAGTTCGGGCATGCGCAACAGGTGGCGGAAGTAGCCAAATCGCCCAGTTGCGGTGAATCGCCGCACGTCCGCCGGATCGCACAGATAGATGAGGTCCAGACTGAGCGGCGGTCGCGGTGGCAGCCGATGATGAACTTCGCCCCCTTGTTCGTAACCCACAACCAGTGCCGAAAGCTCCACCGGCACGATGCGCCGGTCGCGGTTGTCCAGGATGACTTCTTCGCTGACCTGCTCCGCGGTCACAAGTTGACGAACAAGGCCATCGTCGTCGATTCGAATGTCGTGGATGAGGCCAAATACCTGATAATCCTTTCCCAGTGGAGCTCGCACAAGGGCGCCGAAAGATGGAACATCCAACTGCGTGACCCTGCAGCCCACGACGAAGGACGACGTGCTTGCCCGAAGCAGCCGACCCACTTCGATCTCACGAGCCATATTAGGACCTCCCTCGAAATCCCGGCAATGCTTTTGCGGCGGACTTGCCGGAAATGGTACCGGGCTCCAATCCATGATTCCGCATCTCCAACAGGAGACGCAATTTGACGTGGTTCTTGTCTTCGTCCGTGATGCGTGCGGTCTCGTGGGCCCTGTGCAGGATGTACGGGTACGGTCTCGCACCCATCAGAGCACACTGAGAAAGAAGCGTTTGATGCAGAACTGCGACGCGCGGGGGGTCGACAGTAATCCACCTCGGAATCTCAACGCGGGCGATTGCCGGGCGCGAAGCGTGCCCCACATTCACATAGAAGAAATCAATGGCAAGCTCGTCCGGGTAGCGCTGTCGCGAAGCAGACTGCAACCCAAAGACGGCGGACCGATGGCCGGGCTGAAGCAGGCTGCCGAACAACCATAGGTCAGAGACACCCCGGAGGCGATGCCCGGTCGTTCCGGTCGTCCCGCTTGCGGAACTGGTTACTGACAACTCCAGCATGTGGATAACAAGATCCGCTGCGGGCTTATCGACATAGCCGGCGACCGTGAACCCGCGGCCCTTCATAGCCCTGAGGTCATCCAGGTAGCGGTGCAACGCCTGCTCGTAAGCGTGAGGTTCCGCTAAATCCTTGGCACCCCAAAGTTCAAGCGGTCCATCTCCGACCGCAATCAGCCCTGGGACTTCCGGCGCGTCTGCAAGAAGACTTCGCCGCTCAGCGACGTCGCGCATGAGCGCCAAATCACCTTCTGAGAGCAGCCGGTCATCCGCCGAGTAGAGCTCGTCGTCGAAGAGCAGGCGGGTCGAGACAGTGATCTCAGGTGCAAGACCCGAGCCTGACTTGATGCAGACGGAGCCAACATTGATCAGGGCGAATAGGATCTCCTCATGCCGATCAGCCTGAATCTGGGATCCGTCTGCGGCTAGCAAGGCAGGGGCACCCGGGCCAGGCGGGCAGGCGATGCTGGCGGACACACTTTCCTGAAGCGGCACGGCGCAACGGAGGTTCGGATCTGCTCTTGCACGCGCCGCGATGACCTCAGCAAGCGGCCCAGGTTCGGCCGTGACCAGTTCGAGCAGACGAAGGGCCTCCGTCCGGGTCACCTCAAGCGAGTGGCTCGCGGCCACAAGCTTGGTGGTCACGCGCCGGACAGATTCGTGTAGGTGCTGAGGATTGACGGGCATGGCGATGGCTAGAACATTTGTATCAAGGTTACAAGAGCGCGTCAAGTAGAATACTGACTTCCGAACGCGGCTGAGAGGGAGTAACCCCGGGAACATTTCGGGGACAGCAATCGTCTTGTTGTCGATACTACTTGAAGGAGAGACCCATGAAACGCACAGCACTTCTCGTCTTTGCCGTACTGATCGCTTCCCTGGCGCTGAGCGCCTGCGGCCCGTCAACCGTTGTGGCCGATGCTGCACCTCCACAAAGGCTGCTCAACGTAACAGGAACCGGAACCGTGTACCTGAAGCCGGACGTCGCCTACATCAACATCGGCGTGCACACTGAACTTTCCGCCGCGGCGGCTGCCGTCGCCTCCAACAATGAGCAGACCGCAGCCGTGATCGCCGCCCTGGAGAAATTCGGCGTCAAGGATAACGATATCCGGACAGCGTACTTCAGCATCTACCCGAGTACGCAGTACAACCCTCAGACCAACGAGCGGACCGGTGTGACGTACGTGGTCGACAACAGCGTGTACGTGACCGTTCGTGACATCGAAAAGCTCGGCGATCTGCTGGATGCCACACTGGCGGCCGGCGCCAACAGTGTCAACAGCATTCAATTCGACGTCGAGGACAAGTCGGCGCCGATGAAGGATGCACGCGACATGGCTGTGAAGGATGCCAAGGCACAGGCAGAGGAACTGGCTTCCGCCGCGGGTATCAGCCTGGGCGAGCTCCAGAGAATCGACTACTACAGCACTACGCCTACGCAGATCTTCCCCGGCTATGGCAAGGGAGGCGGTGGGGGTGAGGCGGCCGCCGTGCCGATCCAAAGCGGCCAGCTGACGATCACTGCGACTGTGAGTGTCAGCTACGAAGTCAAGTAAGCTCCAACTGATCATGAAGGACCCGATCCATTTGTGGATCGGGTCCTTTGTTTCCGATGCACGCGAAGTCCGGGTCGGTGTACCGTCCGTCAAGAACAGCGCCTTCAGTGAAGTGCTCACTGTATAATGCCCGTCGAAGGGCGCCACTACGAAGGGAGAAAAGATGCTGAGAGTAGGATACATTGGCCTGGGATTGATGGGGAAGTCGATCGCGCGGAACATCCTGAAGGCCGGCTTTCCGGTTGTTGTGAACAATCGCTCGCGGCCGGCGGTGGATGAGCTGATGGCGATAGGTGCAAAATCAGCAAGTTCCGCAGCTGCGGTCGCGGCCCAAGTCGATGTGGTGTTCACAAATCTTCCGGACTCAAGTGATGTGGAGCAGGTCGCCCTGGGGGAGAAGGGGATCATCGATGGCGCTCACAAGAGCCTGGTGCACGTGGATAATTCGACGATCAAACCGGCGAGCGCGCGCCTGATAGCAGACCAATTTGCAGCTCGGGGGGTCCTGGCGCTGGATGCCCCGGTGAGCGGAGGAGATATCGGTGCTCGGGAGGGAACGCTGGCGGTGATGGTTGGCGGCCCTGCGGAGGCCCTGGAGAAAGTGATGCCCGTTCTGAGGGCCATGAGCAAGACGGTCACGCATGTGGGCGCTTCGGGTGCGGGCCAAGTGGCAAAAGCGGCCAATCAGATAATGGTAGCGGCTCAAATGGTGGCGATGGGCGAACTGTTGATCTTCGCGCGAAGAGCGGGCGTAGATCCACAGAAGGTCGTCGAGGCCATCAAGGGCGGCGCGGCCCAGTGCTGGACGCTCGACGTGAAGCCACCGCGTCTGTTCGCAGGAAACCGATCGCCCGGGTTCAAGGCGCGCATGCAGCTGAAGGACCTGCGTATCATCGTGGATACCGCGCAAGAATATGGCATGCCACTGCCCACGACAAGCGAAAATGCCAAGCTCTATGAGAAGATGATCGAGATGGGGATGGGTGAACTTGACAACTCGGCGATCGTGGGCGTGCTGGAGCAACTGGCGGGGACTACCCTCGTAGACAAGAGTTGATCCCGCGACAGCGGCTGCGTACCGGATGCCACCCGGTACCGTTGTCGCACGTGAATCTCTAGCGCCTGGACTTGTAGCCGAGCTGCTCCAGCACGGTTTCCTTGTTGCGCCAGCCCTTTTCCACCTTGACGTGCAATTCAAGATAGGCCCGGCGCCCCGTCATGGATTCGATCTCACGTCGAGCCTCCGTGCCAATTTCCTTGAGCATACGGCCCGCCTCCCCGATCACGATGGCTTTCTGCGAATCGCGCTCAACCAAGAGGGAGGCGCGGACATAATCCACCCCGTTGTCGCGTTCCTTGTATTCATCGATTCGAACACCGAGTTCGTGGGGCACCTCGTCACGCAGCTTCAGTAGGCAAGCCTGGCGAATGAGGTCGGCAGCCAGGTCCCGTTCGTACAGGTCAGTCACCTGGTCTTCATCGAAGACCGGCCCACCAGGGGGCACGGACTCGGCAAGGGTGTCAAGCAATTCTGCCAGTCCTTCCCAACGAGTCGCCGAAATCAGGACTGATTGATGTGGCGGAGGGATCAAGGCGGCATAGCGCGCCATGGATGCCTTGGCTGCCGCGGGAGCCAGGAGATCCTGCTTGTTTCCGGCAAAGACCACCGGCGGTCGGTGCCCCAACGCGGCAATCATTTCCGCGATACGGAGGTCGTCGTCGGTGGGCTCCGTCGAGAGTTCGACAATAAACAAGATGGCGTCGGCGCCAGTCAAGGCCGCGTCCACCTCCTCGTTCATGAATTCGCCCAGCTTGTGGCGGGCCAGATGGACCCCCGGCGTGTCCACGAACACCAACTGGGCATTCTCACGAGTGAGAATCCCCAACTGCCTGCGACGAGTCGTTTGGGGGCGCGGAGAGACAGCGGCCACTTTCTGTTGCAAGATAGCATTGATCAGGGTGGACTTGCCCACATTGGGTCGTCCAATGACCGCGATAAAACCAGATCGATATTCAGCCACTGCGCAATCCCCTCTTTGCCCACGCCAGCATCACGCGGACCTCGGTTTCAGATTGGCGACTGCCAAGCTGCAGACAATCAGAACCGCGCCGGCAATAAGCTGCCAAGTTACGTGTTCACCGAGGAATCCCACGCCCAGAATTACTCCTCCGAGCGGGAACAGGTATGTGACCATCGT
>DATDCZ010000111.1:0-5507 GCA_036524055.1 Anaerolineales bacterium | reverse complement strand
AACATAATTGTGGCCGTTGTCGGCGCCTTCCTGGCCGGCTATTTCCTCAGCCCCATATTCCACGTCGGGACCATCAACGATGCCATTACGGTACCCACGATGCTGGTTACGCTGCTGGGTTCCGTCATACTGTTGGCGATCGTCCGCCTGGTCCGCCGCGGGCGCTAGTCCTACGGACTGATCCAGGTTCGATCCACATAGTTCGCCGGCGGAGAAGTACAGGCCGGTTGCGCTGCTGCCGCATCAATTTGCCAGAGGCGGCTGGGCAACCGGCCCTGTCCGCCACAAACGACCAGTTTCTCCTATGAATTGCTTTCCTGACAAACGAAAGGTGGAAGAATGCCAGACGAGATAAGAGTTTCAGAGGTGAAAGCCACGCAACAAGAACCGGAGCGCGAGCAGCGCATATTGACTTTCAAGCTCACGGAGCTGGTCTGGCTGCTGCTGGGGCTCCTGGAAGCCGCCATTGCCCTGCGAATTGGCCTTAAGCTGATCGGCGCCAATCCTGGCAGCCCTATCGTGGCCTTTATCTACGGCCTCACTGAGCTGTTCCTGTTCCCCTTTACCGGGATGGTTCAGTCGCCTACGTTCGGCAATATGGAGCTGGAGATCTCCTCCATGTTCGCCATGTTGATCTATGGCCTGCTCGGCTGGGCCGCGGAGAGATTGGTCTGGTTGATCTTCTACCGCCCGCGAGGACCGGTCGTGGCGACGACGCAGACGACTACCAGCGAGCATCGCGACATCCGATAGACGTCTTCCGAGGTGGAATTGGACAATCCCCTTTCCCGTGCACGCGCCGGCACAAAGCGGCTGGGCGGTTTGCTGGCGCCACTGAAGGCAATCACCGGCCTGCTGGGCTGGCTGGCAGCCCTTGTGCAACTGACCGATGAGCAACAAGAGCAAGCAGGTATCTATCTGGGTGATCGATACCATAGGTAGTACTGAGGCAATGTGGCTGCTGGGTGACTCGTGATAGGCAATCGCCCAGTCAGCTTTCAACGAATCATGCAAAAGGAGCAAATACGATGACTACTCAGAATCAGGTACCAGAGTACGGGAACGGCAGCAACGCAGGTAGCGTGTTGGCCGGCCTGCTGATCGGTGCCGCTGCTGGCGCTGCCGCCATGCTACTGCTGGCGCCGCAATCCGGAAGGGCCACGCGGAAACAGATCGTGGACAAGAGCATCGAACTGCGCGATCGCACCACCGGTATGGTGGATGATGCCATGCGCGATCTGCGTTCGGGAACGAGCATGCTCGTTGCGGATGGCCGCAAGAAGGCCGAAGAGCTAAAGGAGCAGGGCCAGGAACTGCTGGCGGGTCAGCTCGACCGAGTGTCCGCCGCCGCACAGGCCGGCAAGAAGGCCGTGCAGAACTCCTGAACCTACGTCCGCCTATCGCCGGGACGTGCCTCAGCGAAAGGAGTCCTATTGAACTGATGCAACCAGGTTCCGCGCTCTGAAGTCGGTGGCAATTCCGTCAAACCTGCACTCAAAGGAGAGATCGCAATGAACATGGACAGACTGAAGTGGATCCTTTTGGCGGTTTTCCTGATCCTGGCGGGACTCATGTACCTGGGCATCAGCCTCGGTGGCAATATCGTGGCCATCATCGCGGGCATCTGCGGGCTGATCTCCGGTATTCTCTTCCTGATCAACCGCTAGCTCGGTATTCCGTGGGGGGCATGAGCTCCAGCAATGGGGCCATGCCCCCCACGTATCCCAGCTACTCCGTCAGATCGTAATCGCGATCAGGGGCGACATTATTGATAGGTCATTATTCTGCAGACTTCTTCGCAGCGCACAATCTGAACACGTTACCCAGGACCCTGGGCTCGAGTTCAGCCATGGGAGCAACAAGCATGTCCACAACATGTACAACAGCAATAGTCCTTCGGCGACAAGCTTCGGACACACGGGCCAAGTACGCCGGGGCTCAGGCAGACCTGGTAAATGAACTCGGCGGGACCCTGCGCATCGCGGCTGCGCTCAGAGCTTCTCACTACCCGAACACCGGGGCTCCCCTGCCTGATCTGCTGGAGTCCGTGGAGGCCCCATCTGGCGGACTTGCTTCCCATCTCCGAACGGCGAGGGCGGCGGCCGCAGCGGCTGAGCAATCGCTGCGCGAGGAACTGCTAACAAACGACAGCCTGGGTGGATAGCCGAGATGGTTCCAGCAGGTCACGATTTGCCAGATAGCTCCGGGGCGCGTTGCGCACGTGCAGCCACGGCTGTCGTCTTGGTGCCGAGAGCATTATCCAGGATCGGAATGACCGGAGGCCGATCTGAGGATGTCCTTCGCTGGGAGGACGATGGTGGCTCAATTCTTGAAATCGGGCCGTCAACCCACAGTCGCGCGCCAAAGAGCAGCACGGCATACAAAGGAGTTCAATCATGAATATCGCCAGGGCAATACTTTTCGTCAACGCCAGCCTGATCGTTGTCCTGCTGGCGGCCTGCAGCGCCCTGCCATCCGCCACTGTCCCCCAGGTCGCGCCAAGCGCCCAGGTGCAGCCGTCGACGGGCGTCCAATATCACTTTGTCACCAATCAGCTGTTGCTGCCCGCGACGCAGGCACAGGCCGACGCGTACGCGTTGAACGTGGACGGGGACGCGGGGCAGTCCAAGGAAAATCTATTCGGAAAATTGTTGACGCTGCTCACATCTGCAGCTCCTGGTCTGGAGTTGCAGGGAACACTCGATCAAGCGGTCAAGGATGGCAAGCTTGTGTCACTGCATGTGGTCAAGGCGGATGATCCGCTGAACGATCCAAGCGTCTCGTGGTCGATCGTACAGGGGCAGGAAACACAAGCGCCGCCGGTATTCGACGGTTCGGATGAGTTCAAGATCGATGCAGCTGCGCCCCTCAATGAGCCCATGGTAGGGACGTTTACGGCCGGGCACTTCAGCGGCGGCCCCGGCGCTTCAAGACTGCGGATCTTCCTTTTCGGTCAGGCTGTGGACCTTGATTTCATCGGGCTGCGGCTTGAAGCCGATGTGAGCGCCAACGGGTGTGCGAACGGCAAACTCGGCGGCGGTGTCACCGTCGACGAATTCCGCGGCAAGCTCCTTCCAGTGGTTGCCGATGGGCTCAATCAGGTTGCGAAAGCGGACCCGACCGCGGCCAACATCCTGATGACGGCGTTCGACTCGGATCGGGATGGCAGCATCACGGTCCCGGAGCTTGAGAAGAATCCCATGCTGATGCTGGCGATCTCGCCCGATCTAGATCTCCTGGACAGTGCCGGCAAGTTCAATCCTGGACAGGATGGCACGAAAGACTCATATTCGGTGGCCATGGGCTTCACCTGCGTCCCCGCCAATTTCACGGCGCCCGGCGATTAATACTGCCTTTTTGCCGCCGATTCCGGTCGTCGGCGGCCGAAGAACGCTCCCCCAACCGGCGGAGAGTAACACTCCCCGGTGGGTGGATGCGGCCGCTCTGCAGCGGCTGTACCATCAACACAGGCGCAGACCGCCCACAAAAGGAGAATGCACATGCTCACCTGGATCATCGTAATCCTGCTTATCCTGTGGTTGCTCGGGTACTTCGGCCCGAATGTGTTCAGGGGCTTTCCCCGCTCGGGCAATATTGTGCACGTTCTGCTCGTGATAGTAGTGATCCTTGTTGTCCTGAACCTGCTGGGGATCATCTAGATCCGTGGCGCGTGAAGGGGAACATGGGAGGGGCAGGCCCCTGGGCAGCCCCTCCATCTGCATTACCGGAAAGGAGTTTCCCAATGCTGTACACCATCATCATCGTAGTACTGGTCCTGGTCGTGATTGGCGTCTTGCGATAGCGCCCACACCTCCGGCATAAATCCCTACAAGGAGAAGTCATATGAAGAAATGCAGTGAGGTCATGACTAGCAAGGTCGTCAGCTGCGTCCCTGATGACGTCGTGGCGCGAGCAGCAAAGCTGATGAAGGTGGGCAACATCGGTTCGATCCCTGTGGTTGAGAGCGAGCATAGCGGAAAGCTGGTCGGCATCGTGACCGATCGCGACCTGGCCATGCATATCGTGGCAGAAGGGCGTGACCCAAAATCCACGAAAGTGGGGGCAGTCATGACCGCAAATGTGGTCACCTGCATGGCCGACGACGATCTGCAAAAGGCCCTGGATGCAATGTCCACGCACCAACTGCGACGCATCCCGGTTGTGGATAGCGCCAACAAGCTCGTGGGGATCATCGCCCAGGCAGACGTGGCTACGCGCGCCAACGTGCCCGAAAAGACAGCGGAAGTGGTCAAGGAAATTTCCCAGGCAACTCCCAGGTAGGGGAGCCGTTTCCGTCTTCTGAGGCCGACACAAAGACAGGAGTATCCACATGCCCGGCACACGACTCACAAAGTCACAGTTAGTAGACGCCATGGTCAAAAGCACCGGTCTCACCAGGAAACAGGTCGTCTCCGTGCTCGAAGCGCTGAACGCGGTTGTCGCGCAGCAGCTTGGGAAACGCGGACCCGGTGAGGTCATCATCCCCGGTCTGCTCCGACTGGGTGTCGTGGTGAAGCCTGCCACCTCGCAGCACGAGGGCATTAACCCCTTCACCAAGGAACCAATGACGTACAAGGCAAAACCAGCGCGCAAGGTGATCAGGGTGCGACCCCTCAAAGCCCTCAAGGACGCTGTCTAGCAGACCGCCAGCCCATCCGTCGATTATCGCCGGTGCGGCTGGCGGATCTTTCGATAACCGCGGGACGACGAGCATGAAGATCCTAATGGTTTACCCGGAATTTCCGGACACATTCTGGAGTTTCAAGCACGCACTACGATTCATCAAGAAGAAAGCCGGCGCACCGCCGTTGGGTCTGCTGACCGTTGCGGCCATGCTGCCGCCCGCCTGGGAGAAGAAGCTGGTCGATCTCAACGTGATCGGCCTGACGGATCAGGATCTGCATTGGGCCGACTATGTATTTATCAGTGCAATGATCGTCCAACGCGAATCGGCACGCTCCATCATTGATCGGTGCAGCAGGCTGGGCGTGAAGGTGGTGGCCGGCGGGCCACTCTTCACGATGGAACACGACCAGTTCCCCGGTGTGGACCACTTTGTGCTGAACGAAGCCGAGGAGACCCTGGCGCCCTTCCTGAGCGATCTGGAACACGGGCGAGCTCAGCGTGTGTATGCATCGTCGGAATACCCGGATCTGCACCAGACGCCCGTGCCCCTGTGGCGCATGGCAGACCTCAGGCACTACGATACGATCAGCATCCAGTTCTCGCGCGGCTGCCCGTTTGACTGCGACTTCTGCAACGTTACGGCTCTGCTGGGTCATCGCCCGCGCACCAAGACGGCAGGGCAGATCATCGCAGAGCTGGACGATCTCTACGCCCTGGGATGGCGCAAGAGCATCTTCTTCGTGGACGATAACTTCATTGGAAACAAGAAACACATCAAGACCGAAGTGCTGCCGGCGTTGATCGAATGGCGCAAGGGAAAGAACGGCATGCCGTTCAGCACAGAAGCGTCCATCAACTTGGCGGACGATCCGGTGCTGCTG
>DATDCZ010000110.1:0-13120 GCA_036524055.1 Anaerolineales bacterium | reverse complement strand
AGCAGCGGGGATTTGACATCGTGCGAGGAGAACTTCTCCGCGCCATCGCGGGTGTAAGTCATGTGGCAGTCGGCGCAGGAAACGCCTGCCTTGTAATGGGTGCTGTCGGCGGTGAAGAGCTCGTAATCGGGGTGCTGCATCTTGATCATCGGGGCCTGGCTGTCGGTGTGAGTCCAATCAGCGAAGTTGATCGTCTTGTAATAAGCCTCGATCTGCTCGATGCGCGTCCCGTTTTGCCAGGGGAAGGTCAGGTATTTGCCATCGCCTTTGAAGTAATACTCATCGTGGCAGTTGGCGCACACCACCGTGCGCATCTCCTGGCGCGTGAACGTCTGCCAGTCCTTGCCCTGCGCCTTGAGGGCCTCGTTCAGGGCGGGGTTGGTCACGATCAGCCGCATGGTCCCGGCCTCATGGCAGTTCGCGCAGCCGATGCTCTCCTCAATGCGGGGCGTCATATCAACGAAGGAGGTCTTGTCGAAGTTCGCCATGCCCATTTCGGCCCACAGTCCGGGGTTGTTGGACGACTTGCATGAATAACAGGTCGCCGGAGTGTGCTTGGGGTCATCGGGATTGAGGTTGAGGCGGCCCGTGGCGCGCACGTCTTCAAGGGCGTTGGCGTGGCCGCGATCGTCGTTGTAATCCTTGCTGAAGGGATACCCCGCGAACAGGATCTTCTGGCGCGGATCGCGCTCCAGCCAGGAGAATTTCGACGAGCCGGCATAGGTTGTATCGGTGTTGTTGGTGGCGGTCTTCTGGAACGTATCGTACTCGTTGGGGAAGTTCACGCCCCATTTTTGCGAATCCGGTTCCATGCTGGCGATCTCGACCAGCGGCGCGAAACTGCGCGGCTGGGGTGGCTGGTTCCTCATGAATATGAGAACCCCCGCCAGGACCGCAGCCAGCAGCACGATAATACCGACGAGAACCAGGGTGGTGTAGCGCTTCATGCCTTCATTCTCCCTTCTCGGGCGGATAGAGACTTGAATCCTGATACAGGGCAGCCGACGCGCCGCGGAAGCCATGGGCGATGGTGCGGTGGCACTCCCAGCAGCTGCGATCAAACGGCGGCGCGCCAACCATGATCGTTTCCACCGCCTCCCCATGGCAGCGGATGCAGTTCTGCTGGATGACCTCCTGCGAGTGCTCGCTCAGGCGGATCAAGGCCGGCGCCTGTCCCATGCTGAAGACATACACGTCGTGCATCCCCTGGCGCCCCTTCTCAACGTAGTAGTTCACCAGGTTGTCGTGCGGCAGGTGGCAGCCCGCGCATTCGGCCCACTCGTGATGCGAGCCATGGTAGTAGTTCTCATACATGGAATCCATGACATGACAGTTGGCGCATGTCTCGGAAGCCGTCCCGGCGTAGGCCGGGGCGTCGGTAACAAAGACAAACACGCCCAGGGCAACGGCAGTCACAGCCACTGCCCAGAAGAGTGGATTCTTGAGAATCAAATCACGTGTGATCGCGCGAATTCGCTCAGATCGCATTGCCACCCCATCCTCTTAACTGCGCGGGGCCGGTGGGATCGGCCGCTCAGGCTCGGGGTCGATCCAACTGCCGTCTCTCCATCCCCTCCGCTGCCCTCCCGGGGTCAGCGGATAGATTGTCCCCAATATTGTACAGTAAAGACTTTTCTTTGGACAGTTAGAAGGCGCGGGCCCCCGCAGATCATCGGTAGAATCCTGGCATGGCACGACCCATGCGATCCATCTTCAGGCAACTGGCCTCTCTCATTTTGCCCATCACAGCGCTCATCCTTGTGCCGCTGTGGGTGGAACCGCATTGGCACGCTGCCGCGGCCGGGCAGTTGGCAGGTGGACTCGTATTGATGCTGGGCGGGCTGGTGGTGATGATGTTGACGATCGCCAGCTTCATTCGGATCGGGAAGGGCACGCTGGCGCCATGGAGCCCGACGTCCAGGCTGGTGATCGTTGGCATGTACGCCTACGTCCGCAACCCGATGATCCTGGCGGTCCTCAGCGTGCTCCTCGGCGAGGCGCTGGCCTTCGGTTCATGGCGAATCCTGGCATGGGCGCTCGCCTTCTTCGCCATCAACACGCTCTATTTTTATTTCGTGGAGGAGCCGGGGTTGGAGAAACGCTTCGGCGAGGAGTACCGCCGCTACAAGCAACATGTGCCGCGCTGGATGCCTCGCTTCACAGCATACAAGGATCCAGCCCGGGCAGACTAGCGGCTCAACGACCGATGCGCGGCATCACGTGCCGCGATACGCCGACCAGATCTCTTCTCGCAGGTCGGATTGAGCGTCGCCGCTTCCGGACGGATAGCGTTCGACGAACTCGATCTCGACGTGCTCGTAGCCGTTCCGGAGCAGGTATTCGTAGGCGAAGGTGGCGTACTCTTGAACGTCCTCGGGACTGGCCTCGGGGCCGTAATAGTCTGGATCAGTGGCAACCAGCAGCTTGATGCTTTTCATGGTCTGCCTCCGAGAGTGCTCAGGCACGCAAGTGCCAGGAAGGGGGGCAAGCTTCCCGGATTCTAATACAGGATACGCCGGCCTTCTCATAAATGCGGGGCGGGCCGATTGGCCCGCCCCGCTGCTGCTAAACCACCAAACTGACCAGACGTTTTTGCACCACGATCACCTTGCGCGGTTGCCTGCCGTCCAGGTATTTCCGCACGATCTCTGAACCCAACGCGGCGGAGCGGATGGCATCTTCGCTGGCATCGGCTGCAACACGAATGCGATCGCGGACCTTGCCATTCACCTGGACCGGGATCTCGATCACATCCTCCAGCGCCGCGGCCTCATCCAGGCGCGGCCACGGCTGTTGGTGGACCGAATAGGGCTTGCCCAAAGCCTTGGTCCATAGCTCTTCGGCGATGTGCGGGCAGACCGGCGCCAGCATCCGGACGTAGTAGTCCACGGCCTCCTGCCACTCCGCTGAACCTTCCGCGCCCGCATCGCGAGCTCTGTACATTTCATTGAGCAGTTCCATCAGCGACGAGACGATGGTATTGAATTCAAATGCCCCAAAGTCCCGGCTCACTGACTTCAGCGTCTGGTGCAGCTTGCGCCGTAGGGCCCGGAGTATTTCCGGCCCCGCGGAGGCTGCGCCCGGCCTGGAACGTTCAGTGAAGAGCGCCCAAGTGCGGCGGAGCCACCGGCTGGTGCCCTCAATGCCGGAGCTGTTCCAGGGTCCACCTTCCTGCCAGCGGTAGGCGAACATCAGATACGCCCTCAGCGCGTCCGCGCCGTGGCGGGCGACCAGTTCGTCCGGCGGGACGACATTGCCGCGGCTCTTGGACATCTTCTCGCCGTCTTCGCCGAGGATGATGCCCTGATTGCGCATCTGCAGCATGGGCTCATTTCCCCGGACGATCCCAGCGTCGCGCATGGCCTTGTGGAAGAAGCGCGTGTACAGCAGATGCATCGTCGCATGCTCGATGCCACCGGTGTACGTGTCCACGGGCATCCAGTAGTCGTACTCGGAGGCCTCGAAGGGTCCCTTGTCGAAGTGCGGGCTCAGGTAGCGCAGGTGATACCAGGAAGAGCACATGAACGTATCCATGGTATCGGTCTCGCGCACCGCGGGCTCGCCGCCCACCGGACAGGTGGCATTCTTCCAGGTGGGGTGGAGCTTGAGCGGCGATTCCCCGGTCGGTTTCCACTCCACATCGTCCGGCAGTCGAACGGGCAACTGATCCTCGGGCACGGGATTCCACCCGTGCTTCTTGCAATACACCATGGGGATGGGCGCGCCCCAGTAGCGCTGTCGCGAGATCAGCCAGTCGCGATAGCGGTAGTTCACGGCGCGCTTGCCGGTGCCCTGCTGCTCCAGCCATTCCGTGACAGCCTTAATGGCGGGGTTCTGCATACCCTTGTCGTCCGTGGCGCGCGTTCCGTTGAAGGCGCCGCTGTTGATCATCACGCCTTCATGCGCGTGAGCCGCTTCCATTGTGCCCGCATCAAGCACCATACCCTCCGGCTGGATGACCGGCACGATCTTGAGGCCGTACTTGCGCGCGAAAGCGAAGTCGCGCTCATCGTGCGCCGGCACAGCCATGATGGCGCCGGTGCCATAGGACATCAGCACATAATCGGCGATCCAGATCGGAATAAGCTCCGCGTTCACGGGGTTGATGGCGTATCCCCCCGTGAAGACGCCCGTCTTTTCCTTGTCGGCGGCCTCCCGCTCGATATCGGACTGGCGCGCGGCCTGCAGCTTGTAGGCATCGACGGCGGCCCTGTGTTCGTCCGTGGTCACTTCATCCACGAGCGGATGTTCCGGCGAGAAGACCATGAACGTGGCACCCCAAAGCGTGTCGGGCCGAGTCGTGAATACCTCGACCTCGGTGCCCGCCTCGGTCTTGAAGATGACCGAGGCGCCTTCGCTGCGGCCGATCCAGTTGGTCTGCAGGGTCTTGACCCGCTCGGGCCAGTCGATGCCCTCGAAATTGAGCAGCTCGTCGGCGTAATCGGTGGACTTGAAGAACCATTGCTCCAGGTTCTTCTTGACCACCGGCGTGCCGCAGCGCTCGCAGACGCGGTTCTCCCCGACCACCTGCTCACGTGCCAGCGTGGTGTTGTCCTTGGGACACCAGTCGACGGCGGACAGCTTGCGGTATGCCAGGCCGTGCTTGTACAGCTGAATGAAGAACCACTGGGTCCACTTGTAATACTCGGGGTCGGCGGAGATGGCCTCGCGCGACCAATCGAACATCGTTCCCATGCGCTTGAGCTGGCGGCGCATGTTCTGGATGTTGTCATAGGTCCACTTCTTCGGATGTATGCCGCGCTTGATGGCCGCATTCTCGCCGGGCAGACCGAACGCATCGAATCCGATCGGGAAGAGCACGTTGTAGCCGTTCATGCGCTTGAAGCGTGCCCGCGCATCCGAGGGCGCCATGGGATACCAGTGACCGAAGTGCAGGTCGCCCGAGGTGTACGGCAGCATGGTCAGCGCATAATGCTTGGGTCGGCGCGCGTCGATCACCGCGCGATACAGCCCATCCGTTTCCCATCTGGCCTGCCAGCGCGGCTCCAGCTCGGCGGGGTTGTAGGCGCGCGGTCTCTGGGCTGCCTTGCGTACAGGCTTGCTGGCACGCGAGGGGACGCGGGCTGCAGCTTTTCGGGCCGCGGGCTTCTTGACTGGGACCCGCTTGACGGCCTTCCGAGCCGCGGGCTTCCTGGAAGCGGCCTTGCGTGCCGGCTTGCGCGCCCTGGCGGCGGTCTTCTTGCGAACAGCAGTCTTCTTCTTCATTCGAACCTCATCATGATTCCACAAGGGTCAGCCAGCCATGACGGTCTGGCGCTTTTCCATTCAGGATTCCATAGAAGGCACCCTGGATGCTCTTCGTGATCTCGCCGCGCTTGCCATCCCCGACCGGTATCTTGTCCACCGAGCGTATGGGCGAGATCTCCACCGCGGTTCCACTGAAGAAAGCCTCGTCCGCAATGTAGAGCATCTCACGCGGGAAGCTTTGCTCGCGAACCTCGTAGCCCAGCTCACGCGCCAGCGTGATGACGCACTCGCGCGTGACCCCCATGAGGATCGACGCCCCGACCGGCGGGGTGTAGAGCACGCCGCGGTGGGCCACGAAGATGTTCTCGCCGCTGCCCTCGCTCACCAACCCGTTCGCATCCAGCGCGATGCCCT
Organism: Anaerolineales bacterium; assembly: GCA_036524055.1. Classification (GTDB taxonomy): domain Bacteria; phylum Chloroflexota; class Anaerolineae; order Anaerolineales; family Villigracilaceae; genus Fen-1038. The sequence goes on along the minus strand of DATDCZ010000110.1, from coordinate 7,498 downwards.
CGCTGAAACCCTGGTCGGCGGCCTCCATGGCAATAAATTGCGAATTGACGTAATTACCACCCGCCTTGGCCATGCTCGCCAGGGTATCCGGTGTGGCGCGCCGCCAGCTGCTGACCATCACGTCCACACCCTCTTCGAGGGCCGACCGACCCAGGTACGGCCCAAACTCGAAGGCAAATATGGCCACCTCCGTGGGCGCGCTGCGCGCATCCAGGGCGATGGGGCCGACGCCCTTGTAGGCGAGCGGTCGAATGTACCCGGAGCGCAGGCCGTTGCGGCGCACGGTCTCCAGGATGGCGGAGGCCAGCTCCTCGGCGGTGTAAGGCAGGCTCATGCGCATGATGCGGCACGAGTCGAAAAGCCGCCGGACGTGGGCATGCAACTGGAAGACGGCCGGGCCGCGCGGCGTGTCGTACAGGCGCAGGCCTTCGAATACGCTCGATCCGTAGTGGAGCGCATGGGCCGTGACATGCACTGTGGCCTCGTCCCACTTCACGAGCCGTCCGTTGTGCCAGATCCATTCCGATTTCGGGATGGGCATGCGTTTCTCCATCGACCTCACCAACAAAAAAGTCCCTCATCCACTCAGGGACGAAGGACATTCCTCCGCGGTACCACCCGGATTACGTTGGACGAGCCAACGTCACTCTGGGCGCTGTAACGGGCACACCCGTGGACGACTACTGGCGTTCACCGTCCAAGTCTCCCGGCAACCGGCGCTACCGCATCGGTTCCGGGCGGCAGGCGAGTTCGGCCTGAGGCGCTCCCGCGGGCGCCGTGAGGGGCTTCCACCTCGCCCTCCCCTCTCGCTGACGGGATGACCTACTACTCCTGTCCTGGACCATCTATTCAGTTGTGTGGACCCAGGGGGATTCGAACCCCCGACCTTCTCAATGCCATTGAGACGCGCTCCCAACTGCGCTATGGGCCCGGTTCAATTTGCGATGCTCGATTTCAGACTTACGATTGGAGACCCAGATCGTCAATCGAGAACCGGCCATCGTAAATCTGTGGACCTGAGGGGATTCGAACCCCTGACCTCCTCAGTGCGATTGAGGCGCGCTCCCAACTGCGCTACAGGCCCGTTTTAAGGTGCGGCGCCCTATTACAGGGCGCAAATCATTCTACTTGAGGCAAACAGACGTGTCAAGCAAGCTTTTGGCTTTACAATCAGCGGACGCCCGTCCCGGAGGAGCGACGATGACGGACAACCCCTCGAAGACATCCTATCGCATCAGCGACCTGGCCGCATCCGAGCGCCCGCGCGAGCGGCTGCGGGCCGAGGGCCCCGACCGGCTCGGAAGCGCCGAGTTGTTGGCCATCCTTCTGCGTGTGGGCGTGGCGGGTGAAAGCGCCGTACAGGTGGGGCAGCGTCTGCTGCACAAGTTCGGCGGACTCGCCGGCATCCACCGCGCGCCCTTCGAGGAACTGGTCGCAGAACGAGGCATCGGAGAGGCGAAGGCGGCTCAGATCAAGGCGGCCATTGAACTAGGGCGCCGGCTGCACGACAGCCCTCCGGAAGAGCACCCGACCATCAACAACCCGGCCCAGGCGGCCGACATGGTGAAGTATGACATGCAGGCGCTCGAATATGAGGAGCTGCGCGTCATACTGCTCGATACTCGAAACCAGGTGCTGGAGATCACGCAGATCTACCGGGGTTCGGTGAACACGGCCCAGGTGCGTGCGGCGGACGTGTTCAAGCAGGCCGTGCGCAGGAACGCCACCGCACTGATCGTCGTACACAATCATCCCAGCGGCGACCCCACCCCCAGCCCCGACGACGTGGCGGTGACGCGCGAGCTGATCAAGGCCGGGGAGATGATCGACGTGAAGGTGCTCGATCACATCGTCATCGGCCGCGGCCGGCATGTATCCATGAAAGAACGCGGGCTGGGCTTTTCCTAACGGGTTCAGCAAACTCAGATGCTGCGGCGCACGACGAAGCCCTGGAATTCCCCCGTTGCATCCAACCATTCGACCGTCGACTCGTCGATGTGAGAGCCGCGCGGCCCAGCCGTGATGGCCTGGGCCAGTTGCTCCAGTTTGGCCCGCTCCCCCTCGGCAACCGTCTCGACCACATCGTAGCCAACATTGCGCACCCAGCCCGTCACACCCAGCGGGCGGGCGCTGTACTCCACGTGGGCGCGGAAGCCGACACCCTGCACGCGACCCCGCACCGTGATATGCAACCGCACGGCGGCGCTGGGCTCAGACATGGCAGATCCTTTCGGTCAGACCTGGGCGCACGGGCTAATTCCCCAAAAAGACCAGCAGCGGCGTGAGTGTAAGCGGGCTCAAGATCGTGCCCACGAAGACCATCGCCGTGACTAGCGAGCTGTCCAGGCCGTACTCAGCCGCCAGCACGGTATTGGTCACCGCAGCGGGCATGGCTGTCTCCACGATGCTGCCCTGGCGCGCCGCACCCTGCAGGCCGAACGGGATCGCTAGAAGCAGTCCGATCAGCGGTCCGGCAAGGAGCCGGAGACCCACACTGAAGGCAATCGGCTTGACGCTGTGCGACCATGTCACACGCGACAACTCCACACCCAGAAGCACGATCATGAGCGGGATGCTGCCGGCGGCGGCGAGCTCAACGGTCCGCGCCAACGGCAGCGGAAGTGCCACATCGAAGCGATTGAGAAGGGCGGCCAGGATCACGCCATACACAGCCGGCACCTTGAACAGCCCCAGGGCCGCGGTCTTCAGGTCCATGTGGCCCAAAGAGGCGATCAGCACACCCGCCGTATTGAACAGGATGGAGGTGGTCACGAAGTACAGGCTCGCGAAAGCCAGTGCCTCCGGGCCGAATGCAAAGGAGACCAGCGGCAGTCCATAGTTGCCGGTGTTGGCAAAGGCCACCGTGATGACCATGGCGGAGAGCATCGGCCGCTCGAGGCGCATCAGTCTCCCGAGACCGAGGGCCAGCAGGCCGCCCACGGTGCACACCAGCAGGGTGTAAGCCATCGTCCCCAGGATCTGATCCGAGCTGAGCTCCACGTGCAAGAGCAGGTTGAACACGAGGATCGGACTGAACACATAGAAAACGACGCGCCCGAGGGCGCGACTATCAATCGAAATCGTCTTACCAAGCAGCAGCCCGGCGCCGCTCAAGAGCAGGATCGGCAGCAGGTTGTTGGCAAAGGTGGCGAAGAGTACATTGAAATCCATGGTGTTCCGCCGCGCCGCAGTGATCCGGGTTGGAGAACGGCCCGCGTCGCCCCCGCATCCGGTCCCAGTCGGCCTCGAGGTCTACTCGTCCAGGTCCGGATCCACAGCCATCAGATCAAAGCTGTTCAACTCATCGGTGAATTCAAGGTTCTCGAGCGCTTCCTCCAGGAATTGCACGACCTCCTCGTCGTCGGCCGCGGCCAGCAGGTCCTGAATGTAGATGCGGGCATCTTCACCGCCGATCTGAGACAGGGACCAGATGGCGGCGCTGGAGGTCTGCTCGTCATCCTCCTCCTGCAGGACCTGGAACAGCAGCGGACGCGCAGCCGCCAGCCGCAATTCACCGGCAGCCTTGACGGCCGCCAGGCGTACCACGGGATTGGCCTCCAGCAGCCGCTCGAGCACCGGCTCCTCCCAGCGCTCATCCGATGAGACGCCCATGGCCAGCAGCGCGCTCGCCTGCCAGTCTGGATCCTGCCGGCGAACGGACGACTCGATCAGCGTTACCACCTCCGGTCGCGAGGAGTACCCGAGCGATTCGACCGCGCTGCGGCGGACGATGGCTTGATCCTCGCCATTCGCCTTGTGCAGCAGCGCCTCCTCCACCGAGCGCAGGTTCTCCGCCGGGATGCGCTCGAGTTCGCCCAGCTCAACGAACCGGCCCAGTGCAGCCGCCGCTTCGCGACGCGTTTCGGGGTCCTCATCGGCGGTGAGGATCCTGATGAAGGCGCTGGTCAGCTTTGGGTCCTCAGCCTCGTCCAACAGGCGGATGGCACGCGCTCTGACGGGGCCATCGACATCCGTCAGAAGGCGGCGCGCCAGGTCGTCAAACGAGACCAGCGTGTTCTCGTCCGCCAGTCCGTGCAGGCCGTCCAGCAGAAGGATCTTCTGCTTCAGGGGAATGCCGGGCCAGGCCAGCATCACGGTCTCAAGCGAGGCCGGGTCCAGGTCCGAGAACACCTGCAGCGCGCGTTCCGAGGGGGGCGCGCCGTCGGCCAATTCGGCCAGCACCTTCTCCAGAGCAGTTTTGGGCTTGGTCATCAGGGCAGATTCACGACGGCCGGGTTCACGAAATCCATGACGTTGACATAGGCCATCAGCAGCAGGAGCACGATCATGCCCGCGGCGTGAATGCGATTCTCCCACTCGGCGGGCACGCGCCGACGCAGGATCAGCTCCGGCAGCACAAAGATGAAGCGACCTCCATCCAGTGCCGGGAACGGGAACAGGTTCAGCACACCCAGGCTGATGGTGAGGATCCCGATCAGCTGCAGGGTGAAGTAGGTGGGCGTTTCGGTCGAAGCGGTGCCGGGGGAAGGCGGCGGCGTTTCGCGGCTTTGAATATCGCGGCTGACCGCCTGCCCGAACAGATCGTAGATGCCTTTGAGGCCGATGAGGCGGCCCTCCTCGGGGCTCAGCTGGCCGCGCAACAACTGAGCCGGCAGGAGGATCAGCAGCCGCGTCTGCGCGGCAACGGCCATGCTACCGTATCGAACGGATTGGATCACCGAACCGGGCCGAACCAGGGCGGGGCCCATGGATATGCCCAGGGCACCCTCATTCACAGGCCGGGTGCTGGACGGGACGGCCGTCACAGTCACGGTCGCGCCGCTGCGCCGCAGCGTCATCTCGATCGGGGCATCCAGGTTGGCATAGATCACATCGTGCAGCTGCGTGGGGTCGGTGATCGCAACGCCGTTCACGCTCACGACGATGTCATTGAATTGAATGCCCGCCTGGGCCGCGGGTGAGCCGGGCAGCACCTGCCCGATCTGCACCTGGTGATAGTCGGGGATGCCCATATTAAAGAAGAGCAGGCTGAAGACGACCACGCCCAGGATCAGGTTCATCAGCGGTCCGGCGGTGAGCACGGCCAGCCGGGTCCAGGGGCTGGCGGCAGCCAGACCACCCTTGATCTTGGGATCGTTCTCGCCCTTGGGGCGCACAAAGCCGCCGATGGGCAGCCAGTTAAGCGTGAAGTCGGTGCCCTTCCAGCGGAAGAGCCTGACGATGCGCGGCGGGAGGCCGAAGCCGAACTCTTCGACCTCCACCTTTAGCAAGCGGGCGACGACGTAGTGGCCGAACTCGTGGATGAAGACCACGCCTCCGAAGACGGCCACGAAGATTGCCAGAGAAAGTATGGATACGCTCATATCTACCAGAACGAGGATTATATCTCCTGCACCCGGCAACGGATGAAAAGGCGATTAGAAGAGGGTTGGGGTACTGATGCCCCGACCGGGGGATGCCTTACCGCCCTATTTGTGGTGGATCTCTTCTATTAATACGGCCGGGCCGCCGACTCCGGCGGTCAGCACGTCCTTGACGCCGGGCACCTGTCGAAGGCGGGAGGCAACCTCCGAGGCGTGCTCGGAGGGGCAGATCACGTGAACATTTGCACCAGCATCCACCGTGGAACATACAGGCAGGCCGTCGGCGCGCCACTGGCGCACAGCATTCATGGCAGCAAGACTGGTGGGGACCCAGTAATGCAGCGCGGGCTTTGACGTCATCATCACCGCATGCATCATGTCCGAATCGAGCTCGACGATCTGCGTCAGCATCCCAAAATCCCGGTCGAGCACAGCGCGGCGGCACAGGTCGAGACGCCGAGGCGCGTCGGCCAGGCGCGCACTCTGCAACGGGCTCGTTCCGGCAATCGCATGTCCCTGGGTGGAGCCGGTCGGCTTGTGCGCCTCACTGACGATGGCGACGCAGTCGGTGAGCGCCCAGTGATCCGGCGCTGCAATGGTGACGGCGAATGAGTCCTCGTCGCCCTCGCCCATGCTCCATTCCGAGAAGCCCCCGGGAATGGAACGACAGGCAGAGCCCGAGCCGCGGCGAGCCAGGCGCGAGAGTTCGGCCTGTGTCAGCTTCAGGTCGGCCGCGGTGCTGGCGGCAACCGCAAGCGCTGCGAAGGCGGAGGCGGAAGACGCCACGCCCGCACCCGACGGGAAGTTGTTCTCGCTCACGACCTCGGCCTGGGCCTTCGAACCGGCGCGCTCGCGGACGAGGTCCAACATGGCGCTGACGCGGTCCAGGGCGTGCCCGGTCACCTCACGGCCGTTGATGATCAGCTCATCAAAGGGCAGCGAGCGCTGGAAACTGACGGTCGTACGGGTGTAGAGGCCGTCCAGGTTCATCGAGATGGACCCGTTGGCCGGCAGGCGCAGGGCATCGTCGCGGTTGCCCCAGTACTTAATGAAGGCGATATTGGGATGCGCTTGCGCCGTGGCGGAGTGCATAGAGGGAGTCTAACATGACGACAAGATGGGGGGCGAAGGGAAGTGGCCTACTGCTCACCCACTGGAGGGCGGGCCGGGGCACCTGTCGAGCTCCATCGGATCAGGATGCGCGTCCCCATGCCGGGCGTCGATCGGATGTCTACCTCGGCACCAATTAGATTGGCGCGTTCCAGCAGGCCCGCGAGCCCAAAATGCTTCTGTGCAACCAGGGTCTCGAGCGCGGCCGCCGGAGGAACGGTGAAGCCCGCGCCATCGTCCTCCATCAGAAGCTCGATCCGATCCGGTTCCAGCCGCCCGCTGATCGAGATATTGTCCGCGCGGGAATGGCGCACCGCATTCTCGCAGCTTTCCTGCACGATGCGAAATGCGTGAAGCTCAACGTTGGCCGGATAGCGTATGTCTCCGCCCGCCGGCATGAGCGAAAGGCCCACCGGATGATCGGAGCGTTCGCTGAGTGTCTCTGCCAATTCCTCCAGTGCGGCCTTGAGACCATAGGCCAGCATTGGTGGGCGCAGGTCGCTGACGATGGCACGTACCCTGTTACTCAGCTCCTCCAGCGTGCTCTGAATGGCCGGCGTAAGGGACGGACCATCCATTTTCATCGTGACGGCTGCCATCTGGTTGAGAATGCTGTCGTGCAACTGCACTGCCAGCATGCGTCGCTCATCCTCATTGCGGGTGACATTGGCTTGTGAGAGCTCCCGCAAGCGCTGGGCCTGCACGACATTGCTGAGAGCAATGGCGGTTTCATCTGCCAGTGCCTGAATCACGGCAATATCCGCCGGGCCGTAGGTATCGTCAGGATCGCGTCGGCCAAAAAACCACACCCCGACCAGGGCCTGGTGGACGCGCAGCGGCACCGAGAGCCTGACCCAGGAGTACGGAAGGGTCGGCGCGGCCGCGCTTGCCGGACGGTACCTGTCGGTGCCGGCCAGCAGCGTGCGCGCGCCGGGCTCGTCCGGTATCGAACTCTCCTCGAGGCCCTGGAGCAGCAGCCCGCGCGCCTGTCCTTCATCAAAGTGCAGAAATGCAAACTGTCGCACCAACAGGCTCGGCAAGACCTGCTCCCGCAGAACAGAGCA